>DAIOGT010000186.1:0-2171 GCA_036745095.1 Pyrinomonadaceae bacterium
TGCAACAATCGAACGAGCTGGTGCGACGTCAGGTCAATTCGGTGCTTCGCGAACAGGAAAAATTAATAGAGACTCAGAGCGCATTTCGAGCAGACTTGTCTTTGCGGATCAACCAAACGATCCAACAAGCACAAAAACAGACTGAAGTTGTGGATCGTCATACCGCAGAATTGCAGGGGCTGAATGCGCAGATCGAAAAACAAATTGATCAACTAACTGAGCGACTGCAAAAGTTCCGCATGGATATCGCGCAGCAGGAAACACGACTGTCGCGTTTGCTCGACGGCAACTCATCTGCTTTCGCTGTTGCGAGTAGCGCTGCAGAGCAGGAAAAAGATCATCTGCTCGATTCCCTCTATTTCTCGCTTGAAGATGTTTTGCGTGGCACGCCCGAACAGATCAAGGAGGCGGTAAAAATTTATTTGCCGATCTTGCAACGGGCTGGAATCCAGGCAGAGATACTTGACGTCGGATGTGGACGCGGTGAGTGGCTCGAGGTCCTTCGCGACGCCGGTCTTCAGGCTCGCGGAATCGATACGAATCGCATTGTGTTGCAACGATGCCGAGATTTATCTCTCGATGTCGTCGAGAGCGAAGCACTCGCCTATTTGCGATCGTTACCGGATGCAAAACTGAACGCTATCACCGCTTTTCACTTCGCGGAGCATCTTCCTCTGGAAACGCTGGTGAGGTTTCTGGACGAAGCCGCCCGCACCCTCAAACCACGCGGCCTAATAATTCTGGAAACACCGAATCCGGAAAATCTCCTCGTCGGCAGTTGTAATTTTTATCTCGACCCCACTCACAATAATCCGATACCGATTCAGACGATGAAGCTGCTCGTGGAAGCACGGGGCTTTCGCTGTGAGGAAGTGTTGAAGCTTCATGCGATTTCGTCGCCGAGGATCGAAGTGAAAGATCAACTCACGAGTCACTTCAACCATTATCTTTATGGTCCAATGAATTACGCTGTAGTCGCGCGCAAACCTGATCCTCCACACGATCTGCAATGATCCGCGTCGCGATTCTCACGCCCACGCTGACTTCGGCCGACGCTGTGAGCAACGACGTCCTCGCAATGCGTCGCCTGCTCAGCGAGCGTGGTCACGATGTCCGCATCTTCGCAGAGAGCACGAATATCGCAGGCGAGGAGATCGCGGCGCCCGCTACGGCGTTGTCATACTTACGCACCGACGATGTTTTGATTTATCACCACTCTATCGGATGCAGTGCGGGCGTTGAGACGCTGAAGGCAGCCTCGTGTAAGAAGATCGTCAAGTATCACAACGTGACGCCGCCGGAGTTCTTCGCAGGCATCAGCGAAGATCATCAGCGTCTCTGCCAAAGCGGACGTGAGCAGCTAAAAGACATCATCGCATCGCGTCCGGATCTTTATCTTGCGGCGTCCGCGTTCAATAAATCAGATCTTCTCGCGGCCGGCAGTGAGAAGGCGAGAACGTTTGTAGTTCCACCATTCAACCAGGGTGATCAATTGCGCGGCAGTCACGCTGACCTCGAGCTTCTCGATACTTATAAGGATGAAAACGTCAACTTATTGACTGTCGGCGGCGTAAGGCCGAACAAGGGACATGCGGATCTCATCGAGGCCTTTGCGAGTTATTACTATGACTTCAACAGCCAGGCGCGTTTGTTCGTCGTCGGCTCAGAAAATATAGCTTTCGAGAAATATACGAAAAGGCTGCGAGAGTTGATGGAATGGTGGTCCATCGACTCGCGCATCGTGTTCACGGGAGAAGTTTCGAATGAGGCGCTGAAATCGTATTACCTGATCGCGGACGCTCTGTTAATGACGAGCGAGCATGAAGGCTTTTGCGTGCCGCTGGTGGAAGCGATGGCGATGAAAGTGCCGATCGTCGCTTACGCTTCGACGGCGATCGCCGAGACTACGCACGACGCAGCAATTGTTTGGGAGCAACGAGACCCGTACCTGATGGCGCAGTCGATCGACTTTCTCCGGACTAATGAAGACGCGCGGATGGCGCTTGTTTACAAAGGCTCGTGTCGCTACGAAGAAAACTTTTCAAATCACGCGATCGAAAAACGATTTCTCGATGTCGCCACACAGGCCGGATTCGGGTTCTAGATGCCACGGCCTGGCGCCGTGGAGGTAGGTACAAACGTGAAACTCCACGGGGCAAGCCCGTGGCATC
>DAIOGT010000186.1:2271-9264 GCA_036745095.1 Pyrinomonadaceae bacterium
CGTGAAACTCCACGGGGCAAGCCCGTGGCATCCACAAGAGGCTAATAGTTACCGCAGATGACGCGAATTGCGATTCTAACGCCGAGCCTGGCGACTGCTGATGCAGTCAGTAACGACATCCTCGGGATGTTTGATGTCCTCACCAGAAACGGTAACGAAGTCAGCCTGTTTTGCGAAACCCATTCGCTGTCGCACCCCGCGATTTCGGATCTCACGCGTCTCGGAAATTTTCTGAAAAGCTCGAGTGACATTCTTATCTATCACCATTCGAGAGGCTGGGATCCCGGCGTACGATTCATTCGCGCCGCACGGTGCCGTCGCGTCATCAGGTATCACAACGTCACGCCCGCCGAATTCTTTATTGGCTTTAGTCGAACCGATCAGGACTTGTGTGAGAGAGGACGAAAGGAGCTGCTAGATCTTGGCGACGCTCAATGCGATCTTTACATTTCCAATTCGTCATTCAGTATGCGGGAACTGGTTACGGCGGGTGCTGATGCATCGAGATCGTTGGCGGTGCCGCCCTTTCATCACATCGATCGACTTTCCACGATTACGGCAGACCAGGACATTCTCAAAAAATACTCCGGCGTCAGCGCGAACATCTTAACTGTCGGTCGCGTGGTGCCCCATAAGAATGTGCATCACCTGATCGAGGTCTTCGCGCACTATTATTACGACTACAACAACAAGTCACGCCTGATCGTCGTGGGCAAGGGCGGCGAGGGATTGAGCTCGTATTCAAAACTCCTGCATCGCGGCGTGCAGAAGCTCGGCCTCGCGAACGCTGTCGTATTCACGGGCGGAATTTCTGATGAGCAACTGAAAGCCTACTATCTCGTGGCCGACACGTTTGTGACTGTTAGCGAGCATGAAGGGTTCTGCGTGCCGCTCGTTGAAGCAATGTCAATGAAGCTGCCGATCACGGCCTACGCATCCACCGCGATTCCTGAGACGGTAGGCGATGCCGGAATTGTTTGGGCCGACCGGGACCCAACGCTGGTCGCCGGATCAGTCCATAAGTTTGTCACAGACGAATCGGTGCGTAATGGATTGGGACTGCGCGGTCAACGGCGCTACCAGTCGCTGTTTACTAACAAGGTGATCGAGAACACCTTTCTCCGGGCGATGTCAAAACTGAAATGAGTAGAGTCGCGATCGTTGTACAAAGGTGCCATGAAGACATCGTCGGCGGATCGGAAACACTTGCGTGGCACTATGCACAACTCCTCCGCAATGCGTACGAAGTCGATCTGCTAACGACGACCGCAATCGACACCTCCGCATGGGCCAACGCGTTACCCGCAGGAGCAGAAACCCGCGATGGCGTGCGGATCGTCAGGTTCCCGGTGACGATCGGGCGCAGTCAGTACTGGGCCGGACTGCTCGATCGATTAGTGCAAGAGTTCGGCCCACTCGTGCCGACGAGAAACCAGGACGTGCCGCCGCTTGGCTGGACGATTGCGTTACAGGAAGACCTCATTCGCCATCAGGGACCCTATTCCGAACCACTGCTGCGATACATCAAGGAGAACTGGCGCGACTACCGCGCAATCATCTTCATTACATATCTCTATCCGACGACTTACTTCGGCTTACAGCAACTACCTGCCGGCAATGCGCTCTTCGCGCCAACACTCCACGACGAACTGCCGGCTTATCTCCCCGCATACAAATACGCCGCACGCCGTGCCCGGCAACTGGTTTGGCTGACAGCCGCCGAGCAGCGCGTGGGCCAAAAACTCTGGGGCGACCTGCCGGGACAAATAGTTTCGATGGCGATCGAAACAGACGTCCGCGAGCCGCAGTGGGCGCCCGCGCCGTACCTACTCTATTCGGGTCGCGTCGATCCAAATAAGGGTTGTGTTCAACTTTTCGATTACTTCATCACTTTCAAGAAGACACAGCCATCGCCGTTGCGCCTGATCATCACGGGCAAGGACGACATTCCGGTGCCGCAGCATGAAGATA
The DNA here is from genome assembly GCA_036745095.1 of Pyrinomonadaceae bacterium. Classification (GTDB taxonomy): domain Bacteria; phylum Acidobacteriota; class Blastocatellia; order Pyrinomonadales; family Pyrinomonadaceae; genus PSRF01. The sequence continues at coordinate 4,243 of DAIOGT010000186.1, forward strand.
TTGAGTTCAGGGGGTTCGTGAGTGATGAGGAGAAGTTCCGTTTGATGTCGGGCGCGATGATGTTCGTGAATCCCTCGCCGAATGAGAGCTTCAGCATCGTGACCCTTGAAGCAATGGCCCAGCACACACCGGTCCTCGTTAACAGCGCCTCGACTGTTTTAGCCGACCACATCAAGGACAGCGGCGCCGGTCGCATCTATAGCAACTATCAAACCTTCGCTAACGCCTTAACTGAGTTATCCGCGAATGAAGCCTTGCTCACTAACATGGGCCAGCTTGGACGAGACTACGTCCTTTCGCGTTACCAACCCGACATCGTCAGAAAATCCTTAATCACTGCAATCGAATCCTCGCTTTGATCCGTCTTATCCGCGGCTCAGTTTCGGAACCGTTGTCGATACTCCAGGGAATTAATAAACCCTTCCGTCACGCGGGTCGCCACGCCACTTCGATCCAGAATCTCGGTCCAGCCATCAACATCACGCGGGTCAGGATCCCGCCGGAGATAGCCGAAGTAGTGAAGCATCACAAAGCTCCGATTTCCGAGCCGCATCATCTCATCGCTGTCGATTCGTTGCGGCAACTTTTGACTCTCGGTAACTTCACCATAACGACGCATCGCATCCATGAACTCTTCATAACGCGGCATGCGCCCCAAACTCGCTTGATACATTCGCAGTATCAAGAAGCCGCGCTCGTGAAAACCCGTGCCAAGAAAAATCTTCAACGCCACTTGCGCGCGCTCACATGTCTCATCGTGCGGTCTGCAGTTCCTGATCTTCTCTACTTGTGAAGCGATCACCTCCGGCTTCGGCTCCTCGCCCGCGAAATCGCGGTACAACTGCCCCACGAAAAATTCCGGATCGTCAACCGGACTGAACGTTTTCGGATCGAAAGCTTCAACCTCCGGATGAAGTTCGAGGCGACAAACCTTTCCTGAGATTTTCTGCGAGTCGATCCACTCTTTAACTTTGATCTCGTAGTCCGGGTTTCTGAAGAAATAGAAGTTCCAGTCGCGCGGAAACTGGCTGCTCGATGCGTTCAATGTCTTCACGCCAGACATGATCGAGATCAGCATCGCATCGTAATGATAATGAAATTCCGCAGTTGCCCGTCTCCCGTAGGGCCCAGGGGAGACGTAGAAAGCAGTGCAGTCGCCCGGCAATTTCGCCACCATCGTTTTCAGATAAGTCTCTTCGACGCTGGTAGAGAAACCAGTGCCGTGAACTCGCGGTACTCCGAACTGCTCGAACACACCGAAGGCCGCGACCAGCAAAACGACGACAGTCAATGCTCGCTTGCCAGAGGTAAACTGGAGCACCCTTTCCAACCCGTACGCAAACGCGATTGACATCGGCAGAGTCAGGAAGATCACGTACCGCGAGACTGCGCGAATCGCACCCGCTCCCGGAAAGTATTTGTAAATGTATTGCCACGCCGAGTAACTGCCGAACTTGAAGCCAAGCACGAAAAAGATGCCCGTCGCCAAAATCATCACGCCGAGAAATAACAAGCCGACTTCACGCTTCGAGGTAGCCCTGCGTCCTGTCTTAATTAACCAAACTGAAGCAACTGTGAGAGCGATCCACGCAAGCGAAGGAATTAGTCCTATGCCGACCATTAGCTCACCCCACGCTAACGGTCGCGGATCTTCGTTCAAGCGCTTATAGAACCATCCCCAAACGTAGTTGCCCTCGCCCATTGACAACAACGCACGCCAGTCGGGAATCATCTCGATTACGAAGTCAAATCGATACCACGTGCCGACGCGTACTGCCGGCAGGTACACGAGCAGTATCGGGATAAAGCCGATGAGAAATACCACCGCGCCGATGCCGAATGCGCGCCAGAACTTCCGAATGGTGGCGATGATAAAGTTTCGCGATCCCCGAAACGCGAGTGCGAGCAGGAAAAAGAGGATGGTCCAAATTGTGAAGTACCACGCGTAGTAAAACGTCGTGGTGAGTTGCACATTCAAACACACAGCCGTAAGCGACAGAAGCCACGCTGCTTTTCGCTGATCGATCGTGTCCACACGCTTTGCGAACGTGATAACGAACGCAAAGATCAGTGGCAGCAACAGCACGTACTGCAACTGAAGGTGCGTGAGCTGATTGAATTTCGGACTATTGAACGCAAAGAACATCGCGCCCGAGCACGACGGTACAAGGCCGAAGCCGAGTGTCCGGTACAACAAAAAAAAGGCGACGCAGTATGCGAGGAAGGTGAGCAGGACAATCATGAGCTCGGTGGAGGTAAAGATGCTGAAGCCGAGCGCACGGAACATTGAGTAGGGCGCCGCGAAGCCAAAGAGAAGGTCCGAGTATGCGAGCGTTCGCTTTGTCGGATAGAAAATTCCCGGGTTAAGCAACGAGGCTTTGCCGAGTATCGATTGGTACCAGTGCTCGCAGAAGAAAACAAACCCGCGCACGTCGCCGCGATCTCCGAAAAACCTGTCGAAGCCAGAGAAGAATTGCGGCGCGTGATACTGAATCGTGCCAAAAACACCCAGCACAAGACCTGCCGCAGATGAACGCGAGAAAACACGGAGTTCGTTTTGCTTCATCCGCGTTTGTCCGCGACTGAAGGTCCGCCGTTGGGCCAAACGACGAGGAAGTACGGCTGGCCATCGACCTTGCCTCGCATCTCGAGTCTGCCTCCAAGTTTTTCAATCTCGGCGATATATACCTTCATCTGCTCGCTGTCCTGGATCAAATATTGTCTATCTCCTCGCTCCCATACGAACTTAAACATCTTCGCGCGTATCTCTTCGTCAGTGAACTGAATCTTGAAGGCAGGCTTGTTTGCGTAATACCAGAGTGAACCTGTCAGTAGGTCTGCCCAGATCCATGCGTTGTCATCCACCAGCTCAGACGGAAGCAGAATCGGCGGACGCGTGTATGCTCTCTCGGGCGCTGGACCAGTGTAACGTTCAGACCAGACGCGTTTGAGTGTCACAGCGCCGGGCCAGAGTATCAGGACAAGCGCGACCCACGAGAGGATCCTGCGTCGCTCAAATCGCGGCGCCACAGTGCTCGTGATCTCCATCGCAAAAGCTCCAAAACCGAGGAGCGTCACCGTCGCAAACACCGCAGAGATCATGTAGTGCCCGCTTGTGATCCGGTGCGCGAGAAAATAACAAAGCGTTATTAGCCACAGAAGCATTACGGCCAGCACCAGTCGTTTCCAGCTCAAGCCGAGACGATTGAACTGCTCTGAGTCTCGCCGCGGGTAAAGCATCAGCAAACCAATGAAACCGATGAACCCGGCAAACAGCGCCCAGTTGTCCACCGTTCCGTTTCCGTTAACAAGGAAGTAAGAAATGTTCTGACCTAGATATTTAAGCGTCGGCGGTTCAGCGTCTGCTCGCGAATAGGTTGTGAGATACCAGGCGCCCGCAACTTTATGCTGATTAACGACGACTGGAATCACGCCCATGATGGTCACGCCGAGCGCGAACGCTACCGGTAGACTCTTGATTCTGAAGTTGCGAAAGCCTGGCCAGAGCAAGACCAAAAAACCCGCCGACAATAAGAATGACGGCAACCGGATCATCGTCGCTAATCCCAGCGACATGCCGGCAAGCAAGGCGCACAGCAACGCGAGGACTTCGCGATCGGCAGTCTTGAGTCGCAATGCGACGAGGGCAAAAACACAAGTCAAAAGAATCGGCACGAGCACCGCATTTATCGAAAAGCTCAGCGCGCCGAGTCGCGCCAGCACCATTAACCCGAGACTCAGTGCCAACACGACGAGTCCAATCGATACCCACGCTCGCTTCCACGCCGCAATTGCCAATGCTAAAGCGCCGGCGACCATAAACACCCACACGATGAGGCGATTTAAACGATAGACCGCTTCGCCCTGCGGAAACATCGAGAGCACGAGACCCGTTCCGGGTGGGTATTGCACGACCACATTGCCGGACCGGGGCGCGTAGTGGTGCGCGTGAGGCGCTATTGCTTCATCCCAACGCGTCACGGGAACATTGTTTTGCAGCATGAAGTTGATCAGCAGCCGCGTTTGCGCCGACTCGAGTTCGAAGTGAGGCCACACGCCGCGCTCGTACGCGTGCCGGAACTGCTTCGCCATGCGCAGGTAGCCGAATGAGTCGCAAGCGTAGGCAAACTCTTCCGTGGCGAGTGAGCGCCGGTAAGAAGTGCGAACTGAAATGTAAAATGAAAAAGCGAGTAACGCGATCCAGAGATAAACAACGACCCTTGGAAATTTAAGCATTTCTTGTTCTGCTGTTTGTGCCTTCCGGCTAGTGTCGTTCCAGTCCGAGTATGCTGAGAAAGAAACTTGATAACACAGTTTGTAAGCCGAGCGCGATTAAAGTCACTGCCGGGATCACGAGGCGCAACGTTTGCGACGGATCGAGTGGTCCAAACGACCTCGAACTCCAGAAACTCAACGCGTAAATCGATAAAGCGATTCCGGCGGCGAGCAGGAGTACGCCGGCAAGTATGCCGGTTTCGAGTTTGATATAAAGAAACAGCTTCTTGAGTCTGGGATCTTCAGGGAGCAGTCCTTCCGTTATCGCAAACACCTTGGTGAAAATCGCGAAGATCACAGTCTGATAACCGATAACGATCGCCATCGCCGCATAGAGAAACGTGTGCACGTCGAGAGTGATGCCGTCGACGACTCTCGGCCCAACGAGTAGCCATCCACTCACCACGGCGCCCATAAGCATCAGCAGCAGACCCGGATACAGAAACAACCAGCGCGGACTGTAAAGCAACAGGAACCGCAGGTGCCGCCAGCCATCGCGCCAGGTTCGCAAGTGCGGGCGCCGAGTACGTCCATCGACAGACAGCGTCGTCGGAACTTCAGTAGTTCGCAATCCGTGCAACGACGCCTTGACGACCGTTTCACTCGCGAACTCCATCCCCGTTGTTCGCAAATCCAGACGCTGGATCGCTGCTTTGCTGAATCCGCGTAGCCCGCAGTGAAAGTCCCCGCAGGGAGTGCGGAAGAAGAGTCGGCCGATTCCAGTCAGCACGGGATTGCCGAGATATC
>DAIOGT010000187.1:0-1520 GCA_036745095.1 Pyrinomonadaceae bacterium
GCACACATCTCGACTCGCCGGTTCACTTCGCCAAAGGTCGTTACACAGTTGACGAAATTCCACTCCAACAACTCATGGGCGCGGCGATTGTGATCGACGTGACGACGCAGTGTGCGGCAAATCCCGACTATCTCGTGAGCGTCGCGGACTTTGAAAATTGGGAGAGACGAAACGGCCGGATTCCTCAGGGGACGATCGTATTGCTGCGAACTGGCTTCGGCAAGTTCTATCCGGATCGTAGAAAGTATTTGGGAACTGACGAGCGTGGTGATCAAGCGGTGTCCAAACTGCACTTTCCGGGACTGGATCCGGCAGCGGCACGCTGGCTCACGCAGAATCGGTCGATCAAAGCGATTGGCTTAGACACGGCGAGTATCGATCACGGGCAGTCGACGCTCTTCGAGAGTCATCGCATTTTGTTTGAAAAGAATATTCCAGCGTTTGAGAATGTCGCGAACCTGGATCAACTGCCGGCCAGGGGTTTTTCAGTGATCGCCTTGCCGATGAAGATTAAAGGTGGCAGTGGTGGGCCACTGAGGATCGTCGCAATACTGTAGAGGCGGATTCTACGAATGATCAGGATTTTCGCGGATGCAAAAGAGTTGGCACGCGCGGCGGCGGAGTATTTTGTTTCGCGGAGGCCTGAGACTGTGGCGTTGTCCGGCGGCTCGACGCCGAAGGCAATGTTTCAAGTTTTGGCAAAGGAGTTTCGCGAGCACGTGCCCTGGTCCAACCTGCACTTCTTCTGGTCGGACGAGCGCCACGTTCCACCAGATCACCCGGACAGCAACTATCGCATGGCGAATGAAGCGCTGTTGTCACACGTATACAGCAACGTTCATCGCATCCGAGGTGAGAATCCAAATGCGGCGCAAGCCGCGAGTGAATACGAGCAAACACTACGCGACGTTACCAAACAAAATCTGCCGCGACTGGATCTGATCCTGCTCGGTCTTGGCACGGATGGCCACACGGCATCTATCTTCCCCGGTTCCGAAGTGCTGCACGAAACCAAACGTCTCGTAGCCGCTCCCTGGGTCGAGAAACTGCAAACCCATCGCATCACAATGACACTGCCGCTCATCAACAATAGCGCGTCAGTTTTATTTCTCGTGACCGGCGCGGACAAAGCGGAGATCGTAAAAGAGGTGCTTGAAGGCGAGAACAAGTATCCGGCGCAGGCCGTGAAGCCCAATCAAGGCGAGCTGATCTGGATGCTCGACAAAGCTGCCGCGAGCTTTTGTTCAGAGTTAACCCGCAGACACGAGCGAATCGACGGATAAAGGCACGGTTGCCGAAACATCTTTGCCCGCTGTAACGCGTTGCTGCTCGACTAACAACTCTTCAAACGCTTTTGCCGACACTGCCTTGCTGAACAAAAATCCCTGCACGACGTCGCACTCGAGCGCGGTCAGGTATTGAAGCTGTTCCTTAGTCTCAACGCCTTCCGCCACCACCGTCAGATCGAGCGCATGGCCCAGGTTGATAATCGCGCGCACGATCGCCGTGTCGTGTGGATC
>DAIOGT010000187.1:1620-9200 GCA_036745095.1 Pyrinomonadaceae bacterium
CGAGCGCATGGCCCAGGTTGATAATCGCGCGCACGATCGCCGTGTCGTGTGGATCTTTGCAAACGTCGGAAACGAACGACTTGTCGATCTTCAACGTATCGATCGGAAAACGCTTCAGGTAATTCAGCGACGAATAGCCGGTGCCGAAGTCGTCAATTGCCACGCTGATTCCCATCAGCTTCAGCTCGTGTAGTTTCTCAATCGCCTCCTCCGGATCCTTCATGATCGAGCTCTCCGTCAGCTCCAGTTCGAGCCAGCGCGGATCCAGGTTCGTCTCTTTCAGCAGGTGCGCGACATCGGAGATGAACGTCGCTTGCTGAAACTGTCGCGCCGAGAAGTTCACCGATAAGCGCATCGGCATCAGGCCCTTGTCCTGCCACGCTTTGTTTTGAGCACACGCGGTGCGCAGCACAAAGTCCCCCAGTAAAATAATCAAGCCGCTTTCCTCGGCGAGCGAAACAAACTCGTTCGGATAGAGCAGGCCCAAACTCGGATGCTGCCAGCGCACGAGCGCTTCCATGCCGACGAGCTGAAAGGCACGAACGTCAACCTGTGGCTGGTACTGCACGAAAAACTCAGAACGCTCGAGACCGGGCCGCAGGTTGCTCTCGAGCACGAGCTGTTTCAACGCGCGCGTGGTCCCACCCGCAGTATAAAAATGAAAAGTGTTGCCGCCCTGAACTTTCGCGCGATCGAGGGCGACGCCTGCGGTCTTTAAGAGGCCCGCGGTGTCGCGACCGTCCTGAGGAAACATGCTGATGCCGATGCTGCTCGATACGAAGATTTCCTGGTCGTCGAAAATGAATGCCTGATCGAGTGCTTGCTTGATAGCGCGTGCGACATTCGCTGCGTCCTGTGCACGCGGGATCTGCGTGAGCAGGACCGCGAATTCATCACCACCAAAACGTGCGACTGTATCGCTTTCGCGAACACAACTCGTCAGGCGCTGGGCTACTGACTGCAACAGACGATCGCCCGCAGTGTAGCCGAGCGAATCGTTGATAGTTTTGAACCGATCGATATTAAGCAGCAGCACCGCCTGCATCTGATCGTTGCGACGAGAAAGCGCGATTGCCTGCTTCAGTCGATCCTTGAAGAGCACCTGGTTCGGCAGATCGGTCAACGCATCGTGATAAGCGAGGTGGTTCAGTTTTTCCTGTGTCTGCTTGTTCTGAGAAAGGTCTACTACAAAACACACGATCTCTTCGTCGTGCATCGCCGCGCCGAACAAAACCGGCAACGGTGTGCCGTCGTGCGTCAGGAAGTCTTTCTCGAACGGCGCACACGCGCCGAAGGCCATCAGCTTTTCGAAGGCTTCTTCGTCGAGACGATGATGTTCCGGCGGTGTCAGATCATGAATGCTACGAGGTAGGTTTTCGGAAGTGTAACCGAGCAGATTTAGGAAACTATCGTCCGCACTGAGAATGTTTCCGGACAGATCGGTAAATAAGAGAGCGACGAGATTGGTCGCAACCAGACGCCGCAGGGCTGCATCGACTTTGGATTCCATACAGAGAATGAGTATTCGTTGAATTTAGGAGAGGTGAGAACTGGGCAAGCAGGTTGGCCGTCAACCCGAGGATTAGGCTACCACAGATGACACAGATTAAAACAGGAAAATCTGTGTCATCCGTGGCTAAAATTACCGCGTCGAACTGGTGGTAGCTGTCGCTGGTCCGGCGGGCATCTTGTCGTTGAGATACCGCGTTAGCAGTCCCATCAGATGTTTGGCCGTACCCGTTCCTTCGGAAATCGAGTGTGATCGATTTGGATACGCAAACATCGAAAACTGCTTATTCCCGGCGATTAGAGCGTTGATTAACGCCTCCGTGCCCTGGTAATGGACGTTGTCGTCGCCCGTCCCGTGCACGATCAAAAGATTGCCCTTTAACTGGTTCGCAAACGTGAGCGGCGAGCTTTGCTTCCATTCCTCAGGATGGTCTTTAGGCAGGCCACCGTAACGTTCCTGGTAAATCGTGTCGTAGTAACGAAGGTCAGGCACGGGCGCGACAGACATTCCCGTCGCGTAAACGTCGGGATGGCGAAAGAGCGCATTCAATGTGGACGAACCGCCTCCACTCCAACCCCAGATCCCAATGCGGGCTGAATCGACGAAAGGCCACTTCGCAATCGCACGAGCGGCGGCCGCCTGGTCGCCCGAGTTCACGATTCCCATTTTGCGATAGATGATCTTGCGCCAGGCGCGGCCTCGCGGAGCGGGCGTGCCACGGTTGTCAACACTCATCACGACGTATCCCTGCTGCGCGAGCATCTGGTGCCAAATCCGATTTCGACCGAACCACGTATCGAGCACGGTCTGGCCCCACGGTTCACCGTAAACATGAAACAGCACCGGATATCGCTTCTGCGGATCGAAGTCGTGAGGCTTCATCATCCAGCCGTCCAGTTGAACGCCTTCACCGATATCGACTTTGAAAAACTCTGACGGCGTTTGCTTCAACTGGGCCAGACGATCCTGCACCTGCTTGTTGTCGATCAGCGTTCGCGCAACGGCGTGTTGCGGCAGTCGCACCACATCCGTGACCGGAACGCGGTTGAAAGATGAATAATCGTGAATCGCAAAATCACCGCGCGGCGAGATGTTGTAGCTGTGCGTGCCGGGAGCGTTCGCGGGCGTGAGTCGCTCTTCCTTGCCGGAACCGTCGATGCGCACGCGATAGAGATATCGCTGCGTCGCGTTTTCCGGTGAAGCGATGAAGTAGAGCCATCCGTTCTGCGCGTCAACACGCGCAACGCTGATCACGTCGTAATTACCCGGCGTGATCGTCTTCACATCGCCGCCATCTCGCGAGACTGAATAGATATGCCGCCAGCCATCACGTTCGCTGGCCCACAAGAAACGCTTACCGCCGTCGATCCATTCAACGTCGCCGCGCCCGATTCCGGTTTTGTCCCAGTCGATGTCGCCCCACGCGATATCAACCCACGCTTCGTCTTTCTCAGTCAGGACCGGACGAACTTTGCCGGTGCCAGCGTCGGCAAGCATGACCGTATTCGTGTCCTGGCGACGATTGAGCTGCTGGATCACGAGCTCGGTTGAGCTCGCGGCCCACTCCATCCGCGGCAGGTAGTTGTTGCGCGGGTCGCCAGGCACTTCGATCCAGCGAGTTGGACCACCATTCGCATCAATGACGCCGACACGTGCGGCCGAGTTTGTCTCACCCGCTTTTGGATATGGGAACGAAGTGACGACTGGATACAGCCCGGCGGTGTTGTTGATGAGCTGCATCTCCTTCACGCCTTCGGAATTGAGCTGCCAGTACGCAATCTGCTTACTGTCAGGACTCCAGCGAAATCCATCGCGACAAAACAGTTCTTCTTCGTAGACCCAGTCGAAGGTTCCGTTGATGATGTAGCGTGAGCCGTCGGTAGTAAGTTTTGTGATTTTCGAATCGCCGGAAAGGTTCTCGACGTAGATGTTATTGTCGCGCACGTAGCCAACGCGCTCGCCGTCGGGCGAGAACTTCGCAAACATCAGACTCGAAGGCTTAGCGTCGGCGCCACCGAGTTTCTTTAGGGTGTTGGCTTTGAGATCGAGCACCCAGTAATCGCCACGCGTGTTGCTGCGCCAGACGCGCTGGGAATTTGTGAAGATGAGCAGTTTCTGCTCGTCGGCGGTCAGGGAAAACTCTTCGACTGACAGTGGCTCGGCAGCGCCAGTGGGCGTGAGTTTCTCGGCCGACACTTTGACGGAGCGCTCCCCAGTGCTCACGTCGTAACGAACGATGTCGACAAAGTTTCTCTTCGCCGGCGAGGGCTCGAGTGCGAGATAACCGCTGCCGTCCGTCTGCCACTGCACTGGTCCAAGCGGCCGGATGCGGTAGGTGAACAGCGAATCAAGATTGATCAGCGACGGATCCGATTGTTGCGCGTAAACGGGGAGTAATAAGAGTAGAAGAACCGGAATGACGTATAATCGTCGTCTCATTTCATACCTCATTTTCTTGTTATCGAAATCAATCACCACGTCCCACCAGTGACGCAATGACAGCGATCAGGTCCGCCTGTTCGATCGGTTTCGCAACGTGCTGCTGATAACCCGAGCTGAGCGCGCGCTCGCGATCCTTCCGCGACGCATAACCTGTCAACGCAATCGCGGGCGTGGCGCCGCCTTTTTCCACCGGCAACGATCGCATTCTGCGTATCAACTCGTAACCATCCTGTTCGGGCATACCAATGTCGCTAACCATCACATCCGGCAACTCGCCCTCAAACGCGTCGAGCGCCTCGGCAGCAGATTTTGTCGACGTGACACGCGCGCCGTGGCGTTTGAGCATCGTACCGAGCAGTTTGCGTGAATCGTCGTCGTCTTCAACCAGCAACACGTGCACACCATCAAGCCGTACGACGCCTTTACGACCGCGACGCCGCTCAACTTCGCGTCTGCGCTCTTCCGCGCGCGCCGGATCGCGTCGCTCTTCCGCAAGGGGCAGATCCACTGTGAACACAGACCCCTTGCCGAGTCCTTCGCTATTCGCGGTGATCGTGCCACCGTGCAACTCGACGAGGTGTCGCGCCACGGCCAGCCCCAATCCGAGCCCACCTTGCTTTCTCGAAATTGAACCTTCCGCTTGCCGGAAGCGATCGAACACGTACGGCAGAAACTCCGACGAGATTCCGTCGCCAGTATCGCTTACCGAGAGGCGCGCAGTCGACTCAACACACTTGAGGTAGACGTTTACACTTCCGCCGCGCTGCGTAAACTTGATTGCATTCGAGAGCAGGTTCCAGATTACCTGTCGCAGCCGATTTGTATCGCCCTTCACGAGGCACTCACTCGGCTCAAAGCGCGTTTGCAATCGTATACCTTTGACGTCCGCGGTCGGCCGCAAGGCGTCGAGCGCAGCGTCAACAATCGGCGCGAGATTGAGTGGGTGTAGATCGAGCCTGAGATTGCCGGTGATGATCCGCGAAACGTCGAGCAGATCGTCGATGAGTCGCGCTTGCGAACGTGCGTTACGCTCGATCGTTTCGATCGCGCGTGACGCGTTCGAGCCTTCGACTTCGCCGTTGCGGATCATCGACGCCCAACCGAGAATCGAAGTCAAAGGCGTGCGCAGCTCGTGTGAGAGTGTGGCGAGAAATTCGTCCTTGAGACGATCGGCCTCTTCAGCGTGCCGGCGTGCGTCACGCTCCCGCAGGAGCGCGGCCGATCGCTCATCCTCTGCGCTCTGCCGGGCAGTGACGTCGAGCACGAGTGATAAAACTGAAATCAGTTTGCCGCGCTGATCGTGAAGCACTGAGTTGTACCACTCGCAAAACAGCACGGAGCCGTCGCGCGTGTAGTTGCGATTGCGCTGCACGCCCTGGATTTCGACACCTTGCCGCTGGCGATTCGTCACGAGCGCCACTGCATCTTCGTCGTCCGCAAACACGAAGCGCCATTCGTTGACGTGCTTCCCGATCACCTCTTCCGCTTTCCATCCGAAGAGTCTTTCGGCTGACGCAGACCAGCGCGACACGCGAAAGTCGCTGTCCCACTCGACCACTGCAAGCGGCGAGCTCTCCACGTGAAAAGCTAACTGTCGATACGCGGTCTGCGCTGCGCCCTCTGCCTGCTTGCGCGCCGTTATGTCAGTGATGACGGCGATGCCACCAACGATGTTGTTGTGTTCGTCGAGTAAAGGTGAGTAGTGACTCTCGAAGACGCCGGTTTCGGACGGGCCGTAAGGATGATACTCGGAAACTGATTCTTCCCCTTCAAGCGCAGCTAAGAAACAACTGTCGTTACCCTCTTCGCGCAGGAAAGGAAAAATATCGCCCACACGTTTGCCCAGCACGGCTTCGCGGCTGAAGCCCGAGATCCGCTGCATCGCACGATTCCACGTGATGATTTGGCAGTCGCGATCAAACGCGAACATACCGTCGACGCTTGCGTCGATCATCCGGTTGAGTAGAAGTGTGGAATTGTTCTCCAAGGTTTAGAGCCACGGATGGATGACCGGTGGTCTATTTCCCAGCCGTGAGCAGCATTAATCCGGTCGCGTCACGCACGAGAATATTCGATCCCATCAGGATTGGCATGGCCCACGTTCCGGCCTCAGCAACTTCGTACCGACGCTCGACTGTGAAAGCCGGTGTCGCGCGTTTGGCGACGATCAGATCTGCGCCGTTGGTCAGGAAAACGACGTGTTGGGGAGTAAGTAACATGGAAGCGTGCTCGCCTTCTCTGCCTTCAGTTGTCCAGCGCACCGCGCCGGTCTTCGCGTCGATTGCAAAAAACTGTCCCTTCTTCTTTGACGAATGCCCATAGACGAGACCGTCGCCAAAAACCGGAGAGCTCATGTACATCGCGATGTCTGGATTTTTCCAAACCTCAATTGCCTGCCACTTGCCGCCGGTTTGCGTCAACGTGTAAGCGTGCGTGCCTTGTCGTGTTCCCGAAACGATGAGATGAGAGCCGGTCCAGAGTGGTGTGGTGATATTCTCGTGCCATTCGTCCGGAAACGGTGCTGACCACAACTCTTTACCGATCTTGGCGTCGACACCAACGATGGAGCCTTCGGTCATTGTCACGATCTGCTGGCTCCCGCTGACATCAATGATGACTGGCGAGGCGTAACCTGGTCCAAGCCCCTTCCACTCCCACTCCGTCGCGCCGGTCGCGGGATTGAGCGCGAGAATTTGGCCGCCGTGAATGTCACTGCCGACCTGGACCACGAGGCGACCATTGACCAGCAGCGGCGATGCCGCGGTGCCGCAGAATAGCTTCGACGTGTCGATCGATTGTGAAAAATCTCTGGTCCAGAGTAGCTTTCCGGTGGCGGTGTCCCACGCGTTGAGAATTCCGGTAACGCCAAGTGTGAAGAGTCGATTGCCCGCGACGAGCGGCGTCGAATTTGGTCCTTTCGCCATTTCGACGGCGTACTGATTCTTCTTGAAGTTCGCCTGGTATTTCTGCTGCCAGACCACTTTGCCATCGGCGAGGTTTATGCCCGCCACGATTTCTTCCGGATCGCGTCGCCCATGAACAAACACGCGCCCACCGGACACGACGGGCGACGAGTAGCCCTCGCCTACCTCGACGCGCCACGTGCGCTGTAACTTCTCGGGCCACGCCACCGGCGTGTTTTTTGTCGACACTGAGCCATCGCGAGCCGGTCCCCGCCACTGCGTCCAATCCTGCGCCGTTACCGAAACTGTTGCGGTCAGAAATACAAAGATGATGCCGAGAAATCTCAATTTGTTCATGGGTTGTACCTCTTTGGTCAGGGAGGAAATCATGCCACAAAAGGCACAAAACGCACAAAAGAATCGACCCGACTCGCAACGATAGCGGGTAAAATCATCTCTCTCTTGTGCCTCTTTGCGGTTGACCGTGCTATATTCCGCTGGATGAACATCATGAAAGCTACAGACCTCTACGAAAGCGTTCGACAACTCTCACCTAAGGAACGTTTGCGGCTGGCGGTCATGATCCTCAATGACATCGCAGCCGAGGAAGAAACGATCGAATACAGCGACACGTGGACGCAGCAAGACCTTCAGGACCTTTCAGCCTTCGCGCTTTCTCACAGCGAGAATCCTCATGAAAACAGCAGAAATAAACCTTGATCCCG
>DAIOGT010000188.1:0-4946 GCA_036745095.1 Pyrinomonadaceae bacterium
CGCTACGTCCACATCCTTCGCGAACACAGTCTCTCCATCGATCAGATCGTCGCGATCACCTTCACGAATCGCGCCGCAAACGAAATGCATGAACGCCTCCGCAGCGAGCTCAACCAGATGCTGCGCATCGCGAATGAGGAAGAGCGGCGCCGCTGGCTAAACTACAAGCGCACGCTCGATGGCGCCGTAATCACAACGATTCACGGCTTCTGCGCCCGCTTGCTGCGCGAGTTTCCGATCGAGGCGCGCGTCGATCCGCAGTTTCTATTACTCGACGAACATCGCGCGGCGATGATGCTCGAATTGATCGTCGAGGAAGTGCTTTCCGAGTTCATCAGCAACGGCCACGTCGAGATCTCACGGCTAACGTTGGGTGTCGGCCGCAGCCGGCTCGCGACAGCGCTCGCCCAGCTGTATCGCGGGGCACGCGGTCAGGGCCTCAGCCTTGAAGATCTCGCGCTCGCCACCGCGCGCGTACACGCTACCGAAGAAGATCACGCACGCGCGCTCGCAGAGCTCGAACGCACGATTGAAGAATTTCTCGGCGTGCGTCGCACGACTAAAGCCGCGCTCACTAATCAGGCTGATGTTCTGGCAGCATGGACCGAAACGCAAAAGTTGTTGAAGTCGATTCCTTCGCACGAAAATCTGGCCGACTTCTGCCGTCTCGTTGACAACTTCCGTGCGCATCGCCCGCAGGCGCGGCCGCCTGTTGCCGATCACGTAAAAGCGCTGGACACACTCGTCTGGGAGAAAAATCTTCAGGGTCGCATACCGCAAGTTTGTCTCGATTTGTTTGCGCGACAGTATGCGCTCGAAATCGTCAACCTGTTGCTGCGCATCGATCAGCGACTCAACGAAGAGAAGCAGAAACTCTCGGCGCTCGACTTTGACGATCTGGAATTGCGCACGCTCGAGTTGTTGCAGCGTCCGGAAGTGGTCGCGCGCACGTCCGAACGTTACCGGTTTTTTCTCGTCGATGAATTTCAGGATACGAATGCCGTGCAGCGTGTGCTGCTCGAACGTCTTGCACTTGCGAAGGGTCGCCGGCCGGCGAATCTTTTTATCGTCGGTGATCGCAAGCAGTCGATCTACGGGTTCCGCGGCGCGGACGTTGACGTGTTTCGTGAGATGACGTCGATTCTGCTCGCCGCCGGTGGTGAAGAAAAGCCTTTGCAGTTGAACTTCCGCAGCCAGCCGCCGCTGATCGCGTTTTACAACTATCTCTTCGCGCGACTGTTTCAGGTGCCTGATGACGTTCCCGCGAGCGAATACAAAAACCTGGACCAGCTCGGTTATGTGAGGCACGAAAAGAGCGAGTCAAAACGAGAGCTGCGCGACAGTGGTCCACTCGTCGAGCTGCTGCTTACGACGAAGCCTTCGCTCGAAGACGATCCGCGCGCCGAGCAGGACTCGCGCGTGCTCGATGCGCAGCAGCTTGCGCGGCGCATCCTCGCGCTTACGCAGGACCGTGAGAAGCTTAAGTACGGCGACATCGCGCTTCTGTTTCGCGCGATGACGCAGGTGCAGATTTACGAGTCGGTATTCCGGCGCGCAAACATTCCGTATCAAACCGTGCTTGGCCGCGGTTTTTACGAACGCGAAGAGATCACTGACCTCATTCAACTGCTCCGGTTTTTAGACAACAAGACTGACGAGATCGCGCTCGCGGCAGTTCTTCATTCACCTCTCTGCGGTCTTTCTGACAACGCGTTGCTCGCTTTGCGTTGCGCGCCGCTCATTAACGAAGTTGAAACCGGCGCGCCGCTGCGGGGTTTCTCGGCGACGCGCCCGCTTTACACCGCGCTGCGCCACCACGAAGAGATCGCGTTCATCAGTAACGAAGAGCACGAGCTGCTCGATCGTGCTGCAAAGCTGATCGGCGAGCTGGTCGATCGCAGGCATCACTATCCGATTCAGGATCTGCTGCGTTATGCAGTGGATGAATCGGAATACATGACGGTCGTCGCGGCCAACTACGATGGCGCACAGCGTCTCGCAAACGTCGAACGGTTGTTTACGCTTGCTGCTCGTTTCGAGAGGTCCGGCACGCATTTGATTCGCGACTTTGTGCGTTACGTTGAGGAGTTCGAAGCTATTGGGAGTCGTGAGAGTGAAGGGCAAATTGATCAAGCAGCTGACGCGGTCAGATTGATGACGATTCACCAGGCGAAGGGGCTCGAATTTCCGGTCGTTATCATTCCCGACCTGCAACGACTATCACGAGTCGGAACCGACAACTGGGTTCTGCTCGATCGTCACCAGGGACTGACTCTGAAAGTGCCCGATGGTCGAGGCAATCTCGTCGCCGGTTGCACCTTCACAAACTTCGAGAAGCGGCACGCGTGGCGTGAACAGTTTGAAAGCATGCGACTGCTTTACGTCGCGGCCACACGTGCCGAAGATCGTCTGATCCTTTCCGGCGTGACTGACGACATCGCGAACCTCGGATCGAAGAACGATTCGTGGCTGAAGTGGATCTGGCAATCGCTGGAACTGCACGAGAGGCGAGCGAGCGATGTGGTGGACCTGGACGACGACGTTCAGTTGCAACTGACGATCAATCTCGCGGACGAGCCCGAGCAGTTTGAGTCTGCACCGGACGAGCCGCCGCAGACCAGCATGCATTCCGCCGACTCGTTGAGCGAGGCGTTCCCGCTGATTCGGCCGTTTGGTCGGCAAACCGGGAACGCGATTCACCGGTTCAGCGTCACGCAGTTGATTAACTACCAGCGCTGTCCGCGGCAATACTATTTCGATCGCGTGTTGCAACTGCCGGCGGCAGACCAGATGGCTGTTTGGAACAACGCCGAGGCGCCTGAGCCGCCGTCGAACCTGACGGCGACTTTAAAAGGCGCGGTGATACATCGTTTTTGCGAGCGCTACACGCCGGACCAGAGTGTCGAAGAGTGTTTGCGGACGAGTTTCGATGAGGTGGTGCGGCTGCGGCAGGCGCAACTCTCCGATCGCTTTGTCGAACTTGATCAGGACGCGGCGATCAGAGCGATGCTGCCCCTCGCGAAGAACTATCTCAACAGTGATGTTTACAAGCGCGTTGAGACGGCGCCGAAGATCGGCGAACACTACTCGCCGCGGCCGGCCGGAGAAGATGGTCTGTGGAGTGAGCTCAGCTTTCGCCTGCGACGGCAACTCGGAGTTCTCAACGGTATCATCGACAAGCTTTTGATCACGCACTCGCCCGGAGGCGACGCCGAGATCGAGATCATCGACTTCAAAACCAACCGCATCGCATACGACAAGTCGGAAGTCGCGCGCGAGCCGCCGGCGCCGCGAATCCGCGCGCCCGAGCGTGGGCAATTCGCTTTCGATTTTGAAGCTGCGCCGCCGCCGAAGCCGGTTAACCGTTATCCGTCGTTGGAAGAAGCTCTGAAGACTGCGGCTGAGGACTACCAGCTACAGATGCAGGCGTATGCTCTCGCGGTACGCGAGCTGTTGCCGAAGCTTGCGGGCGCGAAGATCCGTGTGACACTTCATTTTCTCGAGCCGAACGTCGAAGTGCATCTCGCGGATGAACTGCTCGAACGGGCGCGTTGTGAACAAGCGATCGATGAAGGTATGCAGCGGACGATCTTCTCTTCTGACCCTGTGAATTTTCCTGTCAAGACCGCACCTCACTGCCGCATGTGCAACTTCCTGAGCGTGTGCGAAGCCGGCAAAAAGTGGGTCGCTGAAAACTGGCCCACGGATTCGTGATAATCTGTGGCCATGATCACGATCAAATCTTTCGATGGCGAGGAGTTCGACGGCTACCTCGCGCTGCCGACGAGTGGTTATGGACCAGGCATCGTCGTGCTCCAGGAGGTTTTCGGCATCAACAGCTTTCTGCGCGATGTGGCTGATTGGTATGCGGCGCACGGGTTTGTCGCCCTCGTTCCGGATCTGTTCTGGCGAATTGAGCGCAACGTCGAGCTCACCGACAAGGGCGACGACTGGAACAAAGCCGTCGAGCTTTATCAAAAGATTGATGAAGCGAAGGCCGTGGAAGACTCCGCGGCGACGGTCGGGTTTCTGAGAAAGCATCCGGCATGCAGCGGGCGTGTTGGTGCTGTCGGTTTTTGCATGGGCGGGAACCTCGCGTACCTGTTGTCAGTGCGTTTTAAGCCGGATTGTGCGGTGGGTTACTACGGCGTCAGCATTGAGAAAACTCTCGATGAGGCAAAGAACCTGAACAGCCCCTTAATGCTGCACATCGCGGGCCTTGATAAGTTTTGCCCGCCGGAAGCACAGGCGCAGATTCATGCGACGCTCGACTCGAATCCGCTCGTCACGATTCACGACTATCCTGATATGGACCACGCCTTCGCCCGTATTGGTGGGGATCACTACGACGCCGCTGCGGCAGAGATCGCAAATCTGCGATCGCTCGAGTTTTTTGTCAGGCAC
Source organism: Pyrinomonadaceae bacterium (assembly GCA_036745095.1). Classification (GTDB taxonomy): domain Bacteria; phylum Acidobacteriota; class Blastocatellia; order Pyrinomonadales; family Pyrinomonadaceae; genus PSRF01. Next base: position 4,405 of record DAIOGT010000188.1, read on the forward strand.
CTCGCGGGTGCGGGTTGCGCTTCAGCACAGCAGACGCTGTCGCAGCGCTGGGACGATCATGTGAAATATGAATTCGCGACACGCAACACTGACGACACACTCGAGACGATGGTGGCGGATTCTTACGTGAACCACGTACCCGTGATGACCGGTGGCGTTGGTCACGACGAGCTGCGCGAGTTTTATTCGCAACGTTTTATTCCGCAGATGCCACCGGACACCGCGATGACGCCCGTGTCGCGCACGATCGGGGTCGATCGCGTCGTCGACGAGATGGTTTTTGAGTTTACGCACACGAGCAAGATGGATTGGATGTTGCCGGGAGTTGAGCCGACAGGCAAACACGTAAAAGTGGCGCTCGTCGTCATCGTTCACTTTCGCGACGGCAAGCTCGCGCATGAGCACATTTACTGGGACCAGGCGTCGGTGCTGGCCCAGCTCGGGTTGATCGACTCAACGAAGCTTCCGGTCGCCGGCGTTGAGAGTGCGGAAAAGGTGCTCAATCCAAGGTTGCCCTCGAATGAGTTAATGGAAAGACAGTA
>DAIOGT010000188.1:5046-7424 GCA_036745095.1 Pyrinomonadaceae bacterium
TACGCGGCGCTGATCGGCATCCTCATCGGCGCGGGTATCTTCCAGGTCACGAGCCAGGCGTGGGCGCTGACTGGTCCAAGCGTGATTCTCGGCTATCTCGTCCTCACACCGGCGATCCTCGCGACTTCAATTCCTTACGCCGCTTACCTTTCAACACCACTCGGACGCGAACCAGGCGGTGAGTATCTTCACATCTCGCGAACGTTGAAAGGCTTTCGCCTCGCGTACGTCGGCGCGTGGCTGAAGATCATTTCTTACATCGGAGCCGGCGCGTATCTCGCCAACGCGATGGCGGGTTATTTGATCTCCTTGAGCGACAATCGCATCGACGCGCAACGATTTCGATTGCCGTTAGCACTCCTCGCCCTCCTCGTTTTCTATTCGATTCACGTGATCGGCATACGCTGGTTTGGACGCTTCCAGGTCGTGATGTCGGCACTGAAATGTCTCGCATTGCTCGTGCTGATCGTGCCCGGACTGTTTGTGCTTCAGAGTGAAAACTACACACCGTTTTTCACACACGGCCCGAGTGGGTTTGGGGCGAGCCTGCTGCCACTGTTTTTTGCCTATGCAGGTTTCGAGTCGATTGCGCAAACCGCCGGTGAAGTTAAAGACAGCACACGCCGTCTACCTAAGATCCTGCTCAAGGGAATTACGGTTACAGCACTTTTCTACGTCTTCACTTCGATCGTGTCGTTTGGCGTGCTGCCCGGCGAGCGACTGCAAGAGACCAATGCGCCGATGTTTGAAGTCGCTTCGATCTACCTTCCCGCAGGCGTCGCGAAGTTCGTCACCATCGGCGCGATTGCCGCCATCATGACCGCGCTCAACGGAACGATCTTCGTTCCCTCGCGAGTTGCAATCATGTTTGTCGAAGATGGTCTGGCGCCGCGCTGGCTCGGTTTCATCAACAAAGCGACCGCAACTCCGATACGCGCTTTGACGCTCACACTCGTCGGTTGCGCGCTTTTGCTCATCAGCGGACAGCTTTCACTCGCGTTGAACGTTGCAGTTTTTGCCCTCGTCGTGCTTTATTTCATTCATAGCTTAATTTTTTTGCTTCTCCCTCGACTGAACCCGTCGCTTGCGAGTGAGATCAAGATCAGCCTGTCGCAACGAGTGCAGCAGGCAGCTGCGATCGTCTCGGTCTTGTCGATGGGGCTGATGATCGTGATCCAGTTACGTCAGGATGCGGCAGTGTTGAGCACACAGACGCTCAGTCAGCGAATCAGTGGGCAATCTTTGACGAGCATTGAGTTGTTGGTGGTTTGGGGAGTTGTGGGAGCGGGTTTGTATCAGCTCGCACGCATGCAGCGCGGCGCTCCGGCCGCGAAAGTTGGCGCGCATGGAGATTGAAGGTAAACGAGTACTGATTACAGGAGCCAGTCGCGGGCTTGGCCGTGCGCTTGTGGCCGCATTTGTCGATGGTGGCGCGCGTGAAGTCATCGCCGGTGCGCGGAAGCGTGCGGATCGCGAGGCGCTAAAGTCGGAACGCGTAACGCCTATCCGTTTGGATGTGACGAGCGATCGAGATGTTGAAGCGCTCGCGAGAGCAGGTGCGATCGACATTCTCATCAACAACGCCGGCGTCGCTGGGTATGGTAATCCGCTGACGATGGACTTTGCGGCGGCGCAGGAAGAGATTGCCGTCAATTATTTCGGTGTATTGCGCGTGACTCGAGCAGTCGCTCCCGCAATGATCGCGAAGCGCGACGGCGTGATCGTCAATGTTGCCACGGCGTTTGCAAAAGTTAATCTCCCAATTGTCGGAACGTACTGCGCGACGAAGGCGGCGCTGCTGTCGCTGGGACAGGCGATGAGGGCCTACCTCTCGGAGCACAATGTTCGCGTCGTCACGGTGATGCCGACGACGATCGATACCGACATGAGTAAAGACGCGGACGTGCCAAAGTTGACGAAGGAATTCGTCGCTGCCGAGATAATCGCCGTGATACGTGAAGAGAGGCACGATCCGCCGATCGGTGACCATGCAATAGGCGTGCTTGAAGGACTCTTAAAAGATCCGATTGGTTTCGAAAAAAGTCTACACGATTTCCGAGTTCGATGATCGCTAACAGGCACCGCAATGAATTTCCAACCCTGGCTTCGGGTATTCACCTGCTCAGTCACAGCCTCGGGCCGGTGCCTCGTGCTGCGCGGGAGTCGATGCTCAACTACATCGACGCGTGGGAACATCACACGAGCGAAGATGCATGGGCCACAAGCTGGTGGACGCTCTCGCGGCGCGTCGGCGATCGTATCGCACTCATTCTCGGCGGTGAGCCCGGCTCGGTTCAGATCCAGCCCAACGCGTCACTCGCAATGGCCACCGTCGCATCCTGCTTCGATCTCAATAAAGGACGAAACAAGGTCGTAAC
>DAIOGT010000188.1:7524-9187 GCA_036745095.1 Pyrinomonadaceae bacterium
CTGCGCATGTCGCCGCATTTCTTCAACACCGATGAGGAAGTGGAGGAAGCGCTTAACATTCTCGCCGAGCTGATCGATCGATGAGTAACGACGTCGCTGTCAACACGCCTGCGCCCGACTTCACGCTGAAAGATGGAAACGGCGCCGACTGGCGTTTGTCCGATCAGCGCGGCAAAGTCGTCGTGCTGCTTTTCTATCCGGGTGATGAGACGCCCGTTTGCACGAGCCAGATGTGTTCGGTGCGCGATCGTTGGGACGACTATCTCGCGACAGGCGCTGAAGTGGTGGGCATCTCGTCTGACTCAGTCGAGTCGCACAAAAAGTTTGCGGTGCATCACAGCTTGCCGTTGCGGCTACTGTCGGATTCAGATGGCGCGGTGTCGAAACTTTATGGCGCGAGGTCGTTGATTCCGGGGCGCGTTGCGCGTGCAGTTTTCGTGATCGATGCGGATGGAATTCTGCGCCATCGCGACGTGCGCCCGATTGGCTTATTCAAGCCAAAGGACGATACTACTATTGCAGCCATTCGCGCGGCTCAACAAGGAGGTTAGAAATGGCAGACACGATCAAATGCACACACTGCGGTCAGAAGCGCCCGCCCCTTCCGTTCGCACCTTTTCCCAATGCGCTCGGGCAGCGCATCGCGGCAGAAATCTGCCAGCCTTGTTGGAGTGATTGGCTGCAAAAGCAGACACAAATCATCAATCATTACGGCCTGGATCTCACCAATCCTGACGCGCAGAACTTCCTGTTTGACAACATTAAAGGCTACCTTTTCGGCGACGCTCCAAAAGTCGCCGAAATCGATACAACCAAAGAGGGTTCGGTCAAGTGGTAGCAGCACGTTAGTGGTGTTAATCCTGCGATCTTCTTACAGCCAGTCTACGGCCCACCGCTTGCAAACGTTTCAGGGAAACGTATGTTTTCCGAACTTGAATTGTGGTCACTTGTAAGGAGGGCTTCCCAAAGATGAGACGCAGAATCACAGGATTCATCGCCGTAGCCGCACTTGGCGTGCTACTAACCGGCTGCGATAACGCGGCTAACCAGAACGCGAACGCCAATCGCAACGCGAATCTCAATGCGAACGTGAATGCCACGGCGACCAGCACACCGGTCGTCAACGCTAACGCAAACAGCAATCGAGCTCCGACGCGTGAAGACTACGAGGCGAATAGAGACCGATATAGTCGCGAGGCCAAGGAATCGGGCCGCAAAGTCGGCACAGGGGCAAACGACCTTTGGCTGTGGGTGAAAACGCGGTTCGATCTCGCCGCGGCGGACGATCTGCGCGATTCGACGATCAATGTTGACGTCGATAATGATGTGGTGACGCTCACCGGAACAGTCGCGAGCGCAGCCCAGAAGACGCGCGCCGAGGCGGTAGCGAAAGCCGTCGAGGGTGTTAAGAGCGTGAGGAACCAGTTAAGGGTACAGACCGGAAACGCGAACGCCAACTCGAATGCCAGTCCCGCCAGGGGCGGCACGAACAGAAACGGGTAATGTTATATCCCGGCCACGGATTTCACAGATCCGTGGCCGCACTTCACACCAATACCACTCTTAGGCTAATCTCTAGCCCTTTCCAGCGCTTTGCTTTCTAAAACCCGAATGATGGGGATTTGGTAACTATGCCAAAAGTCCGTTTGCGTCTTATTGTCGC
>DAIOGT010000189.1:0-9167 GCA_036745095.1 Pyrinomonadaceae bacterium
CTCCCCCTCTAAAACGCCAGTCTTAACCCCAGCTGAATCTGTCTCGACGACGTGACTGTCGAGCGGATGCGGCCGAAGGTTGGAAGGGGAGCTTCGTTATCCAATGCGCCTGCAAAAACCGTCAACGCGGGTGGTGCAAAGTTTGCCCGGTTGAAAACATTGAATGCCTCCACGCGAATCTGCAGATTGCCCGACTCGCCGAACCATCGTGTAAGTCGAGTGTTCTTCACAGCCGCGAGATCAAACGTCCGATAATTCGGTCCAATGAAAGCACCGCGGCCCGTAGTTCCCAACGTTCCTGCCGGTTGCAACACAAAAGCTGCCGGATTGAAGTACTGCTCGGGCCTCCCTAAAACAGCGGACTCATACGTGAAGCCCGGCGCCAGCGACGCGCGATCGCGACCGATCCCCGGACCAAGCGAAGGCTGCCATAAAGATCGCGAACGGTTCGCCTGGACGAACACAGTCAGCGGATTTCCACTACGCGCGCTGCGAATTCCGGCGATCTGCCAGCCATCGAGAAAAGTTCTCGTCACTCCCTTCAGATTGCGAGCGAACGGTAACTCCCAAGTGAAGTTAACAACCCAATTGTGTTTCGCGTGGTAATCCGCGAGGCCTTTGTTGTAGTTGAGATTCGGAAACTCCGGAAACGCCGTGGTTGTTCCGTTCGTCGCATCGGAAAAGAATGTCGACGCCTGTGTCGTGTCGATGTTGCGTGAAAATGTGTACGACGACTGAATCGTAAAACTCCGACTCAACCTCTTCCGCACGTCAAAGATCATCGCGTTGTACCACGAATTGCCGTCGCTACTTTTGAGTTCGATCGTGGAAAAAGCCGTGTTCTGGCGTGGTGCTCCCGGCGGGAAGAAAGGCGTCCCGTCCGGACGAATAATCGGCGCCGCTGTGTTCACGTCGTTGCTGCGCAACAGGTGAACGCCGCGCGAACCCGCGTAAGCAAGTGTGGCGACCGTGTCCCAGGGCAGTTCACGTTGAACGCTCAAGCTGTAGACATTCAGGTACGGATTGTCTAAATCGAATTGAATCGGACGAATTGAATTCGCGAAAGCACATGTGAGCGGCGCTGTGGGGAAGGCGGGCCGGCATGGCGACGTCGCAGTAAATCCAATTGCGATGCGCGGTGTCGCGGGGGGATTTGTGACGGTGACGATCAGATTCTGCTGATTGTTGGTGTTGAAATAAATACCGTAGCCGGCACGCAAGCTGGTTTTGCCGTCGCCAAAAACATCCCAAGCCAGGCCGACTCGAGGTGACAGATTAAAGCGCGTCGGATTTTTGTAGAGTGGACCAACTGTGGGCGACGTGTCAGATAATGACGGCAGTGCAGAATCGCGGCCGTATATGTCAAACGGCAAAGTCGTGGTTTCATATCGCAGTCCGCCCGTCAGGCTCAGCCGCGGGTGCACACGAAAATTATCCTGTACATACCCGGCGAAGAACGTGAAACGCCAGTACCGATCGAGAGCGCCCGCCGGCGTTAGACCAAGAAAGCTCTGAGGATTGTTTGTAAGAAAGTTTCGCAGGTTGGCAAAGGTCCAGATACCAAGCGAGAAAGTCGGGTTGACCATGTTGTCCTGGTACCGTTCCACTACGCCGCCTGCTTTGATGATATGACGGCCGCGCGTGTGGACCAGGCCGTGTTCGAATCCGAAGACGTTCTGAGTTAACCGCACACTAACGGACGTCTGGGGACCAAACCGAGGAACTCCACCGATATCGATGTTTCCTACAAGCTCTCGTCCGGGAACAAATGGTTGCAATGCCTGCGTGGTGTTTGCCTCAACCTGTTGACCGATTCGAGTGCGACTGAAGTTCAGTCGAAAAGTGTGAATCGTCTCAGCGCTTTGAATCCAGCGATTCTCGGCCGTGAAAAATTGATTGCGTGAACGAAACGCGCGCGGAAATTGCGGGAAGTCAGTCGGCAATTGCTGGTCGGCGTCGTCGAAGGTATAACGCGCGAAAAACTCATGCCGGTTGTTCCAGTTCTGATCGATTCGGCCCTGGAAGAAGTGTTGTGTGATCTGCCGATCGAAACCAAAGTTGTATTCCGCTAAGCCTCCGCCGAGGTTGGGGCCGTTTGGAAGGGGAAACTCATCAAGGTAGGGACGGACGGCGGCATTCACCGTCACATTTCCGCCCGCCGGCAGGATTCCGTTCCGCGCATTTAGATCCGGCACGACCGTACGGATCGTCTGTCCTAAATTCTCTCGCAGCGACTCATAGCCGAAGAAGAAGAAAGTACGGTCACGCTTGATCGGTCCACCCAGGCTGCCGCCAAACTGATTTCGCTTGAACTCAGGTTTGCGCTCACCATCGAAGAAATTGCGCGCGTCAAAGTTGTCGTTGCGATGAAATTCGTAAAGAGAACCATGAAATAAATTGCTGCCGGATTTCGAGACAGCATTAATCTGTCCACCGAAATTACGTCCAAACTCGGCGCCGTATGAGTTAGCTTCAACGCGGAACTCGCGGATCGTCTCAACTCCCAATGCCGTACCGGCAGCGCTGCCCGCCGGACCGTTCGTGAAATCGTTTTGCGGCGTGCCGTCGAGCAGATAAACATTCGAACGCGGATCCTGGCCGTTGATGCTGGTCGCGAGGCCATGCGCGACGACTGACCCGCCATCGCGATGCGAATACGCAATGACACCTGGCTGCAACAACGCGAGATCGGTGTAGTTTCTTCCGTTCAAAGGAAGATCGCGAATCAATTGCTCGTTCACGAGATAACTGAGATCAGCAGTCTGCGTGTTGATGATCGATTCGCCGTCGTCGACGTCGACCGTTGCACTCACCCCCGCGATTTTGAGCACAAGCTGAACTTCAACCGTCTCGTTCACGGTGAGCCGCACGGGCGGATGCACCAGCGGCTCGAAACCCTGGTGCTCAGCCCGCAGCTCGTAAGTCCCAACGGGCAATCCGGGGAACACGAACCGGCCCTCGGTTTCACTGACAGTGGTGCGGGTGGCGCCTGTTTCTATCTGTTTTGCCGTGATCTGCACACCGGCCAGCAAGGCGGAATTAATATCTTTGACGTCTCCCGTGATCGTGCTGCTCGTTTGCGCAACGGTTGGCCCTGCGAATAAGCATAGAAATGCGATCGTGGCGGTAAGGCTGAAACAGCGAAGACGAATGAATTTTTGCACGTAAATCATAAAATTTAGTTCGTTGTTGTGAGTCCCAGTGGGGACGAAAACCATTGGCATTTCAATACAATATCCCGTTAGGTGACAATCGCAAAACTGTCCTACTCGTTGTCAAAGCAAAACTGGAAACGACGGATACTGCGATATGTCATGAGATCGCAAATCACGCACTCCACCCCACGCAAACTCTTACGCTCACTGGCATCGCTTTGTTTGTTATCGTTCGTTGTGACTGGAGTTTCAGCGCAGTCGTCCACACCTGATCCCGTTGCTTCTTTACGAGCCGCAAAGCGGATCTACGTAAAGTCATCCTCAGCTCTGGTCGGCAACTCGGTAATCGAAGAGAAACTTCAGAAGCGGCCGGAATTTTCACAGATGGGCCTGGTTATCACGCGAGACGAAAACGCCGCCGACTTGATTCTCGAAGTGCATCACGATCGCTTCACGAAGTACGTCTACACGGCAGTTGATCCGAGAGCCAACTTTGTCGTAGCGAGTGGCAAGCTGAGTTCCCTTGGCGGAACTGTAGCGGGTAAGGTCGCAAAGAGATTTTTGAAGGACGTGATGAAGGCCCGGGCGACTAGTCCTGCAAAAAATTGAACATCGATGCCGTTTAGAGTTCACCCATTTAGAGTTCAGCCGGCTTTGAAGACACAAGCTAAAGCTTGAACTCTAAACTGCGTAATGTTCAACGAGAACGTGGCTGATTACTACGTGAGTGTTGGAATCTAAGGCTGCTTCTTTCGACTCTGCCAGTTAAACGGCTTATCGATATTGAAGTAGATTACCGATTCTTTATTTGTCGCAGGGTCGATCACCGTGATCGCGTCGTAGCTGTGGCCGTTGTCGTTCACCAGTGCCTGCGTGATCGGCCGCAGTTTGAGAAAACGGATCAGTCCATACTCTTCGTTGATCGAAATCACCTCAAACGCCGTTTCTTTTGTTTTGCCGTCGACTGATCCCTTGATCGAATTCAATAGACCATCAGCCATGTACTTGTGAAACTGCGCTCGCTCCGTATTACCTGTCTCCTGATATGCGACATGGGCCGCCATGTGCGCATTCACCTCGACGAAGTTCTTCGCAAAAACTGATTCGGCGATCTTCAAAACCTCTTCATAATTCTTCTGAGCGAGAGCGGCATTCAACGGTCTGTAGGTCATCATCGGCGCGTACGGATTGTAGAGATCCGACTCGTAAAACGCGTGACGCAGTTCCGTGAAGTTAACGGTGGGATCCTTCTGCTTCACCTTCTCGAGCAACACGTCGTACTTCGTTTTCTCAGTTGTTTTCGGAGTTTCCTGTGCTGTTTGTGCGGAGACGGATACGACAGTGAAGAGCAGCATGAGGAACAAACCAGATAATCGTCGCTTCATTTTTCAAACTCACTTTCTGTAGGGCGATTGCAGGATACCCGTTTACCGGATGATGTAAAAGGCGGTCTGGCGCGGTCGGAACCACTTCATTCCATCCTTTGTGAGATAGGCATCGTCTTCCATCATGATCGTCACTTTCTGCCCGCCCCATTCCGGCACCGCGGTCGACGTGTTCAACTCGATCGAAGTGTACGAACCCTCGCGAAAAGGCGGTTCGGATTTACTGCCTCGAAAATCGATACTCGCACCGAGCGCATGTCCCTGAGTGCCGACTGAATGCGAATAGATCATCGCTTCAATTCCAAGGTTCTTCATATCAGCCATCGAGGCGTCGTAAACTTCGAAACCCTTCGCGCCCGGTTTGATATGAGTAAACAGCACATCCTGAAGTCGATTCGTATTCGCCAGCGCTTTTTTCAATCCCTCCGGAACATCTTTCTCGCCTTCGCGCAACACGTATCCCATCTTCTGCCAATCCGTGCTTAAGCCGAGGTAATTCAAGCCACAATCGATGTGAATCACGTCGCCGCGCTGAATCACAAGTGATTCTTCAGCGATGGGGAGGAATCGCTGCGTCTTACTTCGCTCCTGGTTTTGTCGTTGAACTCGCAGATCCGGTTGAAACCACACATCCAATCCAAGGTTATTCACCTGTTGTAGAAACCACCAGCGGACATCGCCCACCGTCGTCTTGCCCGGCGTAATCACTTCATTTGAAAACGCACGCTGCGTGAGGATGTCAGTAACTGCCACCGCCGTGCGGTAATGCTCAAGCTCTTCCGGCAGACGAGTGTCCATGTATTCGACGATGAGGGACGCCGCCGAAACAAAACGTGAGGAATATTCCTGCCCGAGTGTTTCTGTCAGATAGTTGTAGGTATCGTGTGTAATGCCATTTGTTGCGCCTCGGGTGCCACCCATGTTGAGCGCAATTGTTTTCGGGTTTCGCTCTTTAACTATGCGACGCAATGTGTCTGGAATATCTCTCTCCGCCGGGCTTACCACTTCGAAGAAGTATTTCAAGTGTTCTTCCGCGTAACGGACGAGCGCGATGCGATCGAGTTTGTTTCCGCCGCGGTCTGCAAAAATGAAGATGTCTCGCTTGCCCACGTAGGGAAGCGGCGGCGCGATATGTTCGGTTACTGGATCAGCGTGGAACTCTTCATTCGTGACGATCCACATCTCGATCTTCTGTTCACGCATCATCGGCAGCAGCATCGTATCGAGACGTTTCTTCAGCCACGACTCACGCACGGTCTGTTGTTCGCGAACGGGGAGGAGTTTTGGCAGCGATTCGATGCGTGTTTGCGCAAAGACAGGAACACAGATAAATAGATAAAGACAGATTGCCGCTGATCGTTTCATAGCTCTCCTAAGCGGGCGCGGAAACCGTGATCGTTTGCGAACACCATTGCCTGTGCACGCGTCCAGACACCGAGCTTGTCGAAGACGTTCGAGACGTGATTGCGCACAGTCTTTTCGCTAATCGAAAGACGCTCCGCAATCGCGGCGTTGCCCAGGCCTTCCGTGATTAAGGCCAACACTTCGCGCTCGCGTGCGGTCAGTGATTCAAAGGCAGGATCCTCGCCAACCGGCTTCTGCTGAACTTCCATAAACTCGAGCACCTCGGAGCAGAAGCGTTTCCAGGCTGGCTCGGTCTCGAGAATAATGTGGTTCTTCGAATCGAGCTCGACAAACTGCGAGTTAGGGATTCCGGCCGCGAGAACGTGGCCTTCCGCGATAGGGATCACGTCGTCATCGCGCGAGTGAAGAATCAGCGTCGGCGCCTGCACGCGGCTGAGAAGGTCGACGACGTCGATCTCGGCACGTGTTTCGAGAAGCCGCGCGGCGATCTCGGGCGACGTTGTTTTGCGACAGAGATCGTTGAACCAACCGACTTGCTCGTCAGTCGCGCCGGGAATGAATCGCGAAGTGAATATTTGGCGGAAAGCGGGATTGTCCTTGCCCCAACCAAGACGAGTCAGGTCGATGAGCGCGCGGTAGAAACGATCTTTGTCGGGATCGCCGCGACGGTATGTGCCGCGTGCGTAAGCGCCGTAAAGCACGAGACGCGAAACGCGTTCCGGATGCTTCACGGCGTACGCGATGCAAGTCGCCGCCCCTTGCGAGATGCCGAGGAGAGCGAACGGCTCCTGCGGATTCACCGCTGCAACCACCGATTCCAAATCCTCGATCCAGCGGGCAAACGAAAGATCGCCGACGTTCCAATCGGTCATTCCGCAGCCCCGCTCATCGTGACGAACGAAGCGGAAATGCTCGCTGAAGAAGCGAATCCAGTGACGCCAAACCGGACTTTCCCATTCGTATTCGAGGTGAGTCATCCAGTTTGCGGCTTTGATCAGCGTCGTCGGACCAGTTCCCGCTTCAGCCCAGGCGAGCTGGACTCCGTCCGCCGTACGCACATATCGAATTCGCTGTGCAGGCTTTTTGATCATCACGCAAACACTGAGACAAATGTCCCACTTGAAGGTCACGAAGTATAGCCAAACCGGGACTAAACTCCCATAGCCTGGAAGCGCAGAAAGCGCGATCCTCTCCGGCATGATAAGAGGCAGAGGAGGCAAGACCATGCTGAAGCGGATCGTATTTTTCGTTTATGGGCTTTTTAGTTACGTGATCTTCCTGGCAACGTTTCTGTACGCTGTTGGGTTTATTGGCAACTTTGGTGTTCCGCGCACACTCGACGGTCCTGCGACCGGGCCGCTCGGAGTCAGTTTAGCGATTGACGTGGGATTGCTGACACTCTTCGCCGTGCAACACAGCGTGATGGCGCGCAAGTGGTTCAAGGAATGGTGGACGCGCATCGTGCCGAAACCGGTCGAACGCGCAACTTACGTGCTCTTCTCGAGCGTCGCATTGATTTTGTTGTTTGCATTATGGCGCCCGCTCGGCGGCGTGATTTGGTCCGTCGAAGATCCCGCCGGACGGCTAGTGCTGCGCGGATTGTTTGCTTTTGGCTGGGGACTGGTTTTGTATTCAACGTTCCTCATCAACCATTTCGACTTGTTTGGGCTGCGCCAGGTCTGGCGGAATTTGCTGAACCAACCGGAGAACGCGTTGCGGTTTACGACGCCCGGACCGTACAAGCTCGTGCGGCACCCACTCTACGTCGGCTGGTTGTTTGCGTTCTGGATGACGCCGGTGATGACAACAGCGCACCTGCTGTTCTCAATCGCAACAACGGCTTACATCCTGTTGGCGATTCGTTTCGAAGAACGCGATTTGGTGCGCGAACATGGCGATAGTTACGAACAGTACCGCCAATCCGTGCCGATGCTCGTCCCATCCCTACGCAAGTAAACAAATAGGCCGCGGATTTTCGGTAATAAACGCTGACATCCGCGGCCTAAGTGTGTCCCTCCTTTTTGCGTCCTTCCTCAGTTGACATCCGCCGTTGAGTTAATTAATCTGCGCGCTGCTCTCGCTGACCGTTTTATCCTACGGCTACAAAGTAAAATCCATCTTTCTGTGGTGGCCTCAGTGCTCACCACTTTCGCAGTCCCACTCAAGGAAACACTACCCACACATGTATAAAGGAGGGTCGCCAACTCAGGAAGCTTTCGACAAGCTGTTGCAATGGCTTGATTCAGACCGTGACAAGGCCGGGGAAAAGTACGAAAGAATCCGCATTAAATTAATCAGTTTCTTTTCCTGCCGCGGGTGTTACGATTCAGAAGATCTTGCTGACGAGACTATCAACGTAGTGGCCTCAAGGATCGATTGGCTGCTCGAGAATTACGAGGGTGATCCCAGACTGTATTTCTACGGCGTAGCCAAGAAAATCTACCTGGTACATTTGAAACCGAAACCGCTACCGCCGCTGCTGGTAACACGGGACACCTCCGACCTCGAGCGTGAATGTAGTTGCCTTGAGCAATGCCTGAAACAGAGATTGACCCAACCTGAACGCCAACTTGTGCTCAGGTATCACGAGAAATTCAAGCGGGAAAAGATTGAGGTTCGAAAACAGCTTGCGCAGGAATTGGGAATTTCCATCAACGCGCTTAGAATACGGGTCTGTCATATCCATTCAAGATTACGGCCTTGCATCGAGCAGTGTTTGCGGCATCTGTTGAGCCAGTGAAACGCTTTGGTCTCTGAAGCCATATCAAGTAGAGGTCTCCCCGATGGCCGGAAAGTAGCTGCTGCGAATGGCGCTAAGTAACGATGATCACTCGACAATTCGAGACTATCTTCTCGGACATTTAAGCGACGAGGAGCAAGACCAAATCGAAGCGCGTTTGATGATCGACGAAAACCTCTTTGAAGAGATGGAGATCTCAAAAGGGGAGCTCATAGAGGAATATTTGGCCGGAGAGTTAAATCAAGACGAGCGGCAATGGTTTCAGAATCATTATCTCGCCTCAATAGAAGGCCGCGAACGTCATGCGCTGGCACTCGCAATAAGCGGTATGAAACGCGAGCCCGCCCAACGCAAGCGCTCATTCAGTGAAAAGTTTGCGGCATTTTGGTCCCGGCCCAGCTGGGCAGTGCCGGTCGCGGCTTCTGCTGTGCTGGTTGTCGTGGTTGCAGGCATATGGCTGAGTTCGGTTCAGCGGCCGGGAACGACAGTCTCCGTCGCGTTAATAAATACACAGATCAGTCG
>DAIOGT010000190.1:0-9131 GCA_036745095.1 Pyrinomonadaceae bacterium
AGAAATCAGATTCGCCGATGATGTTCGTAGAGGAAATAGAGGAATTGGAGACGTTTGGAGAATTTATAGTCCCAGGGACTGGATGTGCGTGGTATCCAGACGAGCGTGAAGGGCATTAGTCGGTCACGTCCGTTAGACGGGTGGAAGCCCTAAAACTTTCAGTAAGCCAGAGAACGACACGAGTGCCCCGAGAAGGACGCCGCCAGCTCTGGACCACGCAAACGGAAATTCCACGCCGAGTAATCGCTTGTTCATGGCTATGTGAAATCGTGCGATTGGCCCACTGAAGATGGCCATCAACAATCCCGCCAGGATTAGTCCGATTCCTTCAATCATCTTGTAGTCAGTGGTCTATCAACGTCCAAACATCCTCGTTATACCTTCTTCTATTGCCGGGTGCAACGGATAGGGCGACCAACACACTGTGAGAAAGCCTTGGCGCTGACCCAAATCAGACCGTTACTGCGCGATTCGTATCCGCACTTTGTTGGTTGTGAGGCCGTGCGCTGCGACACTAACTAAAACTTCATGCGCGCCATCCAAATCGCCGTTAAGCCTGATCACTAGCTGCGTCACGTTTGGCAATTCAGGTAAACGCTTTGCGAACTCAACTTGTAACTGATGGCGCACACCAAACACATCTTCCGCTTCAGCCGTGAGCGCTTCAACGTCTTCGCCCAGGAGCGATTCGAGGCCTGTGGCGAAGAGCATGATCCGCGTGCGGTTGTGACCGTTGGCAAGGAGTGTACTCGTAAGCGGAAACGGATCGGAGACGAGGCTGGTTAACTCGAGGGCGACAGCGCGATCGGAACCTGGCAGGGTCAAGAGGACTGCCGGTCGCACGGCTTGGAAATTTGCGACGATGTCAGTCCCCAGATCATTGAAGACCTTACTCAGCGGCGCCAACGCATAGCCATCTTTGGAGCCTGTTACGGTGTAATTCCCACCACCGTCGAGATCTGTAAAAGCGTAAAAACCGTCGCTGGCAGTGATGGCTGTCCGCGTGGCTGAACCCGAAAGCGTCATCAAAACTCCGGGAATCGATTCACTCATAGGACTCACAATGCGTCCGCTGATCGAATGCTTCGCCACGGTCGCGCTGAAATCCAGGAGCGTGTCATCACCTAAGTCGGTCACCGATTTTGAGGCCGGCTGAAAGCTATAGTGCGGTTTGGCAGGCGCGAATATGTAATTACCGCCACGTACCAACGTAAACGAATACGAGCCTGTGCTATCAGTGATCGCGGTTCCTGTAGTCGAGCCAGAAAGTGTCACTGTCACGCCGGCAAGCGGTGTTTCGCCTGCTTTGATAGTGCCGCTGACAACGCGCGTATTGAGATAGGACGTAAAGTTTGCGGTTTGGTCTCCACTCGGAGTTACGAAGACTGCATTCGGCGACTCAAAAACGTAAAACTCTTTCGACGGCGTGACTATGTACTCTCCGCTTGTCGGCAGATTCGCGAAGATATAGTCACCGTTATCATCAGTTTTGGTTGCCACTGACTGTGACCCGCTAAGCGTCACAGTAACATTCCCCATGGCGCTACCGTGCTCGTCTTTTATCCGGCCGGTGAGCATGAACTTTGGCGTCGGCAACTTTGATAAGTAATCATTCAACTCCGCCTTACGAGCATCACTACAGGCTGAATCTTCAAAACAATGAATCAGTAGATTCGACCAATAGTAGTGCGCTGCAGGATCCGGCTCGCGCCCTAAGGCTGAAACATAGCGACGTCGCACGAACTGGACCGGATCATTGTCGTCCGTCGTATTGATCGTGTTTGTTTTCTGAGCGGAGGACAACAACTCAGCGTAAGTGGAGTTTATGACTGTTAATTCTCGTGTGTTTGAATCGGCAACAATGTGATCTGCGTCAGCCTCGCAGGTTAATTTATCGAGAATTGCCGAGCCGACGTTCATCAGGTTAATGGCAGCGGCAGCGTTTTGACTCCAACCGTATCTGGACTTTTCAACAAAAACTCGCTCGATGTCCGTAAGGTGGTGACCGTATTGATTAAAGTTGGACACGTTCATTTCAAGGTTGGTCACATAAACGAGGTCTATGGGCGCAGTCTGAGGAAGGTAACGAAGCGGCATGCTCGACAGTCCCCAGTAACCTCCCTCATCAAGAAACACGTTGCGCAGAACCACTTCGCGACGCGGCGAGAGATTGGTGGGTTGCGCGGCGTTGCCGATGTTGATCCATGAAATCGGCGCAGCGAGAAACGTCTTGCCGAAGAGTTCTCGCTGTCCGTAGTCCAGGAAGATTGTGTCGGTAACGGTGATGCCATACCACTCGAGGTTCTGTACGACGGGAAGGTAGGCGCCGCTGGTTGCGATTGTTCCGAGAAACTTGGTCTTCGTGATTTCCAGGTCGCTGCGGATGGCTTGGACGATGGCTCCGCCGTCAGCGAGAGTGGACAAACCATAAAACTCGCAATGCTTGATTTGGGCTTTGGCCACATCACGCACAAACACGGTGATGGCGGCATCGGTGCGAGCGATGTCGGTGCCGACGAACGCGATCTCTTTGATGACGAGATTTTGCAATCCCATGATCGCGAGCGCGACATGCGTCTCGTGGGTGCGAGGGTAAATCTCGGTAGGCAAGTCGAGTCCCAATGAAAGCTCTTGACCGCCAGCCGAGGGCGGCGCGACGGGTGTTAACGATTCAACGCCGGTGATCGTGATCGATGATGCCAGTCCGGCAAAGTTCTTGCTGACAGGGGTAGCGATGACATACTTGCCCGCGGGGACGAAGAGAGTTCCGCCGCCGGCCGCGGCGAGAGCGTCAAGGGCTTTTTGAAAGGCTGGACCATCATCGGTAATGCCGTCGCCGACCGCTCCAAAATCCCTCAGGTTCAGCTCCTGAGGCGCGGCAATTGTGGCAAACGAGAGGCTGTGAATACACAGCACAATTACGCATAATCCAAAAAGACGAAGGACTATTCTGGTCATATTCGTGGTCTGAGTGGTCTATGTGTCGGGGTTCAGAGAGTCGCCGTTGAGATCCGGGCGTTGCGGATACTGTGGTCCTGAAATCGGGGCGTTCGCCCAGCCCAAATTACTCTAACATATCCGCAACGGGCATGGTCCAGAAGTTTTTTCTGCCAGCATGACGTGCTGCTCACCACGGCACTCGATGGAGTCCTGGTACCAGCCGCGTGATGATCTCGCAACGACGCCGTTGTTTCTCATTCAAGGTGATTGTCGCCAGGCTAAGGTTCGTGAGGAACAACGGCTAGGAAGACTTACAATTTTTCTCAAATTTTCGTGAATGTGCCAAAAGTCGCCAGCTTGTCGCGACGGTCTCTACGCACGGTTAACCGCACAAGCAAGTTTCGGTTTCGGGCCAATGTGACGAAGGCAATGAGTCAAGTCCTGTGGGTGTGTGGGTCACGCAAGTCACGGAACTTGTCAGACCGGCGAACCGATAGGTGCCACATCCCAAATTCAGGTGACATTCGCAAAGGGCGGAAGGCTGCTAGAAACCAAATATCTTGATCATGGGAGACCCGGCTGCTTGATATCAAATTTGAGAGTCGTCCGAACCCTGTAAGTAGCGACTGCGCAAGACGCCCATGTGATGCAGTTCGTGTCCAGCTATGATGTAAGCCAACGCGCGAACGCTGACAGCATTCTCGTTTGCCTTTCCGTGTCGCAACCACTCCTCTTCATTTAACGGTCGAAAGAGTTGAATCGTTGCTCGACGAACAGTCGCGAACTCCTCCATCATGTCGCCGAGGTTGCGACTATCAAAGTCTGTTTCGCGCACGTAATCGTTTTGTTCATAGCCCGGCACCGGAGTTTGGTCGTTTCGTGCAAAACGTAAAGCGCGATAACTGAAGATTCTCTCTGAGTCGATAACATGGCCCAACAGCTCCTTCACGCTCCACTTGTCTGTGGCGTAGCGGAAGTTGGCCTTGTCGGAGGGAATAGTTCGCAGCAAGGACAAGCTGTCTTCGATCTGTTGCTCCAGGGTTTGGATTATGTCGCCTTCAGCCACAAGCGTGACGTACTTTGAAAACTCGGGCGCGTGTTCGGTTGGGGCGGGTTTGGTGCGTGCTGCCTGACTCAAGTTAAGACTCCTTTGAAAATAGATTTGACGAATTGCAAACTACTTTGAGAACCCCTTCCTCAGATCAATCCTCCCGACAGAAACACCATTTCCACACCGATCAATACGAGCGGCAGGTTGGCCATTAACATTTCAACTCTCTGAAAGCAATCCAAGAAAAAAATTTGCGAAACCGAACAGTTGCGCTTGTATCCGCAACCGTTTCGTTGCATAATCTCGTATCGATACCATGAATCGCTGGAACGTATGGAGAGAGTTATCGCAATGGGCTTCCAGCAAGGTGCCGAGGCGCACCTGCAGAACCTGGAAGATCTGTTGGGAAAATTAACGCAGGGGTAGGGAGTCAAAACAATGAGAAGAATCATGAATTGGAATCCAAATATGAAGTCGGCGTTTTTTTTCCTATTGATGCTTATCACAACGCTCCTGTCCGGGGTTGTATCGGCGCAGCAAAAACCGGCTACGGGCTACGCGCCGGTTAACGGTCTAAAAATGTATTACGAGATCCGTGGGCAGGGTGAGCCCGTGGTGCTGCTCCACGGCGCGTTCATGGCAATTTCAAACAACTTCCACTGGGCCGAGTGGATCGATGAACTTTCCAAAACGCGGAAAGTGATAGCCATCGAAATGCAAGGTCACGGCCGCACGGCTGACTCGGGCCGTGACTTCACCTACGATAACCTCGCCGACGATGTGGCCGCGCTGCTCGACCACCTCAAGATCCCAAGCGCGGACGTCATCGGCTACAGCCTCGGCGGCGGTGTCGCGCTGAATTGCGCGATCCGCCATCCGGACAAGGTGCGCAAGGTCGTCAGTATTTCGGCCGTGTTCCGCCAAAATGGCTGGACCAAAGAAGCGCGGGACGCATTCCCGAACATCACCGCCGAAGCGTTCAAAGGCACGCCCATCGAAGACGACTACAAAAGACTCAGCCCGACGCCCAACGATTTCCCGAACTTCGTCAAGCGCGTCCTCTCGGTCGATCTGAAGCCGCACGATTTCGGCGCCGACAGGCTCAAGGCCACCAAGGCGCCGATGTTTTTCATCCACGGCGATGCAGACGGCGTGCGGCTCGATTACATCGCGGAAGCGTTTCGTCTGAAGGGCGGCGAGGTTCATGGCGACCTGCGGCCGCGCTCAGCGTCGAGATTAGCCATTATACCCGACACAACCCACGTCACGCTGATGAGCCGTTGGCAAGCGATCGTCCCGATGGTGAACGACTTTCTCGATGCCAAGCCCTCAAAGCAATAGAGAAGAAATCTTAATTAATTCTGAATGAGCACACCGTGTCGCCGTTTTCTGTTTTGCTGATCGTGCTGGGTCGCAAGTCGAAAATCACAATTCTAGTTCTCTGGTTTTGTAGGTCTTCATAGGTCATAGACCCAACAAACAGAATTCTTGGACCTCGAAAGATGGTCTATACCTATTCTTAATGGTCTTAGTTACTCACACACCTGAGCGGATTGAAGTCGCCCGGATCTCCCGTAAGCACACCGAAAATCGAGACCCACGGAACCCCTTACGGCACAAAAAGATCCCCGAAGGGCTCATCTAATCGCTAAACGGTCGAATCTGATGGTAGGCGCGTGGGGATTTGAACCCCAGACCCCTACCGTGTCAACGCCGTCCCGACTCAAGTCTCATAGCGCGTAATCATTCTTATCGGTATAAACCTTGATCAGGAGACTAGAGAAGTCACGCTTACGCTGCATAGCTCGATTGGATTCGAAGCGTAGTCCGCCAAAAGTCTGCCAAGCTTGTCGGGGCGGTTCATTCACCTCTTCTCAATAATATAATGTTTAGTCGTCCTGATATGGCTCCAACCATCATCTGGTGCTCACTCAATTTGCCAGAAACCCGAACTCAGAACGTTCAACGAAAAGAAGGCCGAGGCAGGCTGCTACTCTGGGTCTTAAGCTAACTCTGACTGGCTGGCTTAGCAGTCCGGAATCGCTGGCCGCATACATGTCAGCCGCTGTTAGTCGGCAACTTCTACAATACTTAAGCGAGCTTTTATTTCCGTTTCGTATAAGAAATCCGTCAGATCCGATTTAGAAAATCGTCATTGAGTAACTTCAAAACAGTTCTTTCGATGTGCGAGTATCCAGTGATATTCTTCTCTCGTCATCATTGAATCTCATTCCCCGTTTTAGGTTGGGATGCTGCTTAATGAAAGAACTGACCTTCGCGAACGGCAATACCAACGAGTGCGCTTTTCGTCAACAAAAGGATGGTTGCTAGCAATTCCGCAAGCATAAGCTGCAGCTAACGCCGCCAAGGCAGGAGATGGTTCTCGATATGCGAGTAGGTTCTGTGGTCGCGCCAAAACGGATGAAAGAGATCCCTCATCTCTCAAACCGTCGCTTCCGCCGTGCTCAGCTATTTACCGATGATGAATTGCTCTTAGTGTTTCCTCGAGAAGCCAAACAATCCTCGCCATGACGACTATTTAGACAGTTTCCGCAACGCATCTCGATCTTCGCGCATGACACGTTCAGCAATCTCAACTTGTTTGGCAAACTCGGGATTGTACGCCGTTAGCTCAATACGGTTCTTTGTCTCGATTGCATAGAGGCTATCCCTTTCTTAACGCGAAGACGCTCCAGGATCTCTCTCGGGAGGATAACCCCTACCGAGTTGCCGACAGTTGTTACTTTCAGAACGCTCATCGGATTCCATCTAACCTAACCCCAGAAACCCGCGTATTATCACGGATGCTTTAACCAAAGCCGGTCAATTGTTTGCTTCGTTACTCGATGATTGGCTTGGGCTGAATATGCCCACTGTCCTAGCGACTTAACCTACCCTGACGCCTCTTATCTGTTGAATCGATGCTGCTCGTACTTCGGCTCGCCACTCAGTTCATGAACTTTCAAGAAGTCCCAGGCACTCCGATTAATCTCTGGCGCTCGGTCGTAATACCAATGCGTGTGGCCTTTTATTTCCGTAAGCTCCGACTTAAATCCCCGCGTGTTCAGTGCATCGCGAGTCGCCCGGACCACCGGCAGCGGGAAGAACTGATCGTTGGTTCCGACAAAAATGGCAATCGGGATCTTGCGTTGCGCGCGCTCGATGTATGCGCTGTCGTCGTCTCCGCCTAGTGCTCCGGCATGGACCGCCGTCGCGGCGAAATATCCCGACTCAAGCAACGAAAGGTACAAAGCGTGACCCGCCCCTGCGGAATGCCCGAACAGGTACACACGGCGCGGGTTTATCGGGTGTTCTGCTTTAAGCGCCTCGACGAGTTCGTGAATGAAATCTGGTCCATCCTGCGGTATCCTCCAGCCCTGCGAGGTCGAGGCGTCCGGCCCCACAATTATGACCCCTTCTTTCTTCGCGAGCCCCGCCCACTTCTCCATGAGCGACATGCCATTGCGCCCCGAGCCGTGCAATAAGACAACCAACGGCACGGGAGACGCGGAACTGATCTTCTCAGGGACGAGAAGATAGTAGGTACGCTCTTTCCCCTCTGAGCGTATAGATTCCTTAACGATTTTTTCCGCCGGGACGGGCGACGGAGCAAGGGACATGAGTAACGCGAAGACAAGCAAGGTGCAGAGTTTCATAAAATGATCTCCTCCTCCGCAGGTTTATTCAGACTGCGATCTCGAAGTGGCTTAGCTATGTATCTTTGGGTTCCTGATCTCGGCCAAAGCTTTTGCCTGACCTTCACGCAGAGCATTCTAATATTTGCGTTCCATTTTCGACCACTCATCTGACGCTATATAGATGCCAATGAGCGCAAAGAAAATAAACTGCTCACAGGCCACGAACTCGCGCCATGAACCAGGTAATGGGAAGGGTGAGTCGCTCCGGCCACTGTCAGGCCAGAGGTTAGTGAACTACGAAAAATAAACCACCTCTTACCCTCCACCCTTGTCTGCTCCCAACGTTGGAGCGCGCGGTATTGTCTTCGAGAGCGCCAAGCTTTAATCGGTTTCCACAAACTCTTCATCAATCTCCCCGACAGCGCATCCATCGCTCAGCACTCCTACGCGCTTCGTCGCACTCGCCTTTGGCTATTCACACTAAGGTTTGTGTTTTCCAGATCGCGCAGAAGTGAGGGTCGTAAGGTCATGAGAAACTACTGTTCGATGTTGAATGCAAGGAAAAGAGACTGCGAGCAAATCTTACCCACTCCCTTCTGCGCTGGCAAGAGAAGTTGTTCTGGAGGTTTATTCACAGGCAAGAATCCGTGCGAAGCGCGAAGCACAGGAGGAAGTTGTGGAAATGATTATGACCGAAGACACAAAGGTCGTGGATGCAGCATATGGGTGCGGATGAGTGTTTGAGTGGCACTTAGAAACTAAATTTACCAACGCGCGGAGGGTATGAATCGTGGGGATCGTTTTGGATCAACGGCAAACCCGAAGCGTGTGCGAATTTTGCGATTTTGCTGAATAAAACTGGTAGGCGCGTGCGGATTTGAACCGCAGACCCTACCGTGTCAACGCCATCCCAGCTCAAGTCTCATAGCGCGTACTCATTCTTGACGTCATAAATGTTTGACCAGGGGATGAGAGAAGTCACGCTTACGCTGCATAGCTTCATTGGGTTCGAAGTCTAGTCCGCCAAGAGTCTGCCAAAAAACGATGGGCACCAAGTTCAGTCCTCTATTTGTGGTCCGATATCGACGAATCGCCAAGACCCAATGAACAACATTTGGTCGGACGCTACACGCAAATCCAGGACGGCAAGGACTCCCTTCGTCAAAGCTTTCTAACCTCTAGCCTTATTAACCATTCTGGCAAGACTTTCCTAAAGCGACCACATGCCCTTGGACTCCATTCAGAGTTGAAACTAGTAGCGACGAATAATTGACACGCTGTATAGCCATGCTATACAGTACATTTCGTGATAAAGAGCTTCCGGCATAGAGGCATTGAACGATTCTTTAAGAAAGGTACGAAAGCTGGTATTCAAGCAAAGCATGCCGAAAAGCTCCGCGTTCAGCTCTTTGCTCTCGATAATGCCGTACGACCACAAGATATGAATGCTCCCGGCTGGCGGTTACATCCATTGAAAGGCGATCTCGCCGGCTATTGGTCTG
>DAIOGT010000191.1:0-1104 GCA_036745095.1 Pyrinomonadaceae bacterium
CATCGCGCAGGAAAAACTACGCGCGTTCGTCAGCGCGAGTGTCAACGTTTCCGATGCTGAAGTCGAAGAAGAATACAAACGACGCAACACTTCTTTCGACGTGAGTTACGTCGCTGTATCGGCGGATAAGCTTGCGGAAAAGATTCAGCCCAGCGATGACGAGCTGCGCAGCTATTTCGAAAGTCACAAGACCGACTATCGTTATCTCGAGCCGCAACGGAAAGTCCGCTACCTGTTTGTTGACACTGAAAAGGTTGGTTCCAAGCTTCAGATTCCGGAAGCAGAGCTAAAGGCGGAGTATGACAGTCTCGATCCGAAGTTCAAGGAAGCAGGCGTAGAGATTCAGCAGATCCTTCTGAAAGTCGCGCGCAAAGATCTCGATGCGCAAGTTGAACAAAAAGCAAAAGACCTAATCACAAAACTGCGCGGCACGACCGGACAAGCCACGAAAGAAGCGTTCGCGGAAGCTGCCCGAGGTAACTCCGAAGATCCAGCGACCGCGAAGAATGGCGGTTTGCTTCCTAAGCCCTACAAGAAAAACGAAAATAAGCCGCACGGTCTTTATGATCGCGCCGTTGACATGAAACCCGGAGACGTCACCGACGTGCCCATTCGTTACGACGGCAATTGGTACATCCTGCGACGTGGCGAAAGTGTTCCGAAGACCTTTGCGGAAGCGAAACCGGAAATTCTGGTCTCGTTGCGCAACCGCAAGGCGTATGGCGAAGCATTTAAGCTGGCGCAGCAAGCGCACACGCGTCTACAGGAGACGAAAGATCCGCAAAAAGTCGCACAGGAACTGGCCGCGAAAGCGAATATGACTGCGGCGGACATGGTGCGCGAAACGCCCTTCGTGAAGCCTGGCGACGATGTGCCCGAGATCGGAACGAACCAGCAGTTTGAGCAGGCTATCGAGCCGTTAAATAACCCGAATGACATCGGTGCAGCGACCGGTATCAAAGGCGGCTTTGCGATTCCCATGTTGGTTGAAAAGAAAGAGCCCCGCATTCCGGAGTTTGACGAGGTCAAGAACCAAATCGCCGACACAATCAAGCAGCAGCGTGCAAAGGAACAGTTGGAGCAGAAAGCGAAAGAGCTCGCTGC
>DAIOGT010000191.1:1204-9091 GCA_036745095.1 Pyrinomonadaceae bacterium
CCCACGAGCAACGCGCCAAACTGCTTCAATCCTTCAAGCGTGTCTCCGAGGTTCTTCGCGGCTTGTGCATTCACGGCGCGCGCAGCGAGGAACAACTGAAGGTCGCTTTCCGTCGTGCCGACTGAGCCATAAACCTGACGCAGCGTTCGCAAATCGGCAGCGATGGGAGCGTTGCCGATATCCAGATTTCCCACTAGTTGCTCGGTGATATTGCTGCCGAATCCGATGACGGCGTTGGGATCGCGACTCGCAAGCGCGATCAATTCTGTGTTGGTTCGTTTGCGCGAACGCGCCGCATCAATCACAGTTCGCACACCCGCGGGATCTCCGAGCGCTAACGTGTTCGCGTCGATCGGTGCGGCGGCGAGCTCGCCGATTCTCACGTCGAATAGACCAAGCAGTTTTAAGTTTTCATCGACAGTGAAGATGTAGACGGTTTTGTCCTGATATTTTTCTTCACGATACTTTCCATTCGAAGCCACTCGACCGGCAGCGACCATGGCCGAGGCGCTGAACGCTCCATTCGCGATAGCGACAGTTTGCACCTTCGTCACGCCTTCTGATGGATGCGTGAAACGAACACCGAGTGCGACCTGCTCAAACATGCGCGGATCGAGACCGGTGCGATCTTTAAACCGGTCGATACTCGCGTTGACTTCGTTAAGCTTGGCGGAGTTGCTGGCGAAGATGCGTGGCATCGCCTCGCTCAGAAGTTGTTTCACTTTCACCTGTGCCACCGCATCCGACTCAGGCAGTGAGGCCATCAGTGTCGGCGCGGGCGGCGTCACATTGCGACCACGCGTTTGTGCGGCTGCTTCGAGTTGCGAAAAAAGTGCGACGAAAACAATCGCCAGTGTCAAAAGTCTTAGTTTCACTACAAAACTGCCTTTCTGCGAACAATATGAGAGTTTAGTGGATGCCCTTACCTGTCACGGGGTTGTTTTCCGCTGACGTCAGTCGTTTTCGAAGCTCCGTAAAAGTCAGCTTTTTATAATCGTCCGGAACTCTAAACAAATCGCTGTTCACGTCGAGCTTTATCTCCGAAACCTCCATCGTGACGCGCGTGCCATCGGAAGATTTCGTCTCGGACCGGACAGGCATATGCAACGCGTCGTCGATCCACATCACCGTCTCACTCTGGCTGACGTTTGCCGCCGCCGAACTGTTAACAACGATCCGGTACTTGTTTGCATTCCGGCCCGCAATCACCTCGTTGCCCAGCTTTTGGTAGCTGGTAGTTTCCACGTCTTCGTGTAGCAAACGTTCGGGTGAAGCTTCCAAATCATTGGTGGGAATCGAGCTTTCTTCCGTGATCTCCGCGTATACCTTCTCTTCGGGCAGCAACACAATCCTGCCTGCGGGCACGTCCAGATAGACGACCCGATTCGATGCGACTTCAGACTCGTGCCGGCGCGATTCACCCTCGCGTGCGACGGACGTCTTTGTCACCAGTGTCTCGCCCTTTGCATTGACAACGGTGATCGTGCGGACTGCGCTATATCGCTCGGGTTCTTTCGTTTGAAAAGGAGGAGTTGACGAGACAACCGGGGTTGGCGAAGAGGTTTCAGTCGTGGGCGTGTCGCTCTGCGAGCGGCAGGAGGCGAGTAGGACCATCGAAACTGCGATCAGTGCAGCCGCTCGTTTCCGCGGCGCAATCATACGCGCTCCAAAAGGAGCGCGAGTCCCATGCCGCCACTGACGCATAGTGTGGCGAGTCCGAGCCGCGCGTTGCGCTTCTGCATCTCGTACAGAAGCGTCGTTGTGATGCGAACACCCGTACAGCCGATGGGATGGCCCAGTGCGATAGCGCCACCGTTGACGTTCAAACGATCGGCAGCGAAACCGAGATCGCGATCACACGCGATCACTTGCGCCGCGAACGCTTCGTTCAGTTCGATCAGATCGATCTCGGAAAGCGAAAGCCGTTGCCGCTCCAGCAGCGCGCGCACGGCCGGAACAGGACCAATGCCCATGATCTCAGGCGCGACTCCGCAGATCTCGTAGTCGACAATTCGCGCCTGCGGCGTCGTGCCGAATCGCTTAATGCCTTCCTCGCTCAACACGACGACGGCTGCTGCACCGTCAGTGATACCTGATGAGTTGCCGGCTGTGACCGTGCCGTCTTTATAAAAAACTGGTGGCAGCTTCGCGAGATCTTCGAGCCTCGTCCCGGCGCGGCAATGTTCGTCTTTGGCAAAGCTCGTTGTCTCGCCTTTCTTGCCGCTGATCTCGAGAGTCATCACTTCGTCATTAAATCTTCCTGCTTCGATTGCTGTCTGCGCTTTTTGCTGAGACCGTAGGGCAAATTCGTCCTGTTCCTCTCGCGTGATTTCATACTGGCGCGCGAGGTTCTCACCCGTTTGGCCCATCAGCAGTCCGGAGAGCGGATCCGCGAAACCGTCGCGATACATGCCGTCAACGAGTTGCATGTTGCCCATGCGCGCACCCCAACGAGCGCCTTCGGCAAAGTAAGGCACACGCGACATGCTTTCCGTGCCGCCTGCAAGGATTGCGTCCGAGCGTCCAAGCATGATCTCCTGCGCGGCGAGAATGATCGCTTTCAATCCTGAGCCGCACGCCTGGTTAATGGTGGCGGCTGGCACGGTCTGTGGGATACCGGCGCGGAAAATGATCTGCCGTGCGACGTTTGGACCACCACCAGCCTGGCGCGCGCAACCCCAGATCGAGTCGGTGATCTGATCTGCTGCGACGCCGGCGCGACGCAAACTTTCCCTGGCTACGGCGACGCCGAGATCCGCGGCGGTCCATGACGCGAGTGTGCCACCAAACTTTCCGATCGGTGTTCGTACTGCGCCGGCAAGATAAACGTTCTTCATAATTCAGTTGACCAAAAATGTAGCACAAGGTAGAAGTATCGACGAAACAGGCAACAAAAGGCACCTCACAATGCTTCGACACCTCACAACTCCAACACAGGTGAATTCCGCACATCACGAGATTGCCGCGTTGTTTTGCGAATACGCGGAGTGGTTGTTTGTAAGTGATCGTCTGATTCAGTCGCTTCGCAGGGAAGAGATCGACGTTGCAATTCGTCACGGGAAACTCGTGCTGTCCTGTTGGACGGAAGAGGGAACCCGCGTGTTTCGCATCGTCGCGTACGAGTGGAACGGACAATTACTCGAGCTCCGAGCGTCGTGCAAGATGGGCGCTGCGGTTTCATCGATTGAATTCATTCCACGAACTTCGGCGAAGGCGATAACGGCTACGATTCGCGCAGCGCGTCAGATGCGGTGTGAGCGGCTGGCCCGAGTCGCGGCGGCGCTGCAGCCGGGGAGTATTGTCGAACGGTTATCGTTAAGCCGTGGGACAAAGCCGGGTCAGCCGGGACGTTATGCGCAAATTCTTCTCGCGCGAAAACGAGAGCGAATTGCGGTCTCTGGTCCAATCGTGTCGAGCCAGCCTGCGACTGTCGATGCTTTTCTATCGTCAGCGTTGCTGTGGTTCCGTCGCACGTCCGATCGGGTCAAGCCGCCGTACATCGAGCAACTCTGGTTGATCGTTTCGCCCGAGCTGCTCAAGCCACTGCTCTATCGTGTCGCGTTGTTGCGAAGCAGCTTGAGAAACATCATCAAGGTATTGAAGGTTGATGACGATTTGACGTTGCTGACGGAAGTGTCGTGTCCGGACAAAGACGATCTCTGGCGAAAGCGGCTGGCGCGTTTTCCACCAGTCGGCCTCGCGAATGCGAGCGAGTTGAGTTTGGCAATCGTAGGTGAAGCGCCTGAAGCTATCGACATCGTGCATTCACGTCATGGAGAAACGCTGCGATACTTCGGGCTTCCGTTTGCGCGGGTGCGGTCGTTGCTCGGACGCGAAAAGGTATGGTTTGGCATCGATCGCGCACATCGTTGCCTGCTCGATCAATCAACCACGAATGAGTGGCACAACCTGCTCAGCGATTTGCGTGAGCACCGCTCGGCGTCCGCAGTCGATCATCGTCATGCTTTTTATCGGGCTGCACCCGAATCGTGGTTGGAGTCGCTGTTACGCAGGAACATCACAAAACTCGATCCCGGTTTGATCATCGCGCCACTGCACGCGCAGTTTCGCACGGCGCGCGGTGCCAAGCTGGGTATCAGGCCGATAGACTTGCTCGCGCTGCGCCAGGATGGTCGTCTCGTAGTGATTGAATTGAAAGTTTCGGAAGACCGAGAGCACGTGCTGCAAGGCGCTGACTACTGGCGCCGTGTCGAGGCTCATCGACGTCGCGGCCACATTGCGCGCGCAAAGCTTTTCGGCGCACGAACGATTAGTGACGAGGCGCCACTCGTCTATCTCGTCGCGCCCACTCTTCGCGTCCATCCCGCGTTTCCGGCGCTGGCCCACTGCATTTCGTCCGACATCGAACTTTATCGCTTCGACATCAACGAAGACTGGCGCTCAGGCGTCCGCGTTATGCGCCGCCAAAGAGTGAATTAGCCACAAAAGGCACAAGAAATTCCTTGCCACAAAAAGGCACAAAAAGACAAAAAAGATTTTCCTCATGGGCTCTTGTGAGTTGGTGCTTCTCTGTGGCTAAAAATTCTGTGCCTTTGTGGCTAATCAATGCTTTACAAAAATACTGTCGATTTCGTTGCTGGGTGGTGGTGGCGTGGCCTTCGAGGTCGAGGGCGTGGTCATGTTTGTGAGTGTGTCGTCTTTCGAATAAATACCCGAGACACGCATCTTGAACTCGTCTGCATTAGTCGCGTTGTGCAGTGCTTCTTCCTGAGTGATGAGCCCGGCTTGCAGCAGGTGGAATAGCGACTGATCGAACGTTTGCATGCCGTACTGCGAAGTGCCCGCAGCAATCGCTTCGCGAATCAAATACGTTTTCTCTTCGTTGATGATGTGATCGCGAATGAATGCTGTCGAAACGAGGACTTCGATCGCCGGCACGCGGCCTGCACCTCTTGCGGCGCGTACCAGACGCATCGAGATTACCGCCTTCAGAATTCCCGCGAGCTGAATACGCACAGACTTCTGCTGGTGCGCGGGAAACGACGAAACGATGCGCGTGATGGTCTCGGTCGCATCGAGCGTGTGGAGAGTTGAAAGAACGAGGTGACCTGTTTCGGCTGCGGTCAATGCCGTTTCGATCGTCTCATGGTCGCGCATTTCGCCCACGAGAATGACGTCGGGATCTTGTCGCAATGCGCCGCGCAGTGCTTCGGCGAAAGAACGCGTATCCACGTCAACCTCGCGTTGCGTGACAAACGACTGCTTATCGCGATGAAGAAACTCGATCGGGTCTTCGATCGTAACGATGTGACCGCTGCGCATCGAGTTGATGCAATCGATCATCGCGGCGAGCGTCGTTGATTTACCGGAGCCGGTAGCGCCTGTGACGAGGATCAGACCGCGTCGCTCTTCGGCAATCTTTTCGATTACGGGGGGCAGGCCGAGCTGTGCGACAGATTTATTGTGATCGGGAATAACGCGCAGCACGATACTGACTGTGCCGCGTTGCTGAAAAATGTTTGCTCTGAAACGACCCAGGCCGGACACGCCATAGCCGATATCGACTTCCGACACTTCCTTGAATCTCTGCTTCTGCCGGTTCGACATGATCGAGAAAGCCATGTCGAGCGTGTCTTCCGGCTTCAAACGAGGCGCGTTCTCGACGGGGTGCAACTCGCCGCCGATCCGCATCACCGGAAAGGCCCCAACCTTCAGGTGGAGATCGGAAGCGTTCTGACCGCACGCGACTCGCAGTAAATCGTCGATTTTTAAGGCCATGAAATATCCTGAAATTGAACCTTTGCGGGATTTCGAAAGGGCTGGTGGGTGTGATAGCGCAGGACGACGCGCCGGGCTCTTTGAATATAGCTTGACGGTGTGAGGCCCGTCAATAAATTCTGTTTTAGCTGCGGATTAGCGAATTATTTTACGATGATGGCCGCTGTTTCCGCTTCAATGGCCGCGGTCGAAAAGCCATTGTTATCGGCGGAAGCGGCCTTCGCCTGGTTAACGTAGGTGAGCCAGTTCCCCGGCGCCGGTCGTTCACCCTTCGTGATTTCAAAAAAGACTTTCTGGATTTTCTCGGTGACCGGACCACGGCCGCCCTGGCCGACCGTGATACGGTCGACTGAGCGAATCGGCGTGATTTCCGCGGCGGTGCCGGAGAAGAACAGTTCGTCGGCAACATACAGTGCGGCACGTTGAATCGTCCGTTCCTTAACAGTGATACCGAGTTCCTGACAGATCTGAATGACGCTATCGCGAGTAATACCAGGCAGAATTGAAGACGAGAGTGGCGGTGTCAAAACTATGTCGCCGGTTACCACGAAGATATTCTCACCCGAGCCTTCGGACACGTAGCCCCGATCATCAAGTGCGATGCCCTCGGCAAAGCCGTTCAGCAGCGCTTCCATCTTGATCAACTGGGAGTTCATGTAGTTGGCGCCGCTCTTTGCCATCACGGGCATCGAGTTCGCGGTCAACCTGTTCCAGGTAGAAACGCACACGTCCACGCCCTGTTCGATCGCTTCGTCGCCGAGATACTTGCCCCAGTCCCACGCGCCGATGTAGCAAGCAAGCGGGTTCGGAAACGGATTTACGCCGAACGCCGGATGTTCTTCGTCGAGACTGCGAAACAGTATCGGCCGGATGTAGCATTGATCCATTTCACTGCGCTGGACCAACTCAATCGACGCGTCGCACAACTGTTCGAGTGTCCACGGGTGGTCCATGCGATAAATTTTTGCGGAGCTGAGAAAACGCTGCATGTGTTCGCGCAGGCGGAAGATGGCAGGTCCCTGTTTGGTGGAGTAACACCTGATGCCTTCAAAGATGCTGGAACCGTAGTGCAAGACGTGCGACATTACGTGCACCCGCGCATCGTTCCATTGGATAAACTCGCCGTCATGCCATATGACGTCGCAGATGCGTGGTGTTTTTACGTCCTTGTGGTTGCCGTCTTTTGAAAACATGTTGTTTACTCCTTTAGGAAATATTGAGATAGAGGGGGAAGGCCCTCATCTTCGCCGCGTAGTACACTTCGAACAAAGGGAACCAAATAATTCTCTATATGAGAGTGGGTTAATCAACAAGGCACAATACAGTAGATTTGCGTCGCTTGGCAAGAACGCTTGCCTGCTGTAAACATGCTTAAATAAGATCAAAATTGCGATACCTTAAAGTAGAGATTACTAATTCGTGGGCCTTACCGAAAAACCGGTCGAAAACTCTCACGATCGCCATTGCATTTACTAATTTGCTCTCTATATTTATTTCCGGCTGTACGCAAAAGAACATGAATCACGAGAACCAAAACACTCCCGTGGCAGAGGCTTCTGCCAACGATCCGCTGGCAATCCATCGAAAGGCCATCGCCATCGACATGCACGTCGATACAGCGCAACGATTGCTCGACGAGGACGTCGATATTCAACAGCAACTCAGCGACGGCCACTTTGACGCGGTGCGTGCGAAAGCAGGCGGGCTCGACGCCCAGTTTTTCTCGATCTGGGTGGAGCCGCAGTTGTTTGGCGGCGGCGGTTCGCGGGCGATAAAACGAGCCGACGATCAGATCGCGGCAGTACGCGCGCTCGCGGAACAACATCCGGAAACATGGGTGCTTGCGACTTCGGCTGCCGATATACGTCGCGCGGTGAATGAGCAGAAAATAGCCGCGTTGCTGGGTCTTGAAGGGGGTTATGCGATCGACGATCGGCTTGAAAATGTACAGCGATACTTTGATCTGGGCGTGCGTTACATGTCGCCGGCGTGGAGTGTGAGTACAAGCTGGGCCGGTTCTTCGGGCGACGATGTAGGAGCGACACGCGGTCTTAATGAGTTTGGAAAGACTGTCGTGCGTGAGATGAATCGTCTTGGAATGATGATCGACGTGTCGCACGTTTCCGATCCGACTTTCTGGGACATCGT
>DAIOGT010000192.1:0-9045 GCA_036745095.1 Pyrinomonadaceae bacterium
AGAATTGCGTGAACCGGGAGGGGTAGCGACCGGTTGCACAGGACCAATCGAGCCGAAAAGGTTGATCCTGCGCACGGTTCCGATCGCTACCGCTCCCGGTTCTGATTTCTAGTGCCTGATGCGTTTGAGCGGCTCCGGCGCGACTATCAGGTCCGTCGTAGTCGTACCCACCAGCACGCCTTCGACGTATGCCTCGAGCGTCAACACATATGTGCCCGTGCACGCGTTCTTATCGAGATGAAATGGCGTGGTAGAGGTCTTAGTCGTGTCAGCGTTGATCTGCCCTGGTCCAATCTGCGCGATCACACCGCTATCGCACGGACCCGTGTAGCGCACTACAAACGAAACGGTCAGCCGTTCTGCGGTCGTGTTTGTGTACACGACGTCGATCTTGGCCGTCTTGCCGCGATTCACCGGGTTTGGTGAAGCGCTGAACGAGAACGTCAGACGACCATCGACAACAGTAAACGTTGTCGTCGCTGTAGCCGTGTTTCCGGCAGCGTCGGTCGCGAGGATCGTGATCGTGTGTGTGCCGACGCCAACAATCGTACCGGCGAGGGGACTCTGTGTGACTGTGACTGGTCCACAGTTGTCACTCGCGATCGTTCCGGCGACGACATTCGGGATCATCGCGTATCCCGTGGCATCCGCGTTGACGGTCGTCGGCGCCGGCGCGGTTATTGTCGGGGCAGTGTTATCGATCACCGTAACGGTCTGTGTGGCCGTTGACGAATTTCCGGCGTCATCCGTTGCAGTGTAGGTAATGGTCGTTGTTCCGACAGGGAAGACATTGCCTGCCGGCACGCCGCTGCGATCTATGCTTACGCTGCCGGCGTTGTCGGTTGCTGTAGCCGTTCCGAGTTGTGCTTCGGTGACGATTGCGCCGCAGGTCGTCGCGCCGTCGCCCGTATTCACCGTGACGTTTGCAGGAGCGGTAACCGTTGGTGCGACTGTGTCGTTGACCGTGATTGAGACTGTCGCCGCGCCACTCATCAACGAAGGCGCGCTGCCATCGCCCGAGTCTCGCACTGCGAATTCAAAACTATCCGGACCGCTGTAATTCGCGTTCGGTGTATACGTCAGGTTAGCGCCGAACCCCGACAGGCTGCCATTCGTTGGAGTGACCGTCACCTCAAACACCAGGTCGCCAGTGGCGGTTTCGAGATCGTTGCCGGTGAGCGTGATCGGAACGGGCGTGTTGCTGTTCGTCGTCACCGACTGGCTGTTTGCGGTTGGCGCATCGTTAACTGCAGTCACGGTGATGTTCACTGTCGATGTATTCGAGTCGTGACTGCCGTCGTTGACTTTGAACGTGAAGCTGTCCGCGCCGTGGAAGTTTTGTGCAGGCGTGTAGGTGAAAGTCGGACCACTGCCTGACAAAACGCCGTGGCCGGGCGCTGTCACGATCGTGTACGTGAACGTCGGACTGGCAGCCGCACTCACCACGTTCAACATGATGTCAGCCGGTATGTCTTCCGCCGTGATTGCAAACTGGTTATCCGTTCCCGGCGGATTGTTTCCGTCGATACCTGCTTCGATCGAGTTCTCGACAATGTCCGGCACGTTTTCAAAGAAATCGTAACCAGTCAGTGTTTCGACGGCATCGACAGTCGTCAGGTACGCATGCCAATCAGTGTTGAGGTTGTTCTGATTCGGCATTATCACGGCGATCGTGCGCGTTGCCGCATTCACACGCGAAATATCGCTGTCACCGAGCGGCAACACGAGCGCGACTTTCCACGTGAAAGCCGGAACGGTCACGTGACCATTCGCGATCGTTTCTGCTGGTCCATTGTCGCCCGCACCGCCGACACCCGCCGGACCCGCGATCACATAGACCTCGTTAGCAGGCAGGAGCGTGCGGAGGAAGTTTTCGAGATCGGCCCATGGGCCCTGGTTGTTGTCTGGGGCCTGCGGAACCATGTTCGACATCAGGAACGTTTCCTGATTGAGTGGTATCGAAGCCGGGTTGTCGCGATCGGCGTTCGGAGTCATATGACCGCGATCGAAACCCGAAGCGAAGTAGTCAGTTGACTGCACGCGATACCAGTCGGGCGCGACTGCCGGATCAGCGCGGAACGTGTCCGTGCGCGGCAGGCTGCCGGTCCAATCGTTCTCGAGATGCCAGCTCACCCAGTTCGGCGTGCCTTTGTCCTTGTTGTAGGACAGGCTGAACGACGGCTTCTCCATCAGGTAATTGTTACTCTGTTGTAGATCGGCAACCGCATTCGACGGATTGCCAAACTCGAGATGAACACTGGGCGCATGCGGCGCGGGCGCGCCTGCGGCCACCACCGTGAACGTCCACGTATGATCGGCGAAGAGTGTGTCAGTGTTAGGCGAGCTGTCGTCGAGATCCTGGTCGTGCACATTCGCAGCGAAGATCGTGACCGTGCACTGCTCGCCAAACTGGAAGCCCGTATTCGGCGTGATGTGGAAACCCTTCGAGCTGTTGTACGAAGCAACAGTCACGCTGTTGTGCTGGCCCGAGTTGACGCACGTGATGTCGAACCAGTTTCCCACCACGTCGACCGGTTCACTAAAGTCAACCGTTACGGTTGCATCGTAAGGCGCGTTGAAGCCGTCAGAGATTGGCTCAGTCCCTGCGACCCATGGACCAAGCTCGACGATGGGCGCAGTTCGTCGCGGGTTGGGCGCGGCTGTTTGGAAGTCGTCGCCGTTTTGATTTGTGTCTTGCCCGCCGTTTGACTCTCTGAACAAGGCAGTGGTATTGCTCGGCGACGGGGCACGCGCACCGCCTTCGAAACAACTCGCGCTCGAGCCGTAACCGACGAAGTCGACGATGTCCGGATCAGTGCCGTTCGGACAACTGCCACTCAGCGAAATCGAGTTGCTGACGAGAGCGACCTTGCCCGTCGTCGCACTCATGTTGATTTCGCCGCCGATGTTTGCAGTTACGGGCAGCGGCGCGCCGTTCGCGCCACCCGAAGCGAGTGAGACGAGGAAATACTCGCCCGGAGCGATCGTGCCACCGAGTGGTTGTTTGTTGGTCCAGCTTGTGCCCGTGGCCGAAGCGTACTGCAACGACCATCCGGCGAGGTTGAAGGAGATTCCGGTCGGGTTGTAGATCTCGATGTAGTCGTGCGTGAAAGTCGCGCCGGAGTTGCCGCCGCCACCGTAAAGCTGGCTGATCACGAGGTGGTCCACGGGCGGCGGTGGTTGTTGGACAGTCAAACTGATCGAGCCGCTGGTTGAGCGCCCTTCGTTGTCGCTGACGGTGAAGGGAAGTGACTTTGGTCCCGGCGTCGTGAGCGACGCTACTATGGCGGTATTCGTAAAGACGTTGTTGCCTGCAACAAGGTCGCCGCCGTTGATGCCATCGTCAAAGAACTGTTGGCTCGCCGATCCACCAATTGAAGAAAGGTCGGCGGTGACTGTTAATCCCGTGCTCGGCGGGCTCGCTCCGGGCGTAACGCTGACGGTCAGCGTTGACGTTTCGCCCGGCAAGACGGAATTCGGATCCGCTGCTCCGAAACCAATTGGATCGGTGGAAACCGCGTTTCCGACGCCCAGCACCGAGACGTTGTCGATGGCAAGCGCCTGCGCATTCGTTGTCGTAGTTCCTGAAATGACTGAATAGTTCCAGGCGAGATACACATTCGCGCCGTTAGGTACCGAGACGTTGATGGTTTTGTCTGTGACGGAAACAGTCGCGCCGGGCGCAGTCGCGAATCCGCTGTTGTCCGCGTCAGCCGGAAACGCGGTGAAGAACGCTGGTCCAGCGTTGGTCCATGCAAGGCCGTCGAGCGAGTAGAAGAGCTGATAACGAAAACCCGCGGGGTTCGAGCCGTTGCGATATTTCTCGACGTCGTAGGAGACTACTAGACCTGAAAGCGCGTCGCCGGTGTTATTAAGAAACTGAGCGTAGAGATTGCCGCTCATCGTTGCTGTTCCGGACGAGATGAATCCGGGCGCGCGATCTGCGTCGCCCAGAGCGGTCGTGCCCGCGCCAAAGTTGTAACTGCCGTTTGCTGCCGTAGTCGAAACGTTTGCACCGCCGACGCGAGCAGTTTGCGTGTTGGCTGAAGAGAAGGATCCAAGTGTCCTGACCGCTGCGACCGTATCCTGACGAAAGTCGACCGGCAGCGCTGAGGGCGCCGGGTTCGTCAGTGGAATGCCCATGCTGGTGAAGTTTTGGGTGTAGGCAACCGAAGTCGAAAGAGAGATTGCTGCATACGCGACGTAAACTGATGCGAGTGCGATCAGTGTTACGGTCGCCGTTATGCGCCACGTTCTAGCGAGTTTTGGACGGTTGGTTTTTTGCTGGCGGGTGCGTCGCAGCGGCAGTCGACTTGGACGATCGAACATATGGGTATCCTCCCAAAAACACTCATGACAGTAGTCGCATATTTTGGAGAGGTACCGGTCTGATCGAACACGGCCGGTAAGGGCCAATTCAAGCTTTTACCAGAGCCTTTGAGGGCGGGTCAATAACGAAAAAAGCCATTAATTGTTGATTGACAGGATTCTAGTCACGTTGACGAAGATCGGTCACATAGGCAGAGTGAGATCGGTCTTTTTGCTGGACATTTCCACGCAAGAAGAGGTTTAAGTTCGACTAAACGAAGGAGCGAAATTGATGACTAAACAGCGAAGGTTGTCGTGGTCTGGGATTCCGCTTTCGTTTTTACTGGCACTGCCATTTCCTTCATTGGCCCAGCGCCCTTCACACAAGACAACTTCCGGACCAGTCACTGAAAGAGCCACACCGAAAGTTACGACGCGCCACGTGCAACAGTGACGCTCGCGATTGCGAGTTCGATTCTTAGAAAAAATTAGGGGCGGCCACGGAGGGCCGCCCCTACAGTTGCGTCTAACAGGCACCGATCACTTAACCTGAAACTCGGCCGTGTGCACTACCGGATCGTTTCCAGCCGTAAAGTTCAGGTTGTAGGTTCCAGTACTCAACCCAGTCGTCTTCAGGTTGAGAATGTAAGAACCGTTGTCGAACCGGAAGTCGTTATCCCCGTTCGCGCTGCCCGAGGTGATCACGTCGTCAGACGTTGAACTCGAGACCTGCACGACGTTAACCGCATGAACAACGATGTTCGCTGCCGACACGTTGTTGCCGTTAACATCGCAGAGCTGGATCTTGATCGGGTAAGTGGCGCCGCTCTTCACTGCCTTTGTCGGATCGTAAAGCAAGCAGATGTTGAAGCTCACCGACAATGTAGCCGTATCAGTGCTTGGCGCGATCAACGTGCCGCCACTGAACTCACCGGTGATTGTCAGCGCCTGCGGCGTGGTTCCACCCGGCAGGGTGTAATTCGCCGTTGCCACTCCAGCCGACACATTTCCTATCACGGGTGAACCAATGACGTTGTTACCTGCGTCACGAACGGTGAACGTCACTGTTCCCTCGTTCACGGTTCCCGCCGCAGTGGTCACGTTAGCCGACAACACAACTGTCTGAGCAGACGGACTGAACACCGCCGAGGCATTCGCCACTGTGGTCGTAGTCGCTGCCGCCGGAAACTTGAAGTATCCGACAGGCATGTCGTGATCGGAGTTGCGTTCCGGTCGTGTGGCGTCATTCAAGAACAACGCTCCGGGAACTTCCGGGAAGTCGGTGTTGTTGCGCGCGATGTGATAACGCTGCAAGAACGAAGCAGCGACCGTATTCACGAGGAAGTGATCGAGCGCCTGAGGCGTGCCTTCGAAGATAAAGCTGTAACGCTGATCCGCAGGCAGGCTGTCCGTCAGGTTAATGAAGTTGGGATTGACGAGATCGGGACTTGCATCGACGACCATCTGATCGTCCGCGGTCGGAGTGCCCTTAACGGTTGCGATCGGATCGGTGTAGCCGTCGTTAAACTGGTACGCGTTGTAATCGCCGACCGAAAGGACCGCGACTCCGGGATTGTCTGTCTGCAAGTCTTGCAGCAGATCCGCCAGGAACTCGCCCTGGGCCTTCCGCTTTGCGCGCACGCGTGGTCCATCGCCGCCGACGAGCTCGATGTCGATGAACGATCGCAGGTGATTGACAACAACGAACACTTTGCGTGGGTTCAATGTTGCGGCATCGACAGTGGCTTCCAACACGAGCGGCGGACGATCGTTGAGCAACGCGGGGTCGCCATCCGGATCGATAAAGGTGTTGCAGTTTGCCGGTTGACCGTTGCAACCGGGCTTTTCGATCTGCGTGACGCTGTCGATCTGCACGCGCGAAGTCTTGATCAGGAAACCAACGTCCTGATCCGCGTCGCCGGCAGTTCCGTCAGCTTCGATCAAGCGCGCTTCGTAGTGAACGCCGGAGATGGCTTCGATTTCCGCTGCGAGCGCTTGCAGTCCAGACAGTTCGAAAATCTCGATCGTTCCGATCACGTCCGGCAGGTGCAGCACGTCGCGAACCGCGAGCGCTGCTTTCTGTTTTTGCGTCGTAGCGTTGTTGAAGTTCTCGATGTTGTAGCTGGCAACAGTGAACTCTCCTGCTGCCGGCGTCGGTACCGGCACCGCGCTCATGTTTGCCGACGTCGATGGAGTTGTTTCGGGAGCGATCTTGTAGTCATTGAAAGTGAAATCCAACGGACCCGTGACGTTCGAGATTGTTACGTTCGAAGTAACGGTGATCCGAGTCGAGCCTACGAGCGCGTCGCTATCGATCATGATCCGTTCCGGATTCAGATCGAAGATTGGAATACAGCAGTCCACCGCATTTGTGGTTGGGTCGGGCGGAATCGGTAACCCGAATTCAATACCCGGCTCGCGCAACGGACGTGCGACGCCCTGGAGCACTGTGAACGTTTCGCCAAACTCGTTTGTTGGAGCTACGGACACGAGAGTGTCCGCATGCAGCCGCATTCCCTCGAATCGTTCGAGCTGATCGGGTGTGCCGGCGGGATTGAGAATCGTTGTCGTAAGCACAATCGGCGCAGGCAGCGTGTTGCCCGAAGTCGTGACGGTCACGTCGCCTGGCAGCGTGCTCTCGATCTGCGTCAGGTTGAAGAACTCGGTCGCGGTGCCAAGCACACCGACCGCGTCGCCGACTGCAACTGCCGGTGAGCTTGAAGTGAAGACAAAGATTCCCTCCGAAGTTGTGGGATCCATGTCGTAGTTGACTTCACTGTTTTGCAGGAAGAAGCCGTTGTTCTTGCGTGCCGTGACAACGCCGCTCGTACTGACAAACTGTCCGGCAAACGGCGTCGTTGCCCCGGAGCCCTGGATCTGATTGATGTTGAGTGAAATTGCAGTGCAACTGTTCGTCGTCGACGAAGTGTTGCGTGGGTTTGGCGCGCCGATGGAGAAGTCGAGGTTGTTGTTATCCGAATCAAAACAGCCGCCGCGTTTTCGAAGTGCTGCGGTCGTGTTGGTGGTTGCGGCAGTTGGACCAGCGCCTTCGAAACAGCTCGCGGTGGCGCCGTAGCCGACCATGTCGATCGCACACGAAGCGCATGAACCGCTGAACGGAGTGGTCGTGCTCGTAAGCGCGACTTTACCGGCGCCTGCGGCCATCGCAATCGTGCCTGTGTCATTCGGAGCCGGCAAAGGCACACCGCACGGAAGGCCGCTACATCCGGCGCCATCAGCTTCTTTCACGAGATAGTATCCACCGGGCGCGATCGTGCCGGTCAGTGGCGTCACTTGCCACGTTCCCGTTCCGGTCGCGGATTGATACTGCACGGACCAGCCGGAAAGATTGACTGGAGTCACACCGCGGTTGAAGAGCTCGATGAAATCACTCTGGAAAGGCGCATTCGCATTACCACCGCCGCCGTAGACCTGACTGATCACGACATCGCCGGGCGCGGCTGGGCAATCGTCGTTGTTGATCGTGCCGACGCCCTGTCCATCGTTGATGGTTGCGCCTAACGCGTTAGTGATGTTGACGAAGAAACTCTCGTTTGGCTCAAACGCGAGGTCGCCGTTGACTGTTACGTCGAATGTGTACGATGTCTCGTTCTCTGGAATTGTCTGACCCAGCAGAGTCTTCGCGATGTAATCGTTATCGGCTGTGGTCGCGCTGTTGTCTTGCGTAGAGATGTCAAACGTGACGCCGCCTGGACCAGCAGGTCCCGACAAGTTGACGGTGAAGGAAGCGGTTGTAGTGCCACTGTCACCTTCGGTCACTGTGGCGTCGCCGACGGAAATGTTGAGTCCGCCACCGCCATGTGCTGTGACCGAGAGATCGTCGACCGCCAAACCGTGATCGTTGTTTGCGTGATCGATGTCACGCCAGCGCAGCCAAACTTCCTGTCCCGGCAGCAGCGTCAACGTGATCGTCGACGTTTTCGCAGTGCGATTAGCCGCCGCATTGCCGTCGAGAGCAGCAGCGATGGTGGTGCCGAAGATCGGGCTGGTAAAGTCTAGAGCATTGTGATCGAGCCAGCCCGTCGAGGGTGTATTGATCGCAGTGATTACGCCCGCGTTCGCGACCTGGTACTCGAATTCTGCGGTTTGAGCGACAGAGGGAGTGGCGCTGCTCGATCCGCCGGTGCGCCACTGCTCGCCGTTGTAGTTAACATCGAGCGAAGTGATGGTGTTACCAGTATTGTTTACAAATCTCACACCATAGAAGATGGTTCCAGTACTGCCCGAACCGACTGAGCCGAGGGCGCGATCCGTAACTGGATTCGTGCCTGCGACACCAAAGCTGTAAAGCGCGCCAGCGTTTGAGGAGCCTGTGCCGGAGTTGTAAGTCACACGCGACGAGTACCAGCCGGGAATCGTCGCATTGTCTGCCCATCCGATTCCGGTCCCCGTTGAAGCAAGCGTGTCGAAGTTTTCTGTCAGCGGTGATTCTACTGTGGTGATGCTGCCGTTATTGGTCAGCGCAGAAGAAGGCGATGCAATGAATGATATGGCGATAAAAGCCAGCGAAAACACTGCGAGCAGCGTGATGAAGGCCGGCACTTTGTTCAACTTCGCAACGAACGCACGAATAGTGCGTGACGTGTGAAAGGGGCGAATCAGGCGCATAAAATCTTCCTTTAGTCTAAAGTTAACCAACTCCGCACATTATTAGAGAGGAATACCGCAGGAACAGTGAGGCCGGCAGGTAGAATGTCCCAGCCTTTTACCAGTTCT
>DAIOGT010000193.1:0-8924 GCA_036745095.1 Pyrinomonadaceae bacterium
AGCTCGTTTACAAGGCCCGCGCCGACTGTTCCTAAACCGCCGGTGACGAGAATTCTGTCAGGCATGTTCGTTTGCCGCGCAAGCTAAAGCTTAAACTCTAAACTTGAAGACCAATGGTCGAGCGCGTCCGGTTCAAGCATTCGGGCTTTCCTTCTGATTGCCCGGTCGAGCGCTTTCCATTGATCGATCCGATCGCAATTAGCAACGACACCGGTTTCAGGATTGTAGGCGCGGAAGCACTGCCGGTGCTTGAAGCCGGACGCCGCCTCGCGATATTCAGCAACTTCGAAATCGTGGATGACGATCCACGCGTGTTGCGGTTGCTTACGCGCTGTCGCGCGGATCGTTGCTGCGCGCTGCGCACTCGTTTTAGAGTCGTCGATCAGGATCAGATCGAAAGCTTCAAGATCGAGATCCGCAATCGACTCACGGATTTCACTGTTAACAACTTGCAGACTCCAACGCGGATCATGCTCCGTTGCTTTTTGAATTTTGCTCGCCCACGACTCGTCGTTTTCGATCGAGTGCAGCCGTTCAAGATGCGGAAAGCCAGCGCGATTGAGAAACGTCAGCGTACTGTACCGGCCGCATCCGAATTCGAGAACGTTGCGGATTTTGCGAAGTCTCGCAAGACCGATTAAGACGGGAATGTGTGTCGCGTAATCGTTGAGCGCCCGTGGTGTGGCAAAGTATTTCCGTAACTGATTCCTGATCGCTAAACTCATCTTTACGCTAAGGGGCGGGCACGAAGTCCCACATTCCCGAACCACCCATCAAGCTTTCGTCCGCCGTAAACTTCAGTCTCCGCCACTTCAAACTGGAACGTCTGCGGAACGATTTCGATCAGCCGCTTTGCCATGTCTTTCAGGTGAATCTCCAACTGGTACGTACCTGGCAGAAGCGGCAACGATTCGATCGTGAAGCCAAGTTCCGCCACTTCGCCTACCCGTAAAGGCGCCGTCGTAATGAAATCTTTTAGATCCAGACCAGTCAGACGCCGCGAGTCCATCGTGAGGATCGAAACGTAAAGTCCCGGATCCCTGATCTCGGCTTTCGGAATAAATCGCACTTTCACTTGCACGGGATCGAACGTCTTGATCACTGGCCCAGTCGCGGAAGTCACTTCGACCGCGGTCACAGAAAACGTGTTTGTCTCGACCGTCTCACACGAATCCTGCGCAGAACTGTGCTGCGAAAGATATCGATCCACCGTCTCATCGATCTCTCCCCGCGCCACGACTCTACCCTTGTCGATGATGAGCGCCTGCTTGCAGATGCTTCTCACGGCCGACATGTTGTGACTGACAAATAGAATCGTGCGCCCGTGCACACCGATGTCGCGCATCTTCTCGAAACACTTCTTCTGAAACTGCGCATCACCGACCGCCAGCACTTCGTCAACCAGCAACACTTCGGTCTCGAGATGTGCCGCGACGCCAAACGCGAGACGGACGTACATGCCACTCGAATAACGCTTCACGGGGGTATCGAGAAAAGTCTCAACTTCAGCAAAGGCGACGATCTCGTCAAACTTGCGATCGATCTCAGCCTTGCGCATGCCGAGTATCGCGCCGTTGAGATAGATGTTCTCGCGACCAGTGAGTTCCGGATGAAAACCCGTCCCGACTTCCAACAGCGAGCCCACGCGGCCATACACATCAGCGCGTCCACGCGTCGGCGCGGTAATACGTGACAAAATTTTCAGAAGCGTACTCTTGCCCGCACCGTTAAGTCCGATGATGCCGACCACTTCACCGCGTTTTATTTCGCAGGAGACATCCTGGAGCGCCCAGATGTGTCCATGCCCGTTTTGTGAGTTTTGTTTGGAGCGACGAAATGCGGCGAGAGCGGTGTTGGAGATCGCATCTCGCAGCGTTTTGTAGCTGTCTGGAGATCCGATCCGGTATTGCTTGCTTAGACTTTCACACCGTATCGCGAGATCAGGCATGCAAAGCTGGTTTTAGCCACGGCGTTCGCGCTGACAAACACAGATCTGCATTACTCTGCGTTCATCCGCGGCTCGTAATACTTTTGCCCGTAATAACTCTGGTAATAATAGTAATCGTGAGACTGTAGATTGACGTTGTTCAGCACCACGCCGAAGATTTTCGCGCCCACATCATTCAACAGTTGTTTAGATCGTCGCACGATGTGCCTTGAGCTTTTGCCGCCATGGACCACGAGCAACACGCCATCGACCATCGTAGAGATCAGCACACCGTCCGTGAATGAGCTGACCGGCGGAGAATCCACAACCACGTGCGTGTAGTTCGCTTGCAGCGTCGCGATCAGCCTGCGCATCTGGTCCGAGCCGAGCAGCTCAGCAGGATTCGGAGGAATCGGACCTGACGTCAGCACACTAAGCCCGCTCTCTTCATCTTCGCGGACCATCGTCAGCATGTCGGCATCGCTCGCATCGCTCGAAAGAATCGAGCTGAGGCCTTCCTGCCCGTGCATGCCAAAGATAGATTGCAGCCGCGGACGTCGCATGTCGGCATCGATGATTACGACACTCGCGCCCGTTTGAGCGAGACTGAGCGCCGTGTTGACCGCAGTCGTCGTCTTTCCTTCACCAGGCAAACTCGAAGTCACGAGCAGAGACTTCGGCGCACGACCCGCGGTCGAGAGCAGCACTGACGTACGAAGATGTCGATAAGCCTCCGCGAGTGGTGAACGACTGTCAACGTTCATCAACAACTCCGAATTCCCGTTACCGTTTCCATTACTCTGCTTCTGCAAAGCACTGGTTTTCGAAATGCCCGGAAGCACGCGGCGTCGGGCGGCGCTGCCAACCGAAGGAATGACTGCGAGCGCGGGCAAGTGCAACACACGCTCCACCTCCTCGGTCGAGTGCACCGTGTCGTCAAGATATTCGAAGAAGAGCGCGAGGCCGAGACCCACACCGATCGACAGGAAGAAAGCAGCGATGACGGTGCGCGTGCGGTTTGGTCCAACAGGCGTATCAGGCGTGAGCGCATAATCGACGATCGAGATGTTGTTTGGTTTGCCAGCGAGGACGACGTCGTTCTCTTTAGCGCCCTGGAGCAATCCGTTCAGCAGAGACTTATTCGTCTCGATCTCTTGTTGAATAATGCGGTAGTTGATTGCTGCTTCGTTCTGCGAAAGAGTTTGTGCGCGCTGTTGCTCGAATGCTTTGCGCAGCGCTTGTTCGCGCTCGAGTGCTTGTTGATAACGGGTGTTTAGGTTTGTCATCAACGTCGCTGACTTGCGGCTGCGTAAATCTTTCAACTGTTTTTCCAGCTCGGTGAGCTGCTGGTCAACTTCCTTCACTTCCGGCGCTTCTTCGGTAGCTTCGACGAGCAGGAGGGCGCGTTTCTGCCTCAGCTCAATTAACTTCCCTTCGAGATCCGCATTCTGTTTGGTCGCGTCATCGACAAGCGCGCTGGCCGCATCCGGAGCCTTCGCGGCGTTGTAAGCTGCTTCCGCGGTCTTGCGTTCGTTTTCTGCCTGCAGCAGTTGCTGGTTCAAACCCGCGAGTCGCTCGACGACTGTGTTCTGGTTTGGATCGAGCGAGATGATCTGGTTGTTCTTTGCGTAATTGACGAGTCGTTCTTCAGACGTGCGAATCTGTTGTTGCAGCTCGGCGATTCGTTTCTGAAGGAAGTCGCCGGTCGTGCTGTTGGCTTCAGTTCTCTTCTCGAGGTTTGAAAAGACATAAACCTCAGCGATCGCGTTCACAACCTTCTCCGCAACGCCCGGATCCGTGTGAGTGAACTTGATATCGATAAGACGTGTTTCTTTGTAGTAACCACGCGTTTCTTTCACTGGCTCGACTTTCAATCCCGCGAGGATCGTGCTGACGTACGGCGCGAGTCGCTTCGCTTCGTTTAGATCTTCGCGTGCTGTTGCCTGAGCGACGCTCGCGGTGAGCGGCAACTGATCAGGCGGCTTGGCAGTCTCCTGTGGCCTGCTCCGGAGTCCTGTCATTCGCAGCAGTGTTTGCCAC
Source organism: Pyrinomonadaceae bacterium (assembly GCA_036745095.1). Classification (GTDB taxonomy): domain Bacteria; phylum Acidobacteriota; class Blastocatellia; order Pyrinomonadales; family Pyrinomonadaceae; genus PSRF01. The sequence goes on from DAIOGT010000193.1 coordinate 3,968, forward strand.
GTCGATTGTCGTTGCGCAGGGTTGCCTTTGAAGAAATCGGGATTGTGTTCGAGATCGAGAGTGCGAACGACGCGTCGCATCAGTCCGGGGCTGACGAGGATCTGAAGCTGCGTGTTGAAGTAGATCGGATCGTCAGTTGGCCCATAGAGCGGGCGCGTCTTGTTGACGAAATTTCCGGTGTCTTCGAGATCGACCTGAACGCGGGCCTGCGCTTCGTAAAAATCAGGCTTGCGTGCGACATACACGAGCGCCAGCATCGTGATCAGCACCACGATACCGATCACCAGCCAGAGACGTTTACGAATCGCTCGCCAGTAGTCGAGCAGGTGGATTTCGTTCTCGGCATTCGGATCGACGCCGTAATTGTAAGACTGCGGCGGCTCAATCGGCCGATCGAGAGCGCCGAGATTGGCGTCTCGTTTTGTGATTTCTTTGGGAGGGTTCATGGTTTGAAAGGAGCTGATTTTAAGGCACAACACGGACAGGCAGTTGGCCCACGCCGGGCACGACACCCTGGATCAGGCTGCGCAGGAAACTTTTACCGGCTGAAGTTGGAACGTCGATTATGTCGTTAGGCGCGAGCGCAAGGTCTTCAGAACGCTTCTTCTCGATCGCGGAAAGATCGACGGTGATCTCTTTCCGGATCGTTGTGCCGGGTTCCTGGCGGAGTACTCGAATCTTGTCTTTGCGCGTGTCTTGCTTGAGACCGCCGGCCATCGCGATTGCACGCGTCAATGTGATCGGTTCTTTCAGAGAGATCGTGAGCGGCATGAAGACGTTCCCAACCACGTAAACCTGATCCGCTTCAGGCAAGGTGACGATGTCTCCGGCTTCCAGGTATGGATTTGATTTTGGATCGCCCTGGAGAACGTCGCTGAGTTTGTAACTCGTGAACGCAGCTGTATCGGCTTCCTCGTTTTGTTTGCACGGCGACGAGGCGGTTGAGTGGACGATATTGATCGTCTGTCCGGCCCTCGACGACGGCCCTTTAGCGTACGTGAGCAATTCCAACAGCCGGACACGTCGTTGTAGCTGGAATCGGCTTTGCTCGTTGACCGCGCCGATAATTGCGACCTGTTTTGATTGATACTCTTTTATGAAAACGTCGACCTGGAGGTTCTTGTAGTACCTCGCGTATCGAGTTGAGATCTCTTTCGCGAGTTCGCCTTCGGTGAGACAAGCGGCTTGTATCTCGTTTTCGATAAGCGGCATTCGGAGCATGCCGTTGCCCTCGACACGAACCGCTTCACGCGAGAGTTGCGGCCGGTTGTAGACGCGGATGTCGAGGATGTCGCCCGGACCGATGCGATAGCGATCGTCCTGCGCGTACACAGGCACAAGGAAAAGTATGACTGCTATAAACGATCTGATCATCTTAATCTGCATTTAAAGTCCGTCTCATCCGCGGCCTGACATCCCAATCCGTCGCGACAGTAACGCCTCGCGCATGTGATTCGGATGTGCCAAGTTCAAAACCGTATTACTCAACAACACCATCAACTCCTCGTGCTCGCGCCTGAACAGACCAGTCAACGGCTGCTCCCCCGTCTTAATCACGACGCCTTCTCGTACCCACTGCCAGAACTGAGCTTGTGTCGTCCAAAATTGTTTCCGGTCCCGGCAGACGACCAGTGCTGTCTTTTTCTTCCGCTTTTTCTTCATATCGACACACCTCGACCCTTGCGTGTTGTTGTTGAAAACACACAGAAACCCGTTGGGGAAACCTCTCTTGCGAGGCAGCAGCTAATTGTCAATTGTCGGGCGTAACAGAATTCATTACGCCTGTGTAAGTGTCACCCTTATAAATGACCAAAGTCGTTGTTCACGAAATCTGATCGACCATTTCACACCAGAGATGTCCGATGGTGATGTGCGCTTCCTGTACTCGTGAGGTTCGGCTGGCGGGCACGGCGACAGAGACGTCGCAGAGCGCACCGAGTGGCTCGGCCGTGGCGCCCGTCAGAGCGATGGTTTTACAACCCAGCTCGCGCGCTCTTTCCGCCGCGCGCAAAATGTTTTTGGATTTACCACTGGTACTAATCGCGATTAGCACGTCGCCTGCTTGCGCGAGTCCCGCGACCTGGCGCGCGAACACCTGCTCGTAACCGAGATCGTTACTGACCGCCGTCAATGCAGAGGTGTCAGTCGTGAGCGCGATCGCCGGCCATGAGCGTCGTTGCTTTTCATAACAACCCACCAACTCGGCGGCGATGTGTTGCGCATCCGCGGCGCTGCCGCCGTTTCCGCAAAGCAGAACTTTCCGACCACTGACCAGCGCTTCACAGATCATCTGACCAGATCGTTCGATTTCCGGGACTGTTGCATCGAGTAAGTTTTGAATTGTGGCCAGGTGCTCTTGTAGAGAGTTGGTCAGAAATTGCACGTGAGGAAATTAACACAGTTTTCCCCCGTTGCCCACGGATATCCGTGTATTTTGTGTTACCCTGTGCCGCACTCACAACATATGAGCAATTCCAATCCAACGCCGATGCTGCGGCAGTATCAGGAACTGAAGCAGCAACATCCCGGGACGCTTCTGTTTTTTCGTCTCGGCGATTTTTACGAACTCTTTTTTGACGATGCGCTGACCGGCTCGCGGGAACTGCAAATCACCCTCACTGCGCGCCATAAAGATAGCGGCAATCCCGTGCCGATGTGTGGTGTGCCGCACCATTCCGCCGCAAATTACATCGCGCGTCTTGTGCGTAAAGGTTATCGCGTCGCGATCTGCGAGCAGACTGAAGAAGCCGGCAAGACGAAAAAACTCGTGCGGCGTGAAGTCGTACGCATCGTCACGCCGGGCACTCCGATCGATCCACAGTTGCTGGAGGCGCGTGAGCCCGTTTTTCTAGCTGCGGTTTGCACTGCGGGCGAGACGATTGGGGCGGCGTTTTTGGATATTTCCACAGGCGAGTTTCGCGTGACGCAGGAAACCGGGCGCGATTCCTGGACGCGCATTCGTGCTGCGCTCGAATCATATGCGCCGCGAGAGTTGCTGTTCCCGGCTTCGCTCGGCGCTCTCATCAAGGCCAGCCTCACAGGGAGAGTCCAGACCGCGTCGCTACCTTTGGAAAATTCCAATGGAAGGGCGAACTCGCGCGAGGAATTTGGGTTTGAGGTCGCCTCAACACCGCTCGACGATTGGCAGTGGCAACGAGACGATTGCTTCGCGCTTCTCCTCGACCACTTCAAAGTCAAAACTCTCGACGGGTACGGACTTGCGAAGAAAGACGAAGCGATTCGCGCTGCGGGGGCGTGCTTGCGTTACGCACGCGAAACGCAGCGCGCCGCCGCCGCGCACGTCAGTGATCTCATCTACTTCGAGCCACAGGATCATCTCGTGCTCGATAGCGTCACCGTGCGGAACCTCGAGCTCGTCGAATCCCTTGCGGGCGGCGCCGGTCGCTCGTTGCTGCAAGTGATCGACGAAACCGTGACGGGCATGGGCGCGCGATTGCTGCGCGCGTGGTTGCTCAGACCGTGTGTGAAGCGAGGTGAAGTCGAAGCTCGACTGGCGGCAGTCCATGACCTGCTTTCGTCGCAAGTTCGCAGAGACAAGCTGCGCGCGTTGTTGAAAGAAGTTTCGGACCTCGAGCGCGTGGTGGGTCGCATCAGTCTTGGCTCGGCTACGCCACGCGACCTGTGCGCGATGTTGCGTTCCCTGGACCAGGTGCCCGCGATTCGCGAAGTGCTCGGCGGGTTCGATTCTTCTTTGATCGAAGTGCTCGTTGAAAACACCGACGAACTTCCCGACGTTCGCGATCTGATTACACGCGCCATTAACGACGATCCGCCAATCAAACTCACCGACGGCGACACGATTCGCGATGGTTACTCCGCCGAGCTCGACGAACTGCGCTCGACCAGTCGCAACGCTAAACAGATCATCGCTGCCCTTGAAGCCACCGAGCGAACGCGCAGCGGCATAAATAATCTGCGCATTCGTTTCAACGGTGTCTTTGGATACTTCATCGAGGTCTCGAAGGCGAATGCCGCACGCGTGCCGGTTGAGTATGAACGACGCCAGACGCTCGCGAATGCCGAGCGCTTCACCACGCCCGAGCTGCGCGATTGGGAAAAGAAAGTGCTCGGCGCTGAAGAACGCATCGTGCAGCTCGAGACGGAACTGTTCACTGACGTTTGCCGGCAGATCGCTGCGGAAACGAAACGCATCCAGATGACTGCGCGCGCGCTCGCTGCGCTCGACGTGCTTGCCTCATCTGCTGAGATTGCAGCGCGTCGCCGGTACACGAGACCAGTGCTGCACGACAGCGACGAACTCGAAATCGTCCAGGGACGTCATCCGGTCATCGAAGCGTTTATTGATGAGCCGTTCGTGCCGAACAACGTTTATCTCAACAACTCCACCGACCGGCTGCTGATCATTACTGGTCCAAACATGGGCGGCAAGAGCACAGTACTGCGCCAGACCGCCATCATCTGCATACTCGCGCAAACCGGATGCTTCGTTCCCGCTGAGCGCGCGCGCCTGCCCTTGCTTGATCGAATTTGGACCAGGGTTGGCGCGTCAGACGATCTCACGCGAGGACGCTCGACGTTCATGGTGGAGATGACTGAAACGGCCGCCATCCTGCACAGTGCGACGCCTCGCTCGCTCGTGCTGCTCGATGAAATCGGACGCGGAACGGCGACGTTCGATGGGCTCTCGATCGCGTGGGCAGTGGCGGAGTACCTGCACAACTCCGCCGACCATGCCGCGAAGACTTTGTTTGCGACGCACTATCACGAGCTCACTGAATTAGCGGAGCGTCTGCCGGGTGCGCAGAATTACCAGATCACGGCGACGGAGCGTGAAGGCGAGGTCGTGTTTTTGCACCGGCTCGAGCGCGGGCGTGCGTCTAAGTCATATGGAATCGAGGTGGCGCGTCTGGCGGGATTGCCGCCGGCAGTTTTGGCGAACGCGCGTGAAGTGTTGGCGCGGTTGGAGCGCTACGAG
>DAIOGT010000194.1:0-8826 GCA_036745095.1 Pyrinomonadaceae bacterium
TGAAGTCCGACTTCAAGATGACAGAAATTAATCCGTCGCGAAACTGGAAATGGGTTGGCCCGTTTCTATGGCTTGTGGTTCATTACGACCACAGATTTGAAAGGATGGATGAACAGCGCACGAAACTCACATGGATAGTCAGCGCAGATGGCTTTGGTGTTTCGGTTTTGGGTAGACTGTTTGCGGCGATTTACAATAGTAATCTGGATAAAGCTATTCCCTGTTTGATAAGCGAAATGAACGCGCTCAACGACCAAATCCACTACGGGACCAATCCAGACCACTCGTACACTGCTTAGATCCCGCTATGAATAAACGAGCAAGAAAAAAATTGAAGGAAGCGATCGAGAAGAAAAACCTCGAGCGACAAAAAATGCAGAAGGCGCAGAGCTCAGCCTCTTCGCAGACTAAAGAGCGACGTGGCTTTACAGTGAAGCCCGAGAAGAAGCGAGGTTAATTAAAAGTCGTAATACGTCGCCTCCAAACATCTTCCGTCGCCAGCCTCTGATTCTCGTGTTACCAACATTATGCTCTCGGTGCGAATTGCGTGTCACTCAGTGCCCTGTGCTGTCTCTGCAATTAGTAGGTCGACAACATCTTCAAACTGACCTCGCCGCGCGTAGGCAGCGCGCTGGCGAGTGGCGCCGTTGCCACGGGCGAGCGTATCGTGCGTGAGGGAATTGATCTCATCCCACTCACCGTACCTTTCGAGTGCCGGGCGCAGCGTGGCAAGTAGCTTTTCAATCAACTCGTGCGCCGGGATCGCGCACTTATCAACCAAGTCAATCAGCTCTCCTTCGAGACCGTAGCGCGCGGCGCGCCACTTGGCGGCGCGCAATAGCTCAGGTCGCACGTCCAATGCTGGTTCATCCTTGATCGCCTGGTCATAGCAGGTGCGCGCTATGGCCCGGGCGAGACCGGCGATCAGCACTGCTTCGTCGATCGTAAGGCAGACATCAGTGACGCGAAATTCCAGAGTCTCAAAGCGCGCGGAAGGGCGCACGTCCCAGTAAATCTTCGTCGCATCGGAGATACTTCCAGTCTGGACCAGCGTGTCAACCAGGGCGTCGTACTCGGCGCGCGAAGCAAAAAACTGCGGCGTGCCGGCCATGGGCCAGCGTCGCCAGATGCCTGTACGAAAGCTGGCGTACCCAGTGTCCACGCCAAGCCAGAAAGGCGAGTTGGCCGCGAGTGCCAAGAGCGGCGCCAGCCACGGGCGCGCCCGATTCATTACATGGATAGCCGCTTCACGATCACTGATTCCAATGTGCACGTGACAGCCGAAGATCAGTTGCTCACTGGCGAGTTGTTGAAACTCGGCAGCAATGCCGCGATAACGCGCTTTAGGCGTAAGTTGTTGATCTTCCCAGTGGGAGAAGGGGTGCGTGCCCGCCGCCACGATCCGGTTGCCATACTTCTCCGCCGCGGCAATCACTTCCCCGCGCAGGCGCACGAGTTTGGCGCGCATTTCTGCCACTGTATGACAGATCGACGTGGCGATCTCGATCTGCGACTGGTAAAGCTCAGGAGTTACCATTTTACCGAGTGTCGCTTGCGCTTCCGGCAAGATAAGATGTGCGCGGGAACGCAATTCTCGCGTCGCCGGATGCACGATCTGATATTCCTCCTCGACGCCGATGGTGAATGGCTCGTCGTTCGTCATAAATTGATTGTACCCAGGCGTTCTGTCCAAGCGCATCTACAACAAGCGAGCGTAAACCCCAGATTGCAGATTGTACGGGTTCCCGCTTCGAAGATCGCAGATGGTACCTACTGTTATTTCCTCACCTACGCACTCATAACATCAACCCTCAAGTGACGATAATCAAATAATTCTGTTTCTGACAGCAGCGCCCTCGGCACTGGCTCTTTTCTTGTTTGCGGATCCAAAAGTTCCTTACCGCTGAAAATATCCTCCGAAACGAATTTGCCATTCCCTTCATATTAATTGGCAGGACGTACTGACATAAGCCGTCAGCCGCCTTGCCTAACTCTAAGTTCAGCCAGAGGTCCACATGGGCTCAGATTCTCACGACCCTGCTGTTCGGTTTGATAAGGTGCTGGAAAGTGAGTTGGCCGAGATTGAATACTCGCGCGGCAAACGACTCCAGAACCTAAACCCCAGGGTCGAAGCAGATCTTACGGGACTTGCCCTGTCAGGTGGCGACGTTCGCAGCGCGACCTTCGGTCTCGGTGTGTTTCAAGGGCTCGCCAGACACGGGCTGCTGAGGCGCTTCGATTACCTCTCCAGCACGGGAGGAGGCGCCGAGATCGCCGGTTGGTTACTGACGTGGATACATTCGCAGGGGCTTGACGAGGTTGAGAAACAACTTGCCGGCGGCTCTGGCGTGGGCGAGGCGCGTGAGATCCAGGGGCTGCGCCAGTCAACAATCTCGAGTTCGCGTCGTAATTTTGGTCCTTCCTCAGTACTGACATGGCTTCGCAATGCAGCGGCCAATCTTTTTACGTTTGCAGCTTTATTTGCCGGTTTCGTGCTCTTCGCGAGGGGTTTGCTGACAGTCATCGATCAACTGTTCAGATTTGAAGTGATCTTAACGCGCACCTTTGCGCCAGCGGTTCTTGGAGCTTTGCTTTTTGGCGTGTTTGCCAGACGAGCCGAGCGACCGTACGGAATGCGATCGAGATCGTGGCTCTTTTGGTCAGCAGTCATTCTGATTATCCTTGCTAGTTTTCTCGCGAGCATGGGCCTTGCTCGTCAAACTATTCAGCACGATTACATCAACGTGTACCTTTGGTGGGAAGGCGCCGGCTTTCTTTTTGGCTACGTTTTCTGGATGTGTTTGTTCGCATGGCTGCCGCGTCAACGCTCGCTAAAAATGGTGCTGGCCCAAGTCGCCGCCGCGATCACGGCCGGAGGCGTCGCCGCCATTCTGATAATTGGCCTCCACCAACAAATTTCGCGGCCACTTGTCGAGTGGTTGTATTACCGGTCGACGACCTTCGCTGGGCCAATCGACTCTTACTACTTTGATCGCAGTCTAATTTTCGCCGATAGCCCTTACGTCATCGCAACGCATATCACGGGGCCGCTGATCCTCTTTGTTCTCGTAATCGCGCTTTCTTTGTACGGCTTCATAGTTCGTCGCTGGATGTCGCGCGAAGCACGCAGTCTTTCGTTGCGACTGTGTCGTGTTCTTCTTTGCTTTGCGATTATGTGGTTCCTCTTGACGTTGTTCTGGCATTCCGTATTCTCGGCGGCTCTGCAAAACGTCCTTGCGATTCCAATGGTCCTCCTGGTGCTTGGCGGGTTAGTGAAAGCAGCCAACATCCGACCGAGCGCAAAGTGGAAAATAGTTTCGGAAACGGCAGAACGAGTGGCGCCGTATGTGTTTATCTTCGGTCTTACCGCCGTCGTCGCACAGGCACTCTCATACGCGTCTTATCAGTTATACCTGAGCGGCAGGGCCGAAATGGCGATTGGGATTATCGTCATGCTTCTCTCATTGCTACTCATGTGGGCCATGAGAGCCAGCGGGTTTTCGGTTCATGAGTTTCATCAGACACGTATTCTCCGGAACTCTGTCGCGCCGGCGGTTCGGCCCGAAGCCGGAAAGAACGGTGGCGAAGACTGTCCCTTGAGCAGTCTCGGCGGATCAAACGATTATGCGGCGCCTTATCCACTCTTCGGCGCTTCACTTGACGTGGTCGATGTTCCAGCTTCTTTCTCGATACAGCCGCGAACAATTCCGTTTCTTTTCTCACCGCGTTTTTCTGGATTCGATTCGTCTCGCCCGACAGAATCCGGTTCCGAGGCGCTCGCGGCCTATCGCCCGACAGACAAACTCGCGGGTGGTATCTCGCTGACAGAGGCGATTGCAATGGCCCGGCCGTTGCGAGACCAGTCTCTTCGTCCTTCTTCAGCACCGAGTGCGATGTTGTGGACTTTGTTTAGCGTGCGCGAAGGCCGGTTCATAGGCAATCCGGTTCGCAACGACAAATGGAAGAAATCAGGACCACTGATCGAGCCGCTTTACGCGTTGCGCGAAGGGTATGGAGAGTTCGCCAGCGAAGCCGCTTACGTGCGTCCTGCGCCGGGTCAGGAATTCGACAACCTAAGCATTTACGAACTGGTCAAACGTAAATGCAAGTTCATTGTCGCGTGCGACGCCACTCACGATCCCGAATTCGCTTTCAACGACCTCGGCGCGGCAATCAGGCGTTGTCGCACGGAACTCGGCGTCGAGATCGATATGGGTCTTGGCCCGTTTGGTCGGACGCCCGCTTCGGCCGGAGCTCACTATCAGATCGCGCAAATCCGGTACTCCGCGGAGGAGACCGGCATGATGATTTATATCAAGCCATCGCTTACGGGTGACGAGCCAACCGATCTGAGCCAGTACTGCAAAAGCCACGCAGAGTTCCCCGCGTCTCGCGTTGCGGAGGGTAATTTCGATGAATCCGCTTTTGAGAGTTACCGGCGTTTAGGCGAGCACATCGTCGATTCGTTACTTGCCGAAATTCCGATTGATGCCCAGACCGAAACCACACAAATATTTAATGTCATCAGACAGCGTCTCCAGCCGGATTTCAAACCAGAAGAAACTGCACCCGCAACTGACAGCGCCGTCAGCGTTCCGCCGCATGAGCTTGTCGAAGCGATTGCATCAGGTGAGTGCGTCTTATGTGCGGGTCCCGGATTGGCGGCGCAGGCGAAGCTGCCAACATGGCCCACCTTTGTGGAAGGTTTACTGCGTGCGGCACGCGACGGCGGAACGATCGACGCAGCTAGCGCGGCAGCACTTACCGCCGCCCTTGCAGCCGGAGAGCTGGATGCCGTTGCCGATGATCTAATCCACGAGATGAGCCAGCAACAACTCGTTGATTATGTTGAATCTGCTACTTCCGCGGCGGAGCCGAGTGTGGCGCATCGAACACTCGCCGGAATGAAATTTCTCGGAGCACTCAACACAAATCTCGACAGTCTTGTTGGTGATGCATTCCAGTCGCGTGCGGGGGTCGCGTCCGAAGCAGACAAACTGGTCGAAGCGCTTCAGAACAACAAATTCTTCGTTGCAAATCCGTTTGGTATTCGTACGAATCCTTCGTCGCTTTTATTCACGATGAAGCAGTTTCGGCAGTCGCTCTCGGCGAATTCGAAGTTCAAACAATTTCTCGGCACTTTGTTCCTGCGTTACACAGTTGTCTTCATCGGCTCCGGCATCGACGGCGTGCGTAACTTTCTGGAAGCACTCGAATTGCCCAACACGCCGGAACGACCACATTACGCGATTATTCCCAACGCAAGTCAGATCGATCCGGTAAAAGTTCGTTTTCTTGAACGCTCTTACAACACGAGAGTCATCGACTACAAACCACAGTTTGATTTTGCCGGGCTACCGGCATTCCTGAAGGAGCTCGAAAAGAGAGTCAATCAAAGCGAATTGCGTCCTCGCGCCAGTGGCAACTTGATCTTAAAAAGTGTTTCGCTCGAAAACATTGGACCATTCCGGTCGCTGCACCTCGAGCTCACGCCGACCTGGAATCTTTTGTTGGGAGACAACGGCGTTGGTAAGACGGTTTTGCTAAAAGCGATCGCGGTGGCACTATGCGGCGAAAACGCCAATCCGGATGTGGTAAAGAAACTGCTTCGCTCCGGTGCTTCGCAAGGCTCGATCCGGCTACGCGACAACAATCGCGAGTACACAGTCGAGCTTAAGCGACAGATGGATGGTTCGATCAAAGTCACATCAGCCAGTTTGTCGCCAATCATCTATGAAAGATGGCTTGTTCTGGGCTTTCCCGCACTCCGAAGCATCTCATCCGATAGTCCCAAGGGCCCCACCAAAGTTACGCGCCACGCACCTTCAGTCGAAGACTTACTCCCGTTGTTGAGTTATGAGCCGGACCGCCGGATGTCAGACATTAAGCAGTGGTTGGTGAATCTCGACTACGCTGCAAAGTCGGAGTATTCGGCGCTCGCGGCGAAGAAAACAAGGGAGGACTTTACTCGCGTTCTGCAACGCTTAACACCCGGTCTCAGACTCGAGCTCGGGCCCGTAGACGCCAAGACTATGCAAATCAGCGTTGTGACTGACGCCGGTCTGGTCCCACTTGAACTCGTAAGTCAGGGTACGGTTTCGGTGATGTGCTGGATTGGTACTTTGTTGGAGCGGCTTGCAGAAACTGGGACCAGTCGAAGTGATTCGAAGAATTCTGTTCTGGTGCTGATCGATGAGCTTGACGCTCACATGCATCCGAAATGGCAGCAGATGTTTGTTGACGCTTTTCGCAAAGAGTTTGCTTCCGTCCAGATTATTGCTACCACTCATTCGCCGCTGCTTGTCGGTTCACTGGAAGCCGAAGAGATCCTGCACGTCCGACGCGTTCCACTGTGCTCGGAAATTTATGGTGTCCTCGAAGTAAAAGACCTCGGCGATGGCACGCGTGAACTGGTGGTGCTGGGTCCGGAAGAAGACGACGAAACACAAGCTCCTACGACCCGGGAAGTAAGGCGATATGTTGTTTCAGCGAAAGAGAAATTGCTGGTGAGCGATGGCGAGATCGTCGAAGAAGGAGAACCGTTAACTCAGGATCCGACGCACGTTGAAATCAAACCCTTCACGGCAAAAGAGGACGGGTGGCGTGCTGATCAAATTTTGACGAGCCCGCTCTTCGAATTGGACTCCACTCGTAATCCAAAAGCCGCCCGGTTATTAAATGAATACAAGGAACTTTCAGTCGAACAATTTCAAACAACCGAACAGAAAAATCAACTTTTGAAGGTCGCGGCGGAATTGGAGATCAGACTACCCACGCCGCATGAAAAAGAAGAGGCGCGCCAGGCTTACGAATTGATTGAGGAGTTTGCAAAAAAGCGACTTGAAAAAATTCCCGAAGCCTGGCGTCGCAAGGTTCTGGACGAAGTCAAACTTCAACTGACTGAATCGGTGACGGGATCAAGGAGACCAGAGTGATTCGCCGGCAATGGGTCGATCCAAATTTTAAGTTCTGGGCCACGGATGGTAAGCGCGAGTGGTCGTACTTTTGCTACGCGAAAGACGCTAATGAGCTCTGGGCGCGACTCGAAAGGAAGTTTTCGAAAGTGCTGAAAATCGATCCATACGACTTCAGCGAATGGAAACTCCGGGCGAAGACGGCTACAGACAAAGCAAATAAAGACTACCAAAAAGGAAAGCGGCCGATCAGCTTTAACCAAAAAATTTGGGCCGAGCTGAAATGGCACCTGTTTGATCTGTTTTATGGTAAATGTGCGTATTGCGAGAGTAAGCCTGAAGCTGTTTACGCGGGCGATGTTGAGCACTATCGTCCGAAAGCGAAGGTGGTTGAAGATCCCGGCCATCCGGGTTATTTCTGGTTAGCCTACGAGATTTCAAATCTGTTGCCGTCTTGTGCTTCCTGTAATCAATTCTTCGGCAAGATGAATCACTTCCCCGTGAGTGGGCAGCACGCGCGTGATGAGCACAGTCTCGCTAACGAAGATCCGTTGTTGCTCAATCCTTATCATCCCACGATGGAGCCTCTCAAGCACCTGCGTTTTACTGACACAGGTAAAGCGGTTCCCCATGAAAATTCACCTTACGGCGCCGCATCGATTGAGTATTACTACCTGAACCGGCCTGGTCTTGGTGAGCCCCGTCTGACCGCGATTCAGGAAGTCCGTCAGGATTGGTCCACGTTTATTCTTCGTCTGGCAGGACAAGGCCCGATCGAAGTGTCGAAAATCTTGCGCCAGGAACTCACGCTCGGTCAGCGTGCTTACTGCGCAGCCCAGCTTTGTGAACTTGAAAGGATCACCTTGAAAGGTGGTATCTAACACAGCGAGGTAAATTGCATGCCCTACTACAAAGGTTTATTCGATACATATCCGGATGGCGATTCTCCAGCGCGCCGGCGTGCTGCTGCCGGGCTTCTTTCGTTGCGCCGCCGCTTGCGTAAAGAGATTCCGCCGCGAACAGTTGAAGAAACTTTACTGCTCGCCACCTGGAACATTCGCGAGTTTGGTCGAAACGCGATGTTTGGAGCACGTCTCGACGAGTCTATTCAGTACATCGCGGAGATCATCAATCACTTCGATCTGGTTGCGATTCAGGAGGTAAAGGAAAATCTTGCGGATCTGAGAAAATTGATTCGCGTGTTGGGTAGTTGGTGGGAGTACATCGTGACGGACGTTGTCGCCGGATCGGCTGGTAACACCGAGCGTATCGCTTTCTTGTACGACACTCGCAAAGTGCGGTTCGATCACGTTGCGGGCGAGGTGACGATGCCTGAGAAGAAAGGCGCCGCATCGTGGCAACTGGCGCGCACTCCGTTTATGTGCACATTTCGTACTGGCTGGCGGCGGTTCTCGCTTTGTAGCGTTCACATCTATTACGGCAAAAGCAAGCCGTTAGACCCGCGACGGCTAAAAGAGATCGAGGGTTTGAGTCAGTTTCTGGCAGAGAAAAACACGCGCCGCCAAAAAGACGACAACGGCGAACCGGAATCGATCGTGCTGCTCGGCGATTTCAACATCTTCGATACGAAGGACAAGACGTTCAAAGCACTCGAAAGGAACGACTTCACCGTCCCCGTCGTCGGCCAGACGAATCTGGGCGGTGACAAATACTTCGACCAGATCGCGTTCCACGATCCTCGTAATCTCTTATGGCCGAAGACACGCGATGTGCCGATCAAAGATGTGCCGCGAAAGGGAGTCTTTCGTTTTCTCGAGTGCGTTTTCCGTGACAAGGATTTGGAAGCGTATCACGACGAGATGAAGGCGACGTGTGGTACGAAATATACGGGCAAGAAGGACAAGCTGAAATTTTACAAGAACTGGCGAACGTTTCAGATGTCTGATCATTG
>DAIOGT010000195.1:0-4162 GCA_036745095.1 Pyrinomonadaceae bacterium
TGGGGCGGCATGAAGCAAAGCGGCTACGGCCGGACGCACGGCGGCCTCGGATTGCTGGAGCTCGTCGCGCCCCAGCATATTCACGTGAACGCGCTGCCCGGGTTGGCGGATGTTTGGTGGTTTCCCTACACGAAACGGGCCGGTGAGCTGTTTCGGGATTTTGCGAGGCGCTTCACAACCGGCTCGCTCATTCGCTCAATCCCGCTGCTACCGAAGATTCTCCGCCGCCTCATCGAGCCGCGGTGAAGCAGGAGCAAACTACCCCTTCCGGTACTGGCACTGACGTTGGCGTCTTGCTATACTGCGCGCCTCCCAATTTCGCCTTCTCGCTCTGCTGTTGTTGTATCGCTAAATAAAGTTGCCGTAGTTCTCTCCCAGGTACTACTGCATTCCATACTCAAAATAGCCCTGGATTTTTGGAGGAAGTCAGTGAAAAAACTTCATGCGTTACTAATGATCACTATCTTGTGTACCGTTACCTCAATGCCTTTGATGGTCCACGCTCAGAGCGACACAGCACTGCGACATCGGGCCGAGGTTAGTTTGCCGGTCCACTTCGATACGTCACCGAAGCCTTTGCGCGAAATGTTCGACACCGGTGAGCGTCCGGCGCCGGCACGCGGCGGCCGAGATTTCGAGCCGGGCCGCCCGCAACCAGTCGGAAACCGCATTACACCGTTTACCGATCCGCTGGCAGACAAGAGCGTCGGCGTGCCGTCTGCTCTCGCGGAGATCAAGGCGTCAACGAACGGCGTGCCTGTCGATCCGAATGCGCGCGTTGCGCCGCCGGACACCACGGGTGACGTCGGTCCGAATCACTACGTGCAATGGGTCAACCTGCGCTATTCGATCTACACATTGACCAGAGGGACGAATAACGAGATCACCGGATTTAACGTCGTTCCGGGATTTCCGAAAAACGGCAATGTCGTGTGGCAGGGTTTTGGAGGTCGCTGCGGTTCAGACAACGACGGCGATCCAATTGTTCAATACGATCAATTGGCTGACCGTTGGGTGTTGACGCAGTTCGCGGTCTCAGGCCAACCATATACGCAGTGCGTGGCCGTTTCCACGAGTCCTGATCCTACCGGAACGTACCACCGTTATGCGTTCTCATACGAAAGAAGCTTCAACGACTACCCGAAGATGGGTGTCTGGCCGGATGGCTATTACATCACCTACAACATGTTTCGAAACGGACGCTCGTTCACTGGTAATACCGTGTGCGCTTTCGAACGCGACAAGATGTTGATTGGTGCTTCGGCGCGTCAACTTTGCGTCAACACCACCGGCGGCCATAGCCTTGAACCCGCGGATCTTGAAGGCACTACACTGCCGCCGGCCGGCTCACCGAACTTGTTGATGAGTCTTACAACTTCGACAGTGCAGTTCTGGCGATTCGCAGTGAACTGGACCGCCGGCACCGGCACATTAACTGGTCCAACCACGGTTGCGGGAGTTGCTGCATTTAGCCGGGCGTGCGGTGGCGGTGCTTGCGTTGTGCAGCCTGGAACCACCACGCGTCTCGACACACTCGCCGATCGATTGATGTATCGCTTGAGTTATCGCAAGTTCGCCACACACGAGGCGCTCGTGATTAACCATTCGGTAACGAGTGGCACCGGCGTCGGCATTCGCTGGTACGAGCTGCGCAATGCTGCGGGGCAGACTTTTGGCTCAGCAGCGCCCGTGCTTTTCCAACAGGGAACGTTTGCACCGTCAAACGACTTCCGGTGGATGGCAAGCGCGGCAATGGACAAAACCGGCGGCATCGCCATCGGTTACAACATCTCGAGCTCGACCATCGTGCCGAGCATTCGCTACGCCTATCGTGGCCCTGCCGATCCGCTCGGAACGATGGGTAATGAAACTTCGGCTTTGGCGGGCGTTGGTTCGCAGACCGGAAACCTGACACGATGGGGCGATTACAGCACTATCAGTGTTGATCCGGTGGATGGCTGCACGATGGTCTTCACGACGCAGTTCCAACCAGCCAATGGGAGCTTTAATTGGAGCACCTTTATCCACAGCTTCAAGCTGTCCACTTGTAACTAGCATTTCGGCCACGGATTTCACAGATAATTACAGATCCTGTAATCTGTGCAATCCGTGGCTGTTTTTATGTCTGCACTCTGGAAGAACTACATGCACCGGCGCGAACGCTGGTACCACCAACGAGATAACAACCGGATTGTCCGTCCTTTCGATTGGGGTTTGTCGTACATTTTCGACCACGTGAATGGTGACGATCCGCGTGAACTGTTCCGCGATCACACCGCGAACGTGATGCTTGCCAGCGAAGACTTTTACGCGCTGACACCGATCACGGACTATCGTCTCGACGGCGACCAGCTAACGTGGACGAGCGCCGTCCATACGCCTTCGCCTGAGAACAACACAGCGCGAGGCCGATTCTTTCCGGCAAAAACCAAAGACGGAAAACGGTCGCGCAAAGCCGTCGTCGTGCTGCCACAGTGGAATGCGCAGCCGGAGAGCCATGTCGAGGCGTGCCGGATCTTCAACATGATCGGCATGTCGGCGTTGCGTCTGACGCTTCCTTATCATCTCGAACGAAAGCCGGCAGAGATCGAACGCGCGGATCATCTGGTCAGCTCAAACATCGGCCGTACGATTCAGTCGATGAGACAGGCGGTGCTGGACACGCGCGCGGCGGTGCAGTGGTTGAAGGCTGAGGGCTACGAACAGGTAGGCATTCTCGGAACCAGCGTGGGCTCATGTATCGCATTCCTCGCCTTTGCTCATGAGCCGGATCTTAACGCCGGTGCTTTCAATCACGTTTCCGGTTATGTGGCGGACGTGGTCTGGCATGGACTATCGACCGCGCACGTGCGGGCAGGCATTGCGGATCACTTAACGCTCGAGGAGTTGCGTAGTTTCTGGGCGCCGATCAGTCCGCTGCCATTCATGCCGCGCGTGGCGCAGATGGGGCGGCACCGGCCGATACGCTTCATCATTGCACGTTACGATCTGACGTTTCCGCTTGAACTGTCGCGCGACGCAATCAACGAGGCACGCCGGCACGAGCTTCCACTCGACATCGTGTGGCTTCCGTGCGGCCACTACACCACCGGCGAGCTGCCGTGGAAGGCGATCGACGCGTGGAAGATCGCGACGTTCTTCCGAAAGCAATTTAAATAGCTGCAGATCTGCGGCTGTTTTTACTTTACTTCGCGAGTGGAAAAACAGGCTCGATATCAACCGGCACGTCCTTGAGCTTGTCGAGCGCCTGCTGCATCGGCGGCCTGATAACCGCCAACTTATCCAGCATCGCTTTCGCCTTGTCGTACGATCCTTCCGCCTCAATCGTCAGCAATTCGCGCGTAAGCTTCGTCACGCTTTCCTTGATCTTCGCGTGATCGATGCTGAACGTTCCCTTGCCTTCGTTGAACTTTATCGCGCCTTCATCAGTCAGATAGTTGAACTGCATCGCGACACCGCGTCCGTGTGCCTCCGTAATCCCGAAACGCACCGACCGGAACATGCTCGCGAGATAGGTCGTGTAAAGCGTCCGCTCCATGCTCTTCTCGATAATGCCGCGATCGATCATGAACTGTAGCGCCCAAAGTCCCGTCATGTCGGCTTTCGCTTCTTCGATCGCGGAGTAAAGCTCTTTCAACTGCTTGCGCACAGTCGTTTCCTGACCGTTCACCGTGATGTTGTGTGGTCCAAGACCGTGCATCAGCTCATGACAAAGGATGTGCGTGAAGAAAGACTCAAACGCGAGTGCTGACTGTTCCGCGGGATCGAGAACGACTTTCGAGATCGGGATCAGCGTCTTGTTGAACTTCGCGTCCTGTACGTTCTTCAACATCACGCGCTTGGAGCCTTTTTCCTTCACCACACGCTCGTCGTTCGGAAGATTGAAAGCGGCGGTTTGCACGCCGCTGTTGCCTTCGCCCGACGCGAAGACTTCATTCACAACCCGGATCGGCGACGCTGCTCCCAGTTTGGGGTTTCGATATTTGGGATCAAGCGGCAGATTGTTCTCCAGCTCCTGCAAGTGACCGCTGAACTTTGCGAGCTTCGCAGTCTCCGCATCGTCGCGCAGCGTCACATAGGCTTCGAACGCGGCTTTGTAACTGAACAACTCGTCTTCGTAAGTCTCGTATGGACCAATCGTGACGTCGATGGGAGAGTCGAG
>DAIOGT010000195.1:4262-8775 GCA_036745095.1 Pyrinomonadaceae bacterium
AGTCCCTGAACCCACGAGTTAAACTCGTCCTTCGTCATGTCGTCAGGGTAATAGCTCGCGTTGATTGGCTTCTCACGAGGCACGCCTTCGAGGAAAGGTTGTTTGTCATCGAGGCGCGACCATGGACCATCGTTGATGTAGAAATAGTGGAGCCGCTGGCGGCCGGTGGCAGACTTGTCGGCTTGCAATTTCTTCTCGAGCTCGGCGTTGCCACCCCAAACCTGACGCAGGAACAACGGATCGAGCAGCTTCGCCGCGGCGATGATCTTGTCGAGCGCCAGACGGTCCTTCGGTGTCAGCTTCGATACGTCGGCGGTCAGCGTGGTCGGCGCAAACCGTGCGATCTTTCGCGCCAGTTCCGGATCGCCTGCGTCGCGTTTTTGTCCAGTCAACGTGGTGGAGAGTAGTGCCATTGTCAGAAGGATCGTGATACTTAGTTTCAATGAATTCATGACGCTTTTTGTGCCTCTTTGTGGGCAAAAGTCTAACACAATCACAATGCCTGGCGATTCTTCAGGATCTTCACAAACGACGCCGAGCGCAGCTCATCCAGTTTCAATCCTGACAAAGCGATCGCCTCCTCTTCAGTTAACGCGCCGCAGTTCACCGCGCGTAAGAAATAGTTGAGCAAGCCCTGGCCGGTGGCGGCGTCGTCAAACACGTCGCCCACGAGTGTCGCCTTCGCGGCCTTATCGACGAAGTTCTTCAATCGCTCCGAGGCAGCTTCCAATCCGTCGAGGAAGAATGTATAGACTGCGGCATAGCGCGTCGGCAGTTGTGCCGGATGCAGGTCCCAGCCCTGGTAAAAAGCGTTCGTCAGCGAGTGCTGAATGTGGTTGTAGTGCAACTTCCAGGCGCGATGGACCACTTCACGATTCTCCTCGATCTGCTCCTGCGTGAGTGGTGCGCCACCTTCGACGAATCTATGCGGCGCAACGGGCATGATGTTTGTCGCGCCGTCTGAAAGCCAGATACCGGTGCCTGCAAACGAAACCTGCATGATGTGCTTCGCGAAATCACACGCGGGATGCAACATATGTTGGTGCGCGGCCGTGATGTTGCAACCCGCAGTGTAATCGTAAGTGCCGAAGTGAGCGGCGACACAACGTCCCTCAGCAGCAGACAGCAGGAGCGGAAGATTAATTTGGCCGCGGTGGTTGATGATCGATTGCGTGGTTTCGATCATCATCTCAAACTTCAAACTGCCTTCCGCGAGATCGGTCTGCTGCTCGAGCCGTCCCAGCAGCGTCGCGAGTGTCGCAACCTGGTCCGGAATCGTGATCTTCGGCAAAGTGATGACGAAGTTGTCAGGTAAACGGCCCCTGTTCAGGTCGAGCACCGTTGAGACGAAAATATCGAGTGTGCGAACACTGCGTACTCGCAGCTCTTCGTTGAAAGGCTTGATACGAATGCCGATGAACGGCGGCAGCGTTCCTTTCTTCATCCCTTCAGTGACTTCGGCGGCCGCCGAAACTGCGTGCCCGTCTTCCTCATCGTCAGGACGATTTCCATAGCCGTCTTCGAAATCGATTCGAAAGTCTTCGACGGGTTCACGTTCGAGCTTTTCGATAACTCGTCGATAAATCGTGTGCGCAAGCCACGCGGCCTTCTTCTCTTTGCGTGCGCGTTCAGGTTCTTCGTTCAGTAAAGCGATCAACTCGGTAGCTTCCTCGAATGATTCCGGCAACTCCATCTCACCCGGCAGGTCGATGGCCCGCGCAAATGTTAGAAAGTCGGGCGCAAACTGATCCAAAGAACGACGGGCGAGGGATCCGAGACGCTTAGCGGAATCGGATTTAAACAGGTGGGCGCCGCCGTAGACCGTGTGAACGGGCTGGCGCCGGCCCGTTTCGCCGGGAAAATGGCGCACAAACTCTTCATTTGCCTGCTGCAGATGGTCAGTTAGATCAGTCAACGACCCATCAGAAAAGGAAGATGTCATGGCTGTCCTCGCAATCAGTGTGGCGACAGTCTAACAGACCCGAAAAGTTTATTGACACACCCTCGCCCGCTTGGATATTGTGCTTGTGAGCCTTCTCACAGGTTCAAGCCCCGTCTTCACTTCAGTCGCAACAATCTCGTATTTCGGAGAGGTCTTATGAAAACAGTCGTTATTGTATTGAGCTGCGCCGCGGTGCTTTTTGTTTCACACGCCGGAGCAAAGCCGCAATCGCCCGTACCGGTTAAGCATGAGGGCAAAATCGAAACAAAGTATGACGGCTTCAATTACGAGACCGTGATGCGCCTGCGAAAGATGAAGGTCAATTGCGACGGTTTCAAAGACAAGTTTAAAGACGCGTGCGTGAGTATTGAGGTCGCATTGCATTGTCCCGGAACGCAGGTGAACTACGTAAAGCACGTCACCCTGAGAGTCGTGTTTGAAAATAAAGATTGGGTCCATTTCCACGCGCCCGATCAGAGAGACTTATCCGTCCTTACTGATACCGAGACGCTAAGAATTGGACGCATGAGTCCGGTCAGCAAGAATCAGCCGGGTTCGTGGGATACGAAGGTCGAGGTTTTGGAAGCGACGATGCCATACACGATTTTCAAGAAGATCGCGCTGTCGCAAACAGTTGCGATTCAGGTAGGCGGGCAGGCCGTCGAGTTGCGCGACAAGAACGTCGCCGCGTTGAAAGATCTGAGTAACCGCGTGCTTGGTCCAACCGCAGCGGCGAGCTCCTCGAATTGAGTGCTGACTGATAGGATCGCAGGGGCGACTATAGACACATCTGCCACAGCTTGATCGTTTCAATCGGTCGCACCAACATCAGAATTTGCAGCAGCAGGCTATCGCGAATCCAAAGTATTAAGACCAGCTCAACCAGGACGAACACGAGCAGCGACCAGCGCACGCCCAGTTGTCGTGCAACAATAAAACCTATCAGCGCACAAGCGAGATCGCCCAGCGAGTTGACCACGGTGTCGCCCTGGTAGCCGAGTGCCGCTGTTTCCGTGCGGTACTTGTTGATCACGAAACTCGTGTTCTCAAAAACTTCCCACGCGCTCTCCAAAAGTAGCGCCAGCCAAAGTTGCCACAGGCGCGGCATTCGCCTGAACAGTACTGCAATCAGCCAGAAAAACAAGAATCCGTGCAGCAGGTGCGTGAGACTGTAAGGGTCGAAGAGCTGCTGCGACGTGTTTGAGCTGCACCAGTCGGCAACCCAAACCGCGAAATAACCGCACGAACATAGAAAGCTCCGCCCCTGGAAGCGCAGCATCACGACCATTGCGAGCAGCACAAGGGCCGCGGCGACGCTCAGGACCACTATCCGGCGATCCTTTCTCAAAGTCATTCCTGACAGGATTACACGATCATCAGGAATCCTGACAATCCCTTAGTCGTGAATAGGTGGGCAGTTTTGCGTCGTGAGCGACAGAAGACAAGAAAAGCGCGCAATCCTAAAACGGAGCTGCGCGCTTTTTCCTTGACAGGAGCGACTCCTAACGCCCGACATTACCCGCCGCGCACACAACTAAACAGGCATCCATGTTGGCGGATGAAAGCTTGTCTATTCTCAGTCGGGTGCATGCCGTTGCTAGCCTGAGCCTTCATCGGAACGCTCTGCATGGCAACATTGCATCGGTTAGATTTCCATCAAGTCCTTGCCGACAATAATACGGCCCTTGTACGTGCTGCGGGCGCCGTCTATCCACATCTGATCGGTGACATCTGGATCGTCGGGGGGCACGAAATGCGAGAGCACCAGCGTTTTCACGCCCGCCGCCTCCGCTACCCGTCCAACGTCCTCGACGGACGTGTGGTGAGAGAGGATGGATTTCCTTAGCGTCGCCGCGTTCGGCACTCGCGTCGCGAGGCGATCTACGGCAGGGGCGTAAAGCGCCTCATGCACGAGAACGTCTGCCCCTTGTGCAAGCCGAACCAGCGCGTCCGAGCGCTTAGTATCGCCGGAAAGAACAATGGATCGGTCAGCAGAGTCAAAGCGGTAAGCGAAGGCGGGTTTCACCGGGGGATGATCCACCAGTACGCCCTTCACGGTGACGTTCTCGTCTCGCATGATCCTCCCGCCCTGGAACAGCTCGTGCGCATGCACTAGGGGGGCGAGCGGCACTTTCCCCTCGTCCGCAATCCGCGTGGTGATGTCGTAGGCATTCATCTCGAAGAACAGGCGCGACATCCGGGCGAGGGGAGGCGGCCCCCACGTGTCCACGCGCGTTTTCAGCCCGCTCGTCCACGCCAGGAGGAGGAGGTTGCCGTAATCGGCGTTATGGTCGGAGTGATGATGAGTAATGAAGACGTGGCGAAGTGTGGGTAGGGGCACCCCGGCGCGGGCGAGTTGTATGGCGACACCGTTGCCGCAGTCAATGACATAGGCCACGCCGTTGACGAGGATCACTTGCGATGACGCGAAACTGTTCTTACGAGGCCGAGGACCGCCGCCCGTGCCGAGAAGGATCAGCCGCGTCTTAGTGGAGGGCGAAGATTGCGCGGTCGCGGGCCAGGGCCGCGTGACCGTGAGCGCCAAGCATGCGCCCGCATGAGAGATGAATT
>DAIOGT010000196.1:0-8745 GCA_036745095.1 Pyrinomonadaceae bacterium
GTTCAGCTTTAGCTTTCTCCATCCAGTCATACTCTAAGTGCTGAACTCTAAATCCGCCTTCTTTTTTGTGATTTTTGTGCCTTTTTGTGGCTAACTCTTTCTGCCGTTTTGCGGCAAGGGTTTCGTTTTAGTGCACCAAATCGGAAGGTTTTCGTTCTTTCGTCTCCCCACACTCCCTGTATAACAGCTTTTGCGGCGTGGCCTCGTGATTGCAAAGATCCTCAGGTTCAATCATGAGAAATCACGAAGAACCACATTTCGACGATGAACAAACGCTTCGGGCCGCGCAACCAGTCGTGCCGTTGGATCAGATCAACGCGAAGGCGCGACACCGCCGCATTTGGGTTCTTAGTGGAGCGTTTGCAATCGCCATGATGCTCGGCGCCGGATCAGCATTGCTGGCGTCGTACCTAAAACACCGCAGCGTTCCTCAGACCACCACGGAACTGACGGTCGAACCGGAGGTCGCGCCTGAATCAGTGGCTGTCGTAGAGAGTGTGCCGAGTGAGACACCGTCTGAAGAAGAAGAGGCGGAGAACTTAGAACCAGAGCCGGAAATCTCTGAAGATGTCGATCTGCCGACGGTAACGCCGAAGCGCGAATCAGCGACGAAGCACAAGACGGTCGCGCCACCGCCCAGCGCGGAACGGGACGAACGGCGCGACGCACGCGAGTTGAGTGAAGAAGAAGAATTACAGCGCATTCGCGAGGCCGTGCTTTACGACGAGTGGCAGGAACGGCGCGCACGTCGTACGCGACGCGAACGTCGTCGTGCAGAGCGTTACAACCACCGCGATCTTTCAAACCTAAACGAAATCTTCGAGGGACGACGCCGCCCATAAAACACAATGTATTGACGGAACGCTGATCGAGTGGCATCATCGCTAGGGTAGTTCGCCTTTATTTCAACTCACAGATTAATAACCCCGACACTAAAAATATTAACGGCTCTGTTTTTTCGCGCGACGCAGCGCGGGGTGTGCATATCATGAAGAGGCAGATGTTTCGTGAGCGGGAGTGTATTCATCGTGAAGAAGGCGCCAGCGGCGATTTCTATAATGGGGCATTCTACCTTCAAGCCTTGCAACGATTGCGTGTTGACGACGCGGTGCGCATGTCGGCGAAGGTGACTTCCTTCTTCTGGTCTGACGCACCTCATATTCTCGTTTGGCTATGTGATGATTGCGCCGCGGAACTGCAATTGAGTGATACACCGCGAGCGGTAACTGCCGCCGGACGACGGCAAGCTTAGCCCAGGCCTACGGGATTAGCAGTGCTATGCTGTAAATCCTGTGAAGCGTGAGCGCATAGATAAAATGCTTGTCGAGCGCGGTCTCGCTGAGTCGCGCACAAAGGCTCAGGCGATGGTCATGGCGGGCGTTGTGCTTGTCGACGAGCAGCGTGTTGATAAACCTTCCCACCAGTTCGATACAAACTCAGCAATTCGCATCAAGGGCGGTGACGATCCAACGAGTCGTTACGTCGGCCGCGGTGGGCTGAAACTCGAAGCAGCACTGCGCGAGTTTCAGATAGAGGTTTCGGGCTTGACGTGTCTCGACGTGGGTGCCTCAACCGGCGGATTTACTGACTGCCTCCTGCAAAACGGTGCGAAGAAAGTTGTTGCTGTCGACGTTGGTCACAACCAGATCGATTGGCGACTGCGAAACGATCCACGCGTCGAGGTACGCGAAGGCGTCAATGCGCGCTATTTAAAGCCGGAAGATTTTCAGGAGAAGTTTGATCTCGCGGTGATGGATGTGTCGTTCATCTCTGCGACAAAGGTGTTGCCCGCGATCGTGCCAGCGCTGATCGAAGGTGGATCGATCATCACGCTCATCAAGCCGCAGTTCGAGGTTGGGCGAGGCGAGGTTGGAGGCGGGGGCGTCGTGCGTGATCCGGCGAAGCGCGAGCGTGTTGTCGAAGAAGTGAACGAGGCGGCAAGCGCGCTCGGGCTCGAGGTCGTGAAGGTGATGGAGTCGCCCATTCAGGGCGCGGAAGGAAATATCGAATTCCTCGCACAGTATCGGGTTGTGTGACTTTTGTGCTTTTGTGTGGCTTGAACTATTATCCGGCTGTTTTTAACGCCCCACTTCAGACCAATGTCGTCAATCAAGCGGATAGGAATAGTTCTTAAACCGCATCAACCACAAGCCCTGCAAACGATCTGCGAACTGGTCGTGTGGCTTGCGGATCGGGGAATCACGCTCGTTGGTGGACCAGAGCTCGAGCGCGAGCGGATCGAGCACCAAACCGGCTGCCCGATCCGACAGGTTGAAAGCGAAAAACTCGCGACTGACGTAGACCTGATGCTCGTTCTCGGTGGCGACGGAACCATGATCGCCACTGCGCGAATGATCGGCGATCAGGAAGTTCCGGTTCTCGGCGTTAACTATGGCGGACTCGGATATCTCGCGGAGTTTCGCATCCAGGAACTCTACAGCGCCCTCGAGTCGATCCTCGCGGGAAACTACCGCCTCGATCGACGCGTGATGCTTGCAGTCGAGCTGCGGCGTGGCGACGAGCCACCAAAGGTCAGTCGTGTTCTGAACGACGTGGTCATCAACAAGTCGGCACTCGCACGCATCATCGAGATCGAAGCTTATCTCAATAGCCAGTTCGTCAACTCATTTCGTGCCGACGGTCTGATAGTCTCAACGCCGACAGGTTCGACTGCCTACAACCTTTCCGCCGGTGGACCAGTCATCTTTCCCTCGATGAATGCAGTAGTGATAACTCCGATTTGTCCTTTTACGCTTTCCAATCGTCCCATCGTTGTGCCGGACGATGCCGAGATCGAGTTGCTGTTGAAGACTGATAACGAAGAGGTGGCGCTGACGCTCGACGGGCAGGTTGGTTTTCCTTTAAAAGTTGAGGACCGCGTCACGATTCGGAAGAGCCGCACGACGTTCCACCTCATTCAGCCAAGCAATCGAAACTACTTCGACGTTCTGCGCGACAAACTGCGCTGGGGTCGTTAACGCAAAACAAACATGCCTAAAAAAAGAGACAACCCGAATCGACTCGCCCCAGATGCGTTCGAACGTGAAGTAGCAACCGATCTCGATGAAGATACGCCAGATAAGCCGAAAGGCATGGCGCTTCACAACAAGATCCTGATCGGACTCGCGGTGGGCGTGATTGCCGGTGTAACTGTTAACCGCCTTCTCGGCGGCGATCATCCGACAGTCGTGTGGATCGTCGATAACATCACTCATCCAGTGGGCCAACTTTTTCTGCGTTTGCTGCTGATGATTGTTGTACCGCTAGTTTTTGCTTCACTCGTGGTCGGAGTGGCAGGCATCGGCGACGTTCGCAAACTCGGTCGCGTCGGTCTCAAATCGTTTGGATACTGTCTAGTGATCTCGGCGATCTCAGTGGCGATCGGCATCACGCTTGCGAATACGATCAAACCCGGTACACGTATCGATCCGGCTACGGCCGCAGCTTTGCAGGAACGGTATGCGACGGATGCTACAAAAACCGTCGAAGCCGCGAAGCAAGCAAGCACGACGTCGAAGCCCCTGATGTCTGTAGTTGAAACGATCGTTCCGAAAAACCCGTTTTTCGCGGTCTCCGGCAGGGAAGACGCAAACATGCTGCACCTGATGTTCTTTGCCCTCATCCTCGGCATCGCCATCACGCTCTTGCCGTTGACGGTCACCGCGCCTGTGCTCCGCGTGCTCGAGGGTGTATACGAGATCACGGCGAAGATCATCGAGATGATCATGAAGTTTGCGCCGTACGCGGTCGCGTGCCTGCTCTTCAACAACACAGCGCGTTTCGGATTGGACCTGCTGCAAGCGCTCGCGTGGTTTGTCGTGACCGTGCTGCTCGGTTTGTCGCTGCACATGTTTGGCGTTTACTCGCTGTCAGTCTATTTCCTGTCGCGTCTTTCCCCTCTCGAGTTCTTCCGGCGGATAAAGACGGTAATGTTGACTGCGTTTTCAACGTCGTCATCGAATGCGACCTTGCCGACGGCGCTACGGGTTTCCGAACAGAACCTGGGCGTGCCGCAGCAGATTAACAGTTTCGTGCTGACTGTCGGCGCGACTGCGAATCAAAACGGAACCGCGTTATACGAAGGCGTGACTGTGTTGTTTCTCGCACAGCTGGCGGGTGTGGATTTAACGCTGGGCCAACAGTTAATGGTGGTCTATCTTGCGATTCTCGGCGGCATCGGAACCGCGGGTATTCCCTCAGGCTCGATTCCTTTTATCATCGGTGTCCTCGTGACAATTGGCGTGAATCCGGCGTTAATCGCCATCATTTTGGGCGTGGACAGAATACTCGACATGTGTCGCACGACACTGAACGTGACGGGCGACCTCACTGCCGCGACTTATGTGGCGCGTTCGGAAGGCTACGAATTATTGAAGCCGCACGAGCCGGCGCTGGCGCACGCAGGCATTCCCGTTGTCGAGCGTGGCATGGATTAACGCTTTAGTAACAGCCATGTCACAATCTGCGCATACGGCCCGCTGTACAATTCGTAATTTCATCATGAGGTGATGGACCAATGGTATTTCCGCTGTACGACGACAACGCCGACCGGGCAACAACTCCCTTCGTTAACTACGCGTTTATCGCGTTGAATATTTTTGTCTTTGTTGTCTTGCAGGGGCTTGGCGGCAACGATCAGTTTACCTATTCCTTTTCGACCGTGCCGGCGGAGATTCTTCAGGGCCGCGACATCGTGACTCCGGCGCGCGTGCTCGAACATCCGGTCACGGGTCAACGCGTTATGATTCCCGGTCTTGGTGAAACGCCTGGTTCGGTTTACTTCACGCTCTTCAGTTCAATGTTCATGCACGGCGGCTTTGCACATATCGCCGGCAACATGCTGTTTCTCTGGATCTTCGGCGACAACATCGAGGATCGCCTGGGCCACGTGAAGTATCTCGTGTTTTACCTGTTGTGCGGCGTGATTGCTTCGTTGGCCCATGTGTTTACGACTGGCGTTTTGGCGACTCAGGAAAGCAACCTGCTGGTTCCGAGTCTTGGTGCTTCGGGCGCGATCTCAGGCGTGCTGGGTGGTTACCTGCTGTTGCATCCGAAGCGACGCGTGACGGTGATCCTGTTTCGCTTTCTCACGGACGTGCCGGCTTACGTGGCGATTGGAATCTGGTTCCTGTTCCAGT
This sequence comes from Pyrinomonadaceae bacterium, assembly GCA_036745095.1. Taxonomy (GTDB): domain Bacteria; phylum Acidobacteriota; class Blastocatellia; order Pyrinomonadales; family Pyrinomonadaceae; genus PSRF01. The sequence continues at coordinate 5,139 of DAIOGT010000196.1, forward strand.
TGATAAGCGGGCTGGGGCTGCTTGGCGGCGGATCGCAGCAAGGTGGCGTTGCATACGCGGCGCACATCGGCGGCTTCATCGCGGGCGTTGTGCTGATCAAATTTTTCGATAGAGGTGGAAGCAGTAATCGGGGAGACGTTATGAGACCTGTTTAGAGTCAAAGCTAGTTCAAGCTTTAGCTTGTCTTTGCCGCAACCTCAAGGTTGAACTCTGAACGAAAGCACACAGATGGACCAGCAATGTCTCGATATTCAATCGACTCCACGAGCGGAAATGAACCTGTTTCCGCTCGACACGTTTGCCTACGAGTTTCCCGGTAACGAGATCAAGATCAATTTCGAGATCACCGAGTTCACCGCAATCTGCCCGTTCTCTGACTTTCCCGACTTCGCCACGATTCGCATCGAATACGTTCCCAACGAGCGCTGCGTCGAGTTGAAAAGTCTCAAGCTCTATATCAACTCGTTTCGCAACGTAAAGATCTTTCACGAGCACGTCATCAACATCATTCTCGAAGACTTCGTGGCCGCCTGCGATCCGCTGCGCGTCGAGATCGAAGGCGACTTCCACGTCCGCGGCAACATCAAGACCATCGTCAGGGCAAGCTACGCCAAACCTTAACTGTACGGGCGGCCTCTGGCGCTGCCCCTGTGACAGTAATGCACACTCCGAACGAGGGGCAGCGACAGAGTGCGGCCTCTACAAATCACGGCCACATTAACGGTTTGTGGCGGCGCTATCGTGGGTTGCCGCGAAACGTGTTTGCGATCGGTTTGGTGAGTCTGCTCAACGATGCATCCAGTGAGATCATCTACCCTCTCCTTCCAATCTTTCTCGCCAGCAGTTTAGGCGCTTCGGCATGGGCCATCGGCACGATCGAGGGACTCGCAGAATCGATTTCAAGCCTGCTAAAACTCTTTGCCGGTTATCTCAGCGATCGTTTGGCGAAGCGCAAGTTATTAGTCGTCGCTGGCTATTCAATCGCATCGCTGGCCCGGCCATTACTCGCTTTTGCGCAAACGTGGACACACGTGCTCGCGATTCGAGTCACTGATCGCATCGGCAAAGGAATCCGCACGGCGCCGCGAGATGCGATGATCGCGGACACGGTTGGAGTCGAGCAGCGCGGTATCGCGTTTGGTTTTCATCGCGCCATGGATCATGCGGGCGCTGTTATCGGTCCGATCGTCGGATACGTGCTCGTCATAATCTTTGTCGCTAACGCTGAGTCTCCGACGACCTCGGAATTTTCGAAGATATTCCTGGCTGCTTCAGTGCCCGCGTTGGTCGCGGTGCTTGTCGCGATATTCTTCATGCGCGAGTCGCCCGTGCATTCGCAGACCACGCCTCAGACCGTAAAACTCTCGTTGCGTGGATTCGATAGCAACTTCAAGCGCTTTCTCCTCGTGTTGGCACTCTTCACGCTTTCCAACTCGTCCGACAGTTTTCTCATCCTGCGTGCGATGGATTCCGGCGTTTCAATCGCGCTCGTGCCGTTGTTGTGGGCAGCGCATCACGGCATGAAGGTGTTGAGTTCGTTGTTTGGTGGCGATCTTTCGGATCGTCTCGGGCGCAAGCAATTGATAGTTTCCGGATGGATTTTGTATGCTGCTGTTTACGCGGGGTTTGCGTACGCTACTAATCAGGCCTCACTCTGGGTCCTGTTCCTCGTCTACGGCATCTATTTTGGTCTCGCGGAAGGCGCTGAGAAGGCACTCGTTGCCGATCTCGTGCGTCCGGAGCAGCGCGGAACGGCTTACGGCTTGTACAATCTGGCGTTTGGTGTGACCGTGTTTCCCGCGTCGTTGCTGATGGGTATGATTTGGGACTGGAAAGGACCGACAGTCGCATTTCTCGTCAGCGCGTTCATGGGTGCGACGGCCGCGTTACTCTTGCTGATTTTCGTCAAGCCGCATCCGGTGATGCGTAATTTACACGATGAGCAGGGATTCACATGAAAGGATCTGAAAAATGAGGCGGCGAGTGTTAACGCCACATCCGGGCCTGGCAGCGGGAATCGGTTACTACCTCAGCGGAATGGAGGAAGTGCGCAGCCAGGTGAACGCCTTCGTAAAAACCATTCCCGACGATTTGATCGGCAAGCCGGCATTTCTCGGCGCGCATTCGATTGGCGGCCTGGTGCTGCACATCGGCGAAGCAGAGTGGTTCTGGATGCAGATGGTTGTCAGCGGACACAAGCTCACGGATGAAGACAAGCAAGCTTCGTACTGGGACGTGCTCGAAGACGTCGATCGCGTGGCGCGCATGGGCTACACCGGTGAGTTCTGTTTGAAAGAGATCGAGAAGATTCGCAACCAGACGCGCGACGTGCTCTTCTCGTACAACGACAAAGATCTTGAACGCATCATCACGTTCGAACGAAATGGAGAGACGACGGAGTACAGCTTGCGCTGGGTCCTGCACCGCCTGATTGACCACGAAGCCCAGCACAAAGGCCAGATTTTCATGTTGAAACGACTGATGGCTTTGTAGAGGCGGCCCGACAGTTTGATTTAATGAACTACCAGCTAATCAAGAACTCCGATGAGCTTCGGAAAGCAATCGAAACACTCGCAACGCAACCGGTGGTCGGGCTCGACACTGAAACTACCGATCTCGATCCTTACACGTCTCGACTGCGACTAATTCAACTCGCCACCACGGATCGCGTTTACATCGTTGACTTCGATCACTTCGCAAACGGCGACTCAACGAAGAACGAAGCGCTCGCTCCGCTCCGCCGCCTGCTCGAAGCACCGCGCCCAATCAAGATCGCGCATAACGCGAAGTTCGACGCGAAGTTCATCAAGCACAATCTCGGCGTAGATCTCGGCGGAATGTTCGACACGCTGTTGGCGAGCCAGCTTGTCGGCGCGGGCGACATCGAAGAACGGCACGGTCTGGAAACCGTCGCGAGTCGTTACCTGAATGAATCGGTCGACAAATCAGAGCGTTTGAGCAACTGGAATTTCGAGTTGTCAGAAGCGCAGCTTGAATACGCCGCACGTGACGCTGCGATCCTGCTGCCATTGCGTGAAAAGCTGATCGATCGACTGAAGTCTGAATCGTTGGTGAAGTGCGCGCAACTCGAGTTTGAATGCGTGATGCCGGTCGTCGATATCGAGCTGGCCGGTTTTTACATGCACAAGGATCGCTGGCTCGAGCAGTTGAGCGTTGTCGAAAAAAGAAGAATCGAGCTCGCGGAGCAGTTGCAGCAAGTACTTGCCGAAGAGTCGTCGCAGGGGTCATTGTTCGGTGGCCCACAGCGTGCGGACATCAATCTTGATTCGCAGCAGCAGTTGACGAAGGCACTCACCCGGCTCGGCATTCCCGTTCCTGAGTCAACTCGCAACTGGAAACTACAGCCACTCGCGGCGGAGTATCCGATCATCGGCACGCTCCTCGAATATCGCACGGTGCAAAAAGCCCTCACGAGTTACGGTGAAAACATGATCGAGATGATCAATCCCGTGACTCGTCGCTTGCACGCGGATTTCCGGCAAATAGGCGCGCCAACCGGGCGCTTCGCGTGCACGAACCCGAACATTCAACAGGTGCCGCACTCGGTCGAGTACCGGCGTTGTTTCAGTGGCTATCCGGAAGGACG
>DAIOGT010000197.1:0-2336 GCA_036745095.1 Pyrinomonadaceae bacterium
CACGATAACAACCGCGACTGGTACGCCTTCACGCAGGTCGAGACGCAGCTCACGGTGGATAAGATTCACAACGCGTGGCATCCGCAGATCGTTCACGACATACACCAGCAAGGCGCCCTGGGTTCGCGTCTCTTCCTCCCGCCATACATGCCGCCGGTTGAACCGAATGTGCCGAAGGTAATCGTGCAAGGCTTCACGGAGCTCGGTAATTGGATGGCGGCGGAAATGCGCACGAAAGGCTTCGAAGGAATCACAACCAACTCGACTTACGACGCGTGGACCCCGGCGCGCGCGTATTCGCATTATCACGCGGGCGTGCGCATGTTGTCCGAGACTGCGTCGGCCAAAATCGCCACGCCAACCACGGTGAAGTTTGAAGAACTTCGCTCGCGCGAGGGCTACGATCCACAAAAGGAGTCGCCGAAGTTTGGACCAGTATGGCGCGGCGGTGAGTGGCGTCTTACCGATATCACGAAGTACATGACAACGGCCGCATTTCTCTTGTTGGACCATGCAGCGACAAATCGAGAACAGTGGTTGCGGCGGTTCTATGGCATTGGCAAGGAAGCAGTGCGGCCACGACGGGCTGGGGAACTTTATGGTTTTCTCGTCGAGCCGTCGCCTAATTCCGAAGCGCTTCTGAATATCCTGCGTCGTGGTGGCGTTGAGTTTGCGCCCGCTAAAGAGGGGACGAGCTTCAGAATCGGCAAGCGCACGCTACCAAATCAAACACAACTCGTGAGGATGGACCAGCCCTACGCCGCCTTCGCAAAGACGTTGCTCGAAGTGCAACGGTATCCGAACCTGCGTGACGCTGAGGGGCATCCGATTCCGCCGTACGACGTCACAGCTCACACGTTGCCCTTGTTGATGGGCGTACCTGTGCAGTCGGTTAAAGCACCATTTCGCGCGGTACGTTCGACGGAACCAATTGTAGAGACAGCGAGTGAGGCGACGAAAAGCCTGCCACGTATCGATCTGTTTGCGATGTACCGATCGTCCGTGCCGAGTTACGATGAGGGTTGGACCAGATGGATCTTCGATACGAAAGGTGTTTCCTATGGTGTGCTGACCGATAAAGAACTGCGCGCGGGTGTGACCGTTTATAAGCCCTCGCCGGGGGTCACGGGAAAATACTACACGTTGCTGATTCCGGATCAGCCAGTACGGACACTTCTTGAAGGTCATCGCACCGGAGCGATGCCACCGGAATTCACGGGCGGCCTCGGACCTGACGGTGTGAAGACGCTGCGAGACTTTGTTGAGACTGGCGGCACGTTGGTCTTTCTGAATCGCGCTTCCAACTTCGCAATCGAACAGTTCAAACTACCTTTGCGCAACGTAGTTGCCGGACTGCCGCGAACTGATTTCTATGTGCCTGGGTCGATCCTGCGCATCGAGCTCGACCTGTCGCATCCGCTCGCGACTGGAATGCCGAAAGAGACAATAGCCTGGGCCGAAGATTCCCCCGCATTTGAAGTAATCGATGATCCAGGTGCCGCAGTGCCTGCGGCGAATGTGCGTATTGTGGCTTCGTACCCGGCGGACAAAGATCCGCTGCTTTCCGGCTGGTTGCTTGGTGGTGAGTTGATCAAGGGCAAAGCCGCGCTTGTAGAAGTGACGATCGGGAAAGGACGCGTGATTCTCTTTGGTTTCCGCCCCCAGTACCGCGCCCAGTCAGCGGCAACATACCCGTTGTTTTTTAACTCTTTAGCTACGCGTTAAGGTCGTTTAAGGGTGGTCCTTCGCGGCCACCCCTGTTTCGGGGGTTAACGACCGCCACAGAAAAGATACACATTCTCAACGCCTTCTCCGCGTGACTCACGTAATTTCTCGGCGCCGTTTCTCGCAAGTCTTTCATTCAGAGTTCAACCAAAACAGGAGGGTGGAATGAGACAATCACTCGGTTTGATTGCTTTAATTCTCTTCGTGGCGGGTCTTAGCTTCGTTTTATCTGCGCAGGATCAGCAAGGTGGTGGACGCACACTGACGATTACCTTGACCGGCGCGGCCGAAGTGCCTGGTCCAGGCGATCCCGACGGAACCGGTACGGCTAAGATTACTTTGAATCCGGGGAAAAAGCAGGTCTGTTATGAGCTGACGGTCGACAAGATCGCGTCCGCTAACGCCGCTCACATTCACTCGGGCGCCGCGGATAAAGCAGGACCACCAGTCGTTACCCTGACGCCGCCCGCGAATGGCTCGTCAAAAGAATGCGCGCCCCTGGAACAGGAAAAGATCCTGGACATCATCAAGAACCCGGGCAGCTACTACGTGAATGTCCACAACGCGGAATACCCGAAGGGCGCGGTGCGAGGTCAGCTCAGCAACAAATA
>DAIOGT010000197.1:2436-8637 GCA_036745095.1 Pyrinomonadaceae bacterium
TCGATCATCTGCGTCTGTAGCTTCGGATCGATCCGTCCGACCATTCCGAAGTCGAAGAACGCGAGATGGCCACTATCCATCACGAGCAGATTTCCAGGGTGCGGATCAGCGTGGAAGAAGCCGTCTTCGAGGAGTTGCTTGAGATACGCGCGAATCAGCATCCGGTTGACCTTCACGGGCGATATGCGATTCGCGCGCAATCCTTCAAGGTCAACTACTTTCGTGCCGCGAATAAAATCGAGCGTCAACACTCGCGTGTTCGTGTGCGACCAGTAGATCTTCGGCACACGAATCGCGCGCCACGTGCGGAAGTTGTAGCGAAACCTGTCTGCGTTACGTCCTTCCTTGACGTAGTCCATCTCTTCGAAGATGGTTGAGTGAAACTCGCGAAGCATTCCCTCCCAATCAGCGTTCTCATTCATCCGCGGGAAAAAACGATTCGTCAGTCTCACGAGACGAAATAGAATCGCTACATCGAAAGAGATCGTGGAATGCAGATTCGGACGCTGGACTTTGACCGCGACTTCCTGACCCGTGTGAAGACGTGCCCGATAGACTTGTCCGAGCGACGCCGCAGCAATCGGCTCTGCGTCTATTTCCGCATACGACTCGTGCACAGTTTGCCCCAGTTCTGCTTCAATGATTGCAAACGCATCAGCGCTCGAAAATGCCGGGACCTGGTCCTGCAAAGTCGCAAGCTGTTTCACATATTCGAGTGGCAAAAGATCGGCACGCGTTCCGAGCGCCTGACCGATCTTTATGAACGTTGGACCAAGATCAATCAAAGATTCGCGCAGCCACACGGCCTGCTTCTCGAGTCGAGACTGTTTTTTTGCAGAACCATCAGCGCCGCGAAACACGAAATAACGTAAACCGCGGACGACTCGATCAAACGCCGTGAAGAGTTGGGCTGAAATCCATGCTTTAAGCTGCGCCTTGCGACCCTGTCCACGCGCCAGCTCCAGCTTCCGCGCCACCGCGCGATTGTTGAAGTCCGCACGAATGTCGTACGTGTCGAGAAACAGGTAGAGCGAAAAGAGCCCAAGCACGCGTGCGACTCGCGCCGCTCGCATCCAGCCACGGAAGTCGCGGCCCGCGAGGATCTGGTCGACCATCTCTTCGGTAAGCGGTGGGACCTGGGTCGTTTGTTTCGGAGCAGGGTGAGCCGCTACGGCAAGACCATTTCCGTTCGATGGAGTCCTTTTTACCAGTGCTTGATTTGAAGTCATTACTAAGTTTTATATCACTGCCAGCATGTGCCTCGTGCCTGCTCTCTCAAAATAACTGTTCGCACGATCCACATCTCTCATAATCTGCGTTTTCAACTCTTCGACCGAGCTAAACTTTCGCTCGTCGCGAAGACGATACAAAAAACGAACGCGCACAACATCGCCGTAAAGATCACCGTCCCAGTTCATTACGTAGGTCTCGACCGAAGGTTCCGTAACGTCCACGAACGTCGGTCTAAGCCCCACATTTGTCACGCTCCTGCGCCACTGCCCATCAATCAACGTGCCCGTGACATACACACCGTTCCGGGGTATGACGCGGTTGTGAGGGTGGAGGTTGGCCGTGGGAAAACCAAGCTTATGACCACGTTCTGAGCCTCGCTCGACGCGCCCTTCGACACCGTAAGGACGGCCCAACATGCGTCGCGCGAGATTCACCTGGCCGGCAGCCAGCAGTTGGCGAATCTTACTGGAGCTAACGCGACAGCCGCGCAGCTTCACCTCGGGTACCTCCCCGGCGACGAAGCCAAGCTCTTCACCCATGCGCCTTAACAATTCGATGTTACCGTCGCGATTGTGCCCAAACGCGAAACCCTTACCGAGATACACTTCTTTCGCGTGCAAACGATCTACAACCACATCGTTGAGAAAGTCTTCGGCACGAATCGACGAAAACTCCTTCGTGAAGCGCACCACGATAGTCTGTTCGATACCAAGAACACCGAATCCCTCGATCTTCTGATCGAAAGTTTGCAGCAGCGGTGGCGCCGACTCCGGATGCAAAACAGCGCGCGGGTGTGGATCGAATGTGATCACGGTCGGGACCGCGCCCACTGCACGCGCGCGCTCGACAACCGTGCCCATAATCAACTGATGGCCCAGGTGCAGGCCGTCAAACACGCCCAACGTCAGCACAGTTGGGCGTTGTATCTCGGCGTTGTCAGTTCCGTGAAAGAGACGCATAGAAAGTATCAATCACTCGACTTCCAGTCCGTCGTAGGCAAACTCGACGCCCGCGGGCAGACGCGCGGAGTCGCGAGCGTGCTTGATGTCGTGAGCGATATGAGTAAAGAAAGTTCGTCGTGGTTTTAACTGGTCCACATAGCGAAGTGCCTTATCGACCCACAAGTGCGTCGGGTGTTCTTTGAAGCGAAGACAATCAAGCACGAGCACGTCGAGGCCTTGCAGTGCGTCAACTGTCGCGGGAGGGATCTCGCTGAGATCGGTCAGATACGCAAAATCGTTAAAGCGATAAGCCATCACCGGCAAACGCCCGTGAATCACCTCAAGCGGAGTGATCTCCAGCTCGTTCCCAAGGCAGAAACTCGCGCCGGGAGTAACGATGTTGGGAATCACTTCCGGCAGACCGCCACCGAAATGCGAAGGCTCGAAGATGTACTTGAAGATGCGTTTGATATCTACCCACGCACGTTCATTCGCACAGACGTTGAGCGCGCCAAAGCGAAAGTTGAGCGGGCGGATGTCGTCCAGGCCGAAAACGTGATCGGCATGACAGTGAGTGATCAGAACCGCGTCGAGACTCCTGAGTCCGAAGCGCAGCGCCTGCTGTCGAAAGTCCGCGGACGTATCGACGAGGACAGTGCGCCCCGCATGTTCGATGATGATAGAAACTCTCAGACGTTTATCGCGAGGATCGTCTGAGATGCAGGTCTCGCATTCACAACCGATTGACGGCACACCGGTGGAGGTTCCCGTACCTAAAAACGTGAGCTTCATCTCCCCCCAGTGATGTCGCTACCGGAAAATCTTCGCGCCTGTTGCGGCGAGTTAACGAGCGAAACGTATTGCATCCGGAGATCCGCAAGCAGGCCCTCGAGCATTCGTTTCTCTGGAGCCGTCAGGTTGCCCTCCGTCTTCTTCTGCAACATGCCGAGAACGTCGATCCAGTGTTTGCCGAGCTCGACATCAACGTCGCGCTGGTGCGTCACTGGATGTTCCATCATGCCGAGTGCGGAAGCAGCGTTTGAGGCAATAGACATCAGGAAGCTCACGAAGCTCGTGGGATCACGCGCGTCGGCCAGGTCTTCCTCGCTGAACTCATCCTCCGCTGGTGGCGCTTCCGGGGCGGGGCTTGCGGAGACCTCCGCCTCAGGCGGCGCGGCCGCTTGCGCTTCCGGCGCTGGAGCGGCTGCTGTTGCCGCTTCGTGTGCGACTGCCGGCTGCGGTTCTGGTTTCTCTTCAGGAGGCAGATCGCGCGGGCTGCCGTCAGCATTAAACAGTCTTCTGTCCGTAACTTTGAAATTGGGTTGATCTTCTTGCATGGCGTTATTAAACCATAAAGACTCCAAGGCATAAAAACAGCCACAGATTACACCGATCACATGCGGTGATAGACTACGCCCATGCCTGCAACATTCAATGATTTAGTAGCACTGATGGATCGTCTGCGCTCGCCGAACGGCTGCCCCTGGGACCGTGAACAAACTTACGCCACGCTCGCGCCGATGCTGCTCGAAGAAGCTTACGAGGCGTTTGAAGCAGTCGAGGACGCGCGCGAGGGACGGCCTCGAGAACTGTGCGACGAGCTTGGCGATCTATTGTTTCAAATAGTCTTTTACGCACAGGTCGCGAAGGAACGCAGCGAGTTCACGATCGACGATGTCACAACAGCGATTCACGACAAGATGGTGCGTCGTCATCCGCACGTCTTCGGTGACGTCACTGCCGAAGACGCAGCCACGGTGTTGCTCAATTGGGAAACGATGAAGGCCGAGGAGCGGCGCGCTGCCGGTAAAACTGAGAACCTTAACACGTCGTTGCTCACTGGCGTCTCATCGAAAGCGCCCGCTTTGATGGAAGCACATCAGTTGTCGACGAAAGCAGCGCGGGTGGGTTTCGACTGGAAATCTGTAGACGATATTTTCGATAAGCTTCAAGAAGAGATTGATGAGTTGCGAACTGCGATTAAGGATCTCGTGGCGCTGAAAGACGAAGCGAACCATGCGCGCGTGCGAGAGGAGATTGGGGATCTGCTATTTGCGGCGACGAACATCGCGCGCCACATGCAGGTCGAGCCGGAGGCTGCGTTGAAGTTAACTAATCGAAAGTTCCGGCAACGCTTCGGGTACATCGAGAACGCACTGCACGAACGCGGGCAGCCGTTTGATCAAACGTCGATTGATGAACTGGAAGAGTTGTGGCAGGAAGCGAAGAAAACCTAGCCACAGATTACACGGATTTAAAAATCGATTTATGTTATCCGTGTAATCTGTGGCCCAGATTTAATCATTAATGCGCACAGACCGCAGGATCTGATTGAACGCATTATCGAAACCGCGTTCGTTCTGCGGCGCGACGGCGATCATGTAGAACAATTGCCCACTCCGCAATTGCGCCGTGATCAGCCGCACGACCTCCGGACGCCCTGTGGCTTCGTTGACATTAGTCAGCGTCGAGATCAGCGCATTCCGACCTGACAGCGACGCTCGTTGATAACCACCATTCATCCGCAGGTTGTTGTTTCCCTGCGCTAGACTTTGGATCAACTCCTGAGTCGCTCGCTGCAGATTCCGATTACTCGTTTGGGCCACGCCAAAGCTCGCGCCGTGCGTGTAAACGGCCTGGCCATTGTACTGGCCATAAGCACCCTCCGGCACAAACCATACCGAGCTTGAGTCGTTGATCTGACGCCAGTTATTCGGGACGCTGACGTTCACGCCGCCATTGAAAATGGAGACGCTCTGATAACGTGACGACGGATAAGCAACTCGTCCAGTCGGCGGATTATTCGGATAATTACCAGCGGGCGAATTACCAGTCTGCTCGCCGACCGGATAACGCTGGCCGCTACGGGCAATCTCCTCCATTGATGGAGCGCGCTGGAAACCACGCAATCGTTCCTTAACACTGGCAAACTCGCGCGAGTCGCGCATCCCACCAGCCACGCGCAGTGATGCGGCTTCTCTGTTGATGCGTGCATAACGGTCACTCGGGCTCGGGTGATCGCTTAAGAACCCACCACCGCCACCGCCTTGCTGCTCGATCGTGCGGAACATATTCGCCAGGTCACGCGGATCGTAGCCGGCCTGGGCCATGATCTGCGCGCCGAGAATGTCTGCCTCAGTTTCATATTCGCGACTGAACTTCAGCAAGTAAATTGCAAACGGGGCTTGGGCCAACTGGCCTACGCCTGGGCCACCGAGAATAGTCCCGGCAATGCCCGCGATGCCGCCGAGTATGCTGTATTTCTGGCCTTTCGTGGCCTGAGCCGTGCCGTGTCGCAACGCAACGTGACTGATCTCGTGGGCCATCACGCCAGCCATTTCACCCTCAGTACGCGCGGCTTCGATCATTCCGCGGTTGACGTACATTGGACCACCGGGAAGCGCGAACGCATTGATGTCTCGCGCGTTGACGACTTTGAAGTAGTACTGAAATTCCGGGTGTTGATATTGACGCGGGATGCTCGAGACGAGCCGGCGTCCCACATCCTCGACGTAATTTTGCACTACTGAGTCGCGCAGCAAGGGAAACTGGCTTTCAGCTTCCTGTGCCGCCTGGCGTCCGAGTTTGACGTCGTCCTGAATACTGTATTTGTTGCTGTGATACTTGATTTGCGTCTGCGCTAACGCCGAAAACGGCATCACGCTTATCGCTACGAGTGCCAGCCACGCAATTAAGGTTTGTCTCTTAAACATCGATTTGTTACCTCCATTGCCGGTTTCTCCATATGGAGCCGGCAATCATCCTTTTCGGGGAGTTATGCACCAAAACGAAACGCGAATACACCTTGCAAAGACCGGTTTTACTTCGTGAATATCGCACAAATCCGCAACTCACCGATCCCGCCCAGTTAACAATGCAATGAAAATGCCAGATGGGCTTAGCCCTGGTTACGAGGCTCGATTTTCTCGTTAAACCATTCAGCTGGTTCGGCAAGCGGGGCTATTTGGTGGGACTCGCCCCTCCAGACTCGGATCATCGAAATGATAAGGAAAACAAGGGCCGCGGC
>DAIOGT010000198.1:0-8578 GCA_036745095.1 Pyrinomonadaceae bacterium
CCTACAAGGAGATAGCAGAAGCGCTATCGATTCCCACTGGTACGGTAATGTCGCGCTTGCATCGAGGCCGAACGTTACTTCGGGGGGAACTGGCTGCTTATGCGAACACTCTCGGCATTGGTCCAACGAGTGAGACAAAACGGACTCGTGCCGGAGAAGAGGGAGGGAAATCAGATGCAGTGTCGTGATTTCCGGGAGCTTGCTGACTCTTATCTCAGCGATGAACTGCTAGTGGAAACGAATCACGACGTGATCAAACACCTCGAGTCGTGTGCCGGCTGTCGTAAAGAGCTGGCAGCACGGCGCAGTTTGCGCAGCCTGCTGCGAAGTGGATTCAAAGGCAGTCCCGATTTGCAGATCAGCGATAATTTTCAGCGCCGGCTAGCGACCGAATTGCGCGAAATTGCGTTAAGCCGGCGTCCTCAATCCATCTCGAAGGTTATTGCCATTGCCGCGTCAGTGTTAATTGTAGCTGCCCTCGGTCTGATAGTCGCGCAACAACGTTGGGGTTCAGACAGCGGTCCGACCTTAAATGAGAGTGCTGCCGGAGACCATCGCGACTGTGCTTTGAATCATCGTTTAGATGAAGCACCGATTGACCTTGAGGAGGCGGGTCGCAAGTATGATCGTGCGTATATCAACCTCGTGAATGCTGTGATGTCGGAAGGTCGGCTTCCCAGTGGTGTAGAACTAGTGGGCGCGCATTCCTGTGTCTTCAAAGGCCGGCGTTTTGGCCATGTCATCCTGAGCTATCGCGGCCAACTTGTTTCTGTTCTGTTAACGAACCTTGAAGCGGAAAATCGCGCCGGCCTCACAGTACAAAATGGGACAATCACCGATACACAACTGCATGATTTTCAATTGGCCCATTTTACGACCACGCGACATGCGGTTTATGTCGTCTCAAGCCTGCATGAAACTGAAAATCTCTCAATCGCTCAAGCCGTCCAACCCTCATTGTTACGACACATCGCTGAGGCCGAGCGCGTAAGTTTGACGAAAACGTGGAAGCCGTTGGCCAAAGTTAAGATCTGATACAAAAAATAAGATCGGCTGGTCGCGCTGGGAATAAAACGAAGCCGATCTGGGATTACCAACATGTAAGCAAAACGCTCACCCCCGAGAAACATGGCCCGACATTTGTTAGGTGTGTCAAGAAGGGGAGAAATGTGATGAAGAGGTTCACAAAAAAATTTGGTTGCGCGTGGCTCCTCACTTTAAAACGGAAAACGATTCTCAAATGTCTTGTTGTCTCAATCGAGTTACCGCTGCTGGTAATGCCAATGGTGGCCGCGCCAGCGCGTGCCCCGAAAATTACTCAGGTCGCTACGACTGCGGAAACCTCTACGTCAGCAGAGGTGATATGGAGCACCAATACTGCTTCTGATTCGCTCGTGCAGTACAGCAACAGCAGTCCGGTTCCAGCCGATGCCCCGCAGGTTTATCTGCCAAATCAGGTTACTTTTCACGAAATTTCACTCGCCGGCCTTACACCAGGAACCCTTTACTTTTACAGAGTGACAAGTTGTGCGAAGCGTGGCTGTAGTAGCGCTTCCGGCAGCTTTGAAACAATTCCAAACTGCCCCGACGTTGTGCCGGGTGTCTCCGGCAGTTGGCAGAAAGATATTAGTCCGAATATTAGTACGACCAATAATAATCAACTCCTCGGAGTAGACGCCGTCTCTGAAAACGACGTGTGGGCAGTTGGCTGGGCACAGGATCCTAATGGTCCACAGTACGTCAAGCGTACTCTGATTCAACACTTCGATGGCAGTAGCTGGAATATTGTGCCGAGTCCGAATCCCAGGAACGATATCGACAGCCAACTGCATGCTGTTTCAGGTGTAGCGCGAAATGACGTGTGGGCCGTCGGGTCTAGTCATAACGGAACCCTACCGAGTCGATCGTTGATTCAGCACTGGGACGGGGCGCAGTGGAATATCGTCACGAGTCCCAGTCCTGATAAGCAATTCAACGAGCTTCGAGGTGTTGCAGCGCTTTCAGCAAACAACGTTTGGGCGGTTGGATATCGCGGCGGGACTAAGTCGGAAACACCGATCGAAACATTGATTCTTCATTGGGATGGCGGCAGTTGGCGGCAGATCGCGAGTCCGAATGTTAGTGGTGGAGCTAACCAACTCTTCGGTGTCACCGCGATATCAGCTGACGATATCTGGGCCGTGGGGAGTGTTGCGGGAGCACCGCTTGCGCTGCATTGGAACGGCGGCACTTGGAGTATTGTTCCCGTGAAAGTAGGAAATGGATTGAGTTCTGAGAAGTTTACGGCAGTTTCGGGAAGTGCGAGCAACGACGTTTGGGCGGTGGGTGATGGCAAAGGAATCTTCACTAACCAAACGTTTGCCACGATTTGGCATTGGGATGGCACTCGCTGGACTGAAAGGATCTGTCGCGCCGCAAGCAGTTCGAACCCGCCCGCCGGGTATGAAGGCGGTGGGTTTGGTGCTTATTTCACCGGAGTTGCAGCTGCGGCAGTCAACGATGTATGGGCGGTTGGAGTGTCGGGCTCTGGTCCAATGATTCTTCACTGGGATGGAAGAGCCTGGACCACCGTCACCCATCCTCGTGTTTTTCCGAACGCGGGAGTATTGCGAGCAGTGACGACTGCGAGCAATGGCAGTGCCTGGAGTGTCGGCGTTGAAGTCATTGTCGACGCAGGGACGATCGGTTCCGAGCGCACGCTGATTGATAGATACATTCCATAGGAGATACATTCTCTATGACTGGGCCGACCTCCCCGGCCGTTTTTCTTAAACAGGTAAGATAAGTGGGGTTGAAACGATTTCTCACGTTCCTCGACGGTACGGCGGATGCAGCATTCGCCGTCGATGCTGCTGGACGGATCAGTGGCTGGAACAGGGCCGCGGTCCAACTATTTGGATTAACTGAAGCGGAAGCGATCGGGAATTCCTGTCACGAGGTGCTGCAATGCTCTGACGATAATGGCGTACTCTGCACTGAGCAATGTGTGATTGAACGTGCCGCGCGCGGCAATCTCCCGCTGGTGAATTTCGATTTACGTCTGCAAACAAGAACCGGAAAGATTTGGTGCAATCTGTCTACCGTGATCGCCACCGATCAGGCATCGGGAGCACTCAATGCTATTCACATAGCCCATCCGATAGAGACGCGAAAACGTCTTGAGCAGGCGCTAAGCGAGTTTGTCCGGACGCATTCCGGCAATGGTTTGAACGGCACAAAAGTCGCTAGCCCTGCGACACCCAAGGTGGCGCTTACATCTCGTGAAGTTGAAGTCCTACGAAAGTTGGCAAAGGGACAAAGAACCAAAGCCATCGCCAATCAGCTGAATATCAGCACCGCCACGGTAAACAATCACATCAAGCACATTCTCACAAAGTTCGACGCCCACAGTCGCCTCGAAGTGATACGACAAGCGGAGAGCATCGGAGTGATTTGAATGCCGCGCTAAAACCGGCTGATTCAAACTAGCTCGAGGGCGGCTTCAGGCCGAGCATGCGCATGTACGTGATGATGTTGCCGTAGTGAAGGCTCGTATGGCCCACGTTGTTTAGCAATGGACCAACGCGGCCGTTGCTGCCGTTGTATACCTCGTGGCAACGATCGACGGCTTGCTTGAGCTTCGGGATGAGCGTCGCTTTGTCGGTGTTCCCCTTCTCGATGGGATCGGCCCACTCAACGTTGTTGCCGGAGCCGCGCGCGCAGAAGTAGTTGTACGAATCAGTGATGTGGGCCACTAACTGCCCGAACGTGCGCACTGAATCGACTGGCCGGTAATTGTACTTGTCGTCAGGCACCATTTCGGCAGCCTGCGTTACCCATCCACTCACTTCCGTGAAACCCTTGCGCAGTACTGTTGCCGTATCGGGCGACTTTTCGGGTGGCGTTGCTTGTCCGTAGAGGGAAGTTGCAGAAAACAAGAGGCAGCAAATCGGGAAGAGAATTCTGAGTTTCATCGCGCTCTCCTTAAATGAATTTCGGCGCGGCATCGTAGGCGCAAACGTTTGCGAGGGGCAACGAGGAATACACGAACGGTACTTATTTTGAGACGAACGGGCTCAATACGTAGTTTGTAAGGCGTGTTGTTGATAGTAAAACTTGTCGTGATCTGCTGGACACATGGCCGGGATGTATAGCTTGACATTTCGCTTTGGCAGGTGGAAGCTTTCCGCAATGGTCCGATTTATTCACATATTGTTGGTCTTCTTACTGCTATTGAGTGCTTCATTTGCCTCGGCCCAAACGCCTCCGACGTGTGGGATCGTTGAAGTTAATGGACCAGCTCAAGTGGAGGCGGGCGAGGCGGTCGTGTTCGTGGTCAAAACCACCAGTATGCTCCATACGACCAGCCCGCGATTCAATTGGACCGTTTCAGCCGGCACGATTACGTCCGGGCAGGGCACTGCCTCGATCAGCGTTGATAGCACCGGGCTCGGTGGCGCGGAACTGATCGCGACCGCGGAATTAGTAGGGGCGCCGCCCGGCTGTAGGGCGTCAGCTTCCGCAACGACGAAAGTTCCTGCGGTATTTGTGTGTGGTCATCGCTTTGACGAGTATGGAGATATTCGTTTTGAAGACGAGAAGGCGCGGCTGGATAGTTTTGCGATCCAACTCCTAAATGATCCGGAGTCGTCTGGTCTGATCATGATGGAGGCTGGTCAGGTGACATTCGAAAACGAAGCCAGCGAACGACTTGATCGTGCCAAGTCATATCTAGTAAATGTACGAGAGATCGATCCAACTCGAATTACTACAGTTGATTGCGGCTTTGCTCCGGACCTGAACGTAAGGCTCTATATCGTTCCGCTTGGAGTCACTGCGCCAGAGTGCAGGAGTATTTTTGAAGCACCTCTCTCAGTGAAATTTACGAAGCGCCGCCCTAAGACCTCAAAGAGAAAGAATTAGGATCCCTTCCTGTTTTAATCAATTAAAAAATTCCGCGTCGCAGTAATACGTCGAAGAGTTCAGCAACTTCTCCGTACGACGGTATTTATTTGCGGATCATTGCCTCATCGAATCCGATGGCATGGTGATATTCGCCTCACATGAACTCAATATACAAAGGAAACAGAAATGAGAAACCAAAGTTTGTTAGTGAGAAGAATGACGGCGCTGGCGATGGCGATTGTGTTCTTAGTGGCTTCGAGCTTCGCTCGCGAAGCGGAGGCTGCAACCCCGGATCTAACCTCGCAGCAGATCGAGGCGGTGATTGAGGACGCATTCGCCGGATTAGTAACGTTCGATGTCCAGCGAGTCGTAAACCATTTTGCCGCGGACGCTGTGCTCGAGGATCCGGTCGGAACTCCGCCGATGCAGGGAACACAAGCTATTGCCGCTTATCTGGCGACCTTTCCTACCCTCTTCAATCATATGAAGCTCTATTCGCTCGATATCAAAACGGGTGGACAGGAAGCCGCGGTCAAGTGGAGGCTACGTTTCACAACGAAGACGGGACACGTCTTCTTCCTGGAGGGCATCGGCTTCTTCACATTCAATCAGGACGGAAAGATTCAAACGGAGAAAGAGTTCTTTGATCTGGCGTATTTTTTGGAGCAGTTGCAGAAGTGAACATGGGGCGTGAAGTTGGTATGTCCATTGTTTAGGGAAGCAGCGACGTTAGATCGCCGTCAACGATGGACATACCAGCGTTATTGAGATCCGAAAAAATTCAGCGGATTCAGTCCGCGCTTTTACGTCGTCTGAAGTAGAACGCGGGATCGTTTGCAGGTCCTGCTACTGTCACGAGTTCCCAACCGTTTGCTCCAAGCTTGTCCATGTGTTGCTCGAGCACAAATGCCTCGCGTCCGAACGGTGCGTTCGGTTCCTTGCGCATCCGCGGCGAGCTTGTGGGGGTAAAATTCGTCGTACTCGGACCGGCAACCACGAGGTACTCCCATTGATCGCCGCGATTGTTGGAAGCCGGCTCCTGCCCTCGCGTCTTAACAACTGCAACTGAGATTCCGATAAGAGAAACAGCGACCGCTGCCAGTAAAGTTCGTTTAAGAATTCCGCTTCGTTCCATACGACCTCCAACTGTCCAGGTAGGGATTGCTCTGATCATTCAACGTTGGAGTATAAGGCAGCGTTCCCAAACATTTGTGTTGTTTGCAATGAAATTTTATTTGGCTTTCCGAGGCAGAGTCCGAGCGCAAGCAAACCCTTTATAATTACTACTTCTTCTTTTTCGCGATGTAGTCTTTAGCAAACTCGATCAACGGCGATTGATTGCGCAGCCCGATCCGCTTCGCTTCTTCCAATGCGTTGTCGAATTCCCATGAATCGCGCATTACGCGGCGAATTATCCAGAAGGCGCCGACGCGCGAGCCCGTCGCGCAGTGGATAAACACTGGGCCATTCTTGAGTTGTTCGTCAGTGAGCTTTAGAAAATCATCTGCGTCCAACTCGTCGGGTGCGCTGGAAGCGATGGGAATGTTGAAGTAGCTCATTCCCAACTCCTTCACTTTCGCGGCTTCGCTCTCGCCTCTCCATTCGCTGTGCGGGCGCAGGTTAATGACGACCTTGATGCCGGCTTCTTTTAGTTTCGGCAGATGCTCGAGCCAGGGCTGACCGCCGGTCCAGACTTGCTCCGTGAGTTTCAGAAAGTTGGGAATGCCGGTCAGCTCACTCATCGCCGCTGTCTTTTCAATCAACGCCATGTTGCAAACAGGACAAGTGCCCGGTTCGTCGTGTACCTCACCGTCATGACTGCATCCGCAGGGCGGACAGACAAACTGTTTCTTCTCCTGCGCGGACGCGCGTAGGGCCAGCATGGCCAAAGTGAACGAACCCGCTACAACAAACTCTCTTCGGTTCATTGAATTGTCCTTTCGATCTGTTTCGTATGATTCGACGATTCTGCGCGTCAAAGTCTAGCGGCATTTTTCATATGGCGTTGCTCCAAAAGTAGGAACTGCGCCTGTACTGACCCTTTCCAGGAATAGTTCCGACTTCTGAGGCAAAGCCAACTCATATCTAATTCGGTGAATGAGCTCGCTTGGACTCGCGCCGCCCTTGCTCCTCAGTTACGCATTGCGCACACCACGCATAACCTAGCGTCTCATAATCATCGAACGCGGCCATCACCGTTTCCTCATTCGCATGCTTGCACCAATACGACTCGTTATAAATGCGGAAAAGGAGAAGGCCACCCCAGGGGCGCCGGTTGCGTATGGATTCCGCCGATTGTTCCAGGCAGACATCGCAGAGAGCGAGAGCGTTGCGATCGGGAAACTCTCGTTCCCGACAGATGTAACATCTTAAAGCGCGACGCACACCATCGCTCTCTCTGACATAAGGAATGACCTCAGGGTAAGCCAGGCAATCCTGCAGCAGCAGCTCCATCTGCCACTCTGTTTCGTCTGAGAGCTGCGCAACACGAGGCCCATAATCTACCGCGCGCTTTTGTAATTCTGCATGAATCTGCTGAACGCGCGCGACGTTAGCGACACCACCCTCGTTATCAGGCAAACCATAATCGCCGACGCCAACATCACGCAACGCGAGGCATAAGTCTTCGAGTAACTTAGTAGTATCTCGCTCCTCAATCGGCGGCTCGGGCAAAGTATTTCTCATAACCGTTGCGAGGATTTGCTGAACCCTGGAATTTCAAGAGGCGTTGTGCGTTTACGGAAGCGGCATTGTGCGCGCAACGCGAAACCCGACGTTATCACGCGTCTGGTTTGGGAAGTAAGTAGTGTCACCGCGATGTGCTGACCTTGTTGTGAACCATTCGTATGCGAAGGAGCCGCCACGACGCGTCCGCGCTGCGTCATTGGATACAAACAAAACGGAATCCTCTATGTCCTCTGTGATACGTTCATCAGAGGGGTAGTTCTGACGGCGGTCCAGAGTCCACTCCCTCAATTCGGCGGTGTTTGAGCGAGCTGCAAGCTTGCGATTACTGGAGACCGCACTGCTGGTACATAGTCATGAAATCGAAGTTATTCCACGCCTCTACAATCTTTCCGTCGCGGATCCGCACAATGGTCATGCCCGTAAACGCGACCGGAGCCTGCGTCGCGGCTCTTCCCCTGAACTCGCCTTCGTGCTTACCACGCACGGAGCAACGCGCAGCGACTTTGTCGCCTTCAGCAACCATGTCATCGACATTGATGATCATATTTGGGAAGGCTGCGCGGAACGTTGTGTGAAACGGCGTGAAGTCTGTCGGACCTTTAATCGGCTTCGAAGGATCATCCGATAAGCCGTGCGCGATACCGTTTTCGTCGAACATCTCGACGATCGCATCCGCGCGTCCCTTGTTCCAAACTTCCTCAAACCAGCGACGAAGCAATTCTTTGTTTTCTTCCGACATGAGGTCTCCAGTTAGTTGGGTGAATGAACGAAAGAACCTTATATAAAGTTTGAAAATGGTTCAAGCCGAGTATGGTTCACTGCTTGACATCTGCGTGGGGGTTTACTGCGAGGGGCGTTGTCAGCGGCACTATCCAGCGCATAGGTAACAAACTCACATGTTCTTTAGCGAGATCTACGTTGGGATCGATTAGCAACTGCGGTTGACGCCCATTAAGAGAAACCATCACGCGAGCCCGCACTTCCACATCTTCGTAACCTTCACGTC
>DAIOGT010000199.1:0-8540 GCA_036745095.1 Pyrinomonadaceae bacterium
TCTCTTTTTGTGTTTTTTGTGCCTTTTTGTGGCTAATCATAATTTCCCTCCACAAACCAGTGCTCGGTTTGGATCTCTCGATAAACACGATAGAGCGTCTGCTGGCCCAGGCGCTCGAGCTTCACGTCCCATTCGTCGCGCGCCCAGCCATCGTCGCGCCACCAATCACCCGTAGTTCTCCATGGTCCAGCCGCGTCAACAACTCTTCCATAAACACTACGCTGCTTACTCCACGCACTGATCTGCGTGGGCCAACCCTGGTGCGCCTCAACAATCGCCCTCAGCGGCGGGCGAAACCGGCGAAAGCCAAGACACTGCCGCGTCGTAATCGCGCGTTGCTGGTTATTTTTTCGACGCCGCCTGCGATCGGAATCAGTCTGCAACGTGAACCGTTTGAGACGGAACGCATCCGGACGATGGGTGTCGAGCAAACTTGGTGAACCGACATTCTCCTCGCCCACGAGTTTTGCGAGTCTCGCAAGTGTTAACTCGAGTTTGTCGGGCGCGGGGGCAAGCGGCACAAACAACCCGCTCTGCAATACGCGCGGCTTCACCGGCTCACACGCAATCGAAACCGACGTCACTGCCGCCTGCGGCGGGTGCATTTCCGCGTCGAGCAACAGCAGCTTCAGAAACACTTTGTGATCGCGCATCGGGTGAGGCAAAGACAGTTTGCGCTCATGTGTGGTCTGATCTTCCAGTTGCATCGTCACACACAACTCGTTCGTCGCGAGTGCATGTGCGTTCAACGCAGCACAGAGCTGGTGCAGCAGTCGGGCGAAGATGAAGGAGAGTGGCTCGAGTTCGCTAATCGCGTGTTCGAGCTCGAGCGAGTTTGAAAATACGGGCTCGGGTTGTTTGACGTGCAGGTGTCGCTCAGTTTTGCCGGCAGCGAGTTGCTGAAGTTTGATTCCTGCCTGGCCGAGACGCTCGGAAACGCCCGCGATGGGAAGTGAGGCAAATTCAGCAAACGTACGAACGCCCCACAGCCGGAGTGTTTCCAGAACCTCAGCAGCAGTTTCTTCCTCCACATTCGCAAGAGAAGGATCGAGACGCGCAAGGGGAAAGTCTCCCAGGCAAGTCAGCTCCTCGCCCGGTGAAACGTAGGTGATTCCTTTCAGGTGAGTGGCGGCATGGACGGCCGCATCGGGATTTGCGGCTACTGCGACACTGACTGTAGTTTCCAATCCGCCTGCTGTTCCTCGCTTTTGGGCGCGTTGAGCTACTTCGTTAGCGAGTTGATAAGCTGACCCAAACAACAACTCACACCCTTCGACATCGATTACGACCGTCCCATCCCTGACTTCCTCCAGGATCGGGGAGAACCCGTAAGCAAATTCACTCAGAGAAAAATCGGCCGGCAGCTGCGAAACGTGTATACAAGCAAACATGGGCGTTGGAACATTAGCGAAAATTTGCGAAAATCCCTTCCGGCGATTTACACGGATAACGCTGTAGCCCTGTATTGACCGTCTCCGATCCACGGAGTAACAGGACGTTGACGATTTATCTTGATTGCGTTGGATTGCAGCAGATTGCCAATCCCTCGCTTAACGGTCGTGCGCGACCACTCCGGCGTTCCCTTCAACTCCAGCGCGAGTGCCGCACACGATCGCGTACACGCCTCTTCTGAAATCACTGTCAGGACTGTGGGCCTGTCTTCCACGGTGCGCCGGAAGCGATACCACCACGACGAGATGATCTGCCGCGCCTCTTTCCCAGGCACGTCTCCGAGGTCGAGAATCACGAGGCCAAACCCGCCCGCATGTAACAATAAGTCTGTCGCTTTGAAGGCGTTCTCAAGATTGCCGGCGCAGCGAACCCACAGTAAACGATCGAAATTCATACCCGCGGCAGTCGCCGCCGCCGGCGCAAACACATCGTTTGTGTCTACGAGAGCGCAGGTCTCTTCATGAGTGGTGGCATAAGCAAGCAGCGAATACATCAGGCTGGTTCGTCCAGACGACGCCGGCCCAAAGATTTCGCTGATAGATCCACGCGGCAGACCGCCCGTCAAGACATCAATCTCAGCAACACCGGTGGACAGAGTTTCGACGACAGCCTTTTCGTGAATCTTGAAGGCATCGCCAAAACGGCCGGCGATCTCGGCCTCGAGCTTTGCTTTTGAGAATGCGGCTTTCATGATAAAAACAAAGTCCTGTAGGACCTTTTGTAATGCCCAAAAAACCTTTCAAAAGCGCGGCAGAAGACTTAATTCCACCGCGCCCCACGCTCTCGACGCTGAAGAGCGCGGCTGCTGACTGCCAGGCCTGCGACCTCTGGAAAACAGGCACGCAGACCGTCTTTGGCGAGGGGGCACGACGCGTGAAAGTCATGTTTGTCGGCGAGCAGCCCGGCAACGAAGAAGATCTTTCGGGCAGACCTTTCGTTGGACCAGCCGGTCGCTTGCTCGACGACGCCCTCGACACAGCAGGCATCAACCGCAAACAGACCTACGTCACCAATGTTGTCAAACACTTCAAGTGGGAACCCCGCGGCAAACGCCGTATCCACAAGAAACCCAACTCGCTTGAGATCGCTGCCTGCCGTCCCTGGCTTCAGGCAGAGATCGCTCTCATCAAACCCGACGTGATCGTCGCCCTGGGTGCCACTGCGGCCCAATCGCTGCTGGGGCCACAGTTCCGCGTCACCAAACAGCGCGGCGAATTTATTCCTTCAACTCTGGCGCCCTACGTCATGGCAACCGTTCATCCCTCGTCCATCCTTCGTGCTCCCGACGATGAAACACGCCACCTCGAGCTGCGGCTCTTCATCGACGACCTGAAAAAGCTGGCCAAACTAATCAAGTAGCTCATCACGCCGTGGCTTTAGCCCGGTGGTGGTGTTCAACCGGCCCAATCCAGAAGCTGTTTAAATCCGGATGATGAGGGGCCAATCGATCACCGGGCTAGAGTCACGGCGCGACGTTTAGAACCGAGGTAGTAATGGTCTCCCCCGCATTACCAACCTCGGCTCTAAAAAACCACTTGACGTCGCGCCTCATATGTTCGAGAATGTTCGCCAGATTTTCGGTTGTCAACGAAAATTTATTCTGGGCAGTACAAGAGGGAGAGTGGTTTATGCCAGTAACGGCCAAACAAAGAAGGATTTTTGAGTTCATTCGGCGCTACATCGAATCCAATCACGAGGCACCCACCATCGCTGAGATTGGGCGGCAGTTTCAGATGAGATCGTCCGCAAGCGTGCACGCTGTGCTCACGGCCCTCGAGCGTGAGGGATTGATCAAACGGATTCCGAATGTCAGCAGGGGAATCCAGGTTGTTCAGCAAAAGGAAGGTGACGGCGGGGATGACGACAACGAAATCCCCTTGCTCGGAACCGTAGCCGCGGGCCAGCCAATCGAAGCAATCCTGAGTCACGACGCGATCTCAGTGCCAAAGGACTGGCAGGGACACGGCCGCACGTTTGCCCTGCGCGTGCGTGGAGAATCGATGATCGACGAAAACATTCAGGACGGCGACATCATCATCGTCCAATCACAAAAAACTGCTGAAAACGGTCAGATGGTGGTCGCGCTGATAGATGGCAGCTATGCGACTGTGAAGAAGTTTTATCGCGAGCCGGACTTTATTCGTCTCGAGCCCGCTAACCCACAGTTCAAACCGATTTTTATCAAGACTCCGGAAAGGTTACAGATTCAGGGTGTGGTGCGAGGGCTCATTCGCAAATATGCGGCGTGAAGTGAATGAAAGCGATGTGGAGTTTCTGGGTTTTGCGCTGAATGATTGCACCGTGGACCTGGACCAGTCGTCGGCAAAGTACCTGCGAGTCGTGCACGGTACGGCGCTGGAGCTCGCGGTCCACAATCAGTTCGGTGCGGAATTCGGCGGCTTCTGGCTCCTCTCGTCCCAAATCACGCAGTTGCGACGTCTCCCCGAGTACTATTCACCGGACGAAGCCCCACTCGTCGAATTCGCGATCGAGGCCTACCTCGCCGCCCAAATCCGCGAGTTTAGGGTTTAGAAACAGCTTCCACGGATTGATACCGGTTTCGACGTACGACGATGAAGGCGATGCCGAGCATGATCATGGCGCCGCCGGCGAGGGTGCGCCAGCCGAACTCTTCGTTCAGGACGATCATGCCGAGAAGGACCGCGACGACGGGGGTTATGAGGGCGATCAACATCGACTTAGTGACGTCCATGTTGAGCACGAGCCAGTAGTAAAGCAGAAACGCGATCACAGAACCCACGACGGCTAAATACAACAGCGCGATCACGGCCATCGGAGTCCAGTGAAATCGTAAGGGATTCCCTTCGAGTGGAATGCCGACGGCCAGCAGCAGTAACAGTCCAAACAACATCTGACCGGCAGCCATAATCGCCGGATTCAGGTTCTTGCCATACGCCTTCACCAGCACATTCGAATACGCCACAAAAATCGAGCTGAAAATCATCGCCACGCAACCCGCCACGGCCTGGCGGCCCGCCACTGCAAGCTGGTTTGAAAAAACTACCGCGACGCCGCACACACCCAGCACCACGCCGCCGATCTTGGACCAACTCAAACGTTCACCCGGCAAGTGGAAGTGTGCGAATACCAATCCGAACGCGGGAATCGTTGCCTGTAGCAAGGCTGCGAGTCCTGAAGAAATGTACTGCTCTCCCCAAAATATCAGGCCATAGTTCAGTCCGAACGCGAGAATTCCCGTGACTGCGAGAAGGGTCCAGTCTGAGCGTGAGCGCGGCAGTTGGATGCCTCGAATTCGAATTATCAAAAACAGGATCGCGCAGGCGATGACGAACCGGATGCCGGCAAAAGTGATTGGAGGCAGATCTTCGAGACCCAGCTTGATGAATAGCCAGGTTGATCCCCAGATGCCGCACAGTATTAACCAGACAAGACGCGCTTTCATCGTTCAATTCGACTAGCCACAAAAAAGCACAAACAGCACGACAGGTGTAGGAATCCTTGCGCTGTTTGTGCTTCTCGCTGCTTGCCTTACAAAAAATTATTGAGCAGGCTGCGGTTTAAGTAGGGCAAACGCGGCGCCCTGCGGATCGGTCAGGATCGCGAAACGTCCGACACCGGGAATATCTTCGGCCGGTCTCATAACGTTGGCTCCGAGTCCCGTCGCTTTTTGAACCGCGGCGTCACAATCTTCGACTGAGAAGTAAAGCATCCAGTTCGGCGGGATCGGTCCCATCTCGGGTGTGATCTGGTACATGCCGCCAATGCCTTTATCTTCGTTATTGAAAACCGTGTATTCCATCGGGCCGGGGAACTGCTGTTTGGTCCAGCCAAACACATTCGAATAAAACTCTCCCGCTTTTTGCGTATCGTTAGTTCCGAGTTCTTGCCAGAGGGGAGCGTTGGGTACACCCCAGGCGGCGGAACCCTTGTTGTCCTTTGCTTGCCAGATTGAAAAAACCGCTCCCGTCGGATCTTTGATGACGGCCATTCGTCCAAGGGTAAAGACGTCGAACGGACCGTTCATTATGGTTGCGCCCGCGGCTTTTGCTTTTTCGGTAGTCTCGTCGGCATCAGCGGTGGCGATGTAGTTCATCCAGTGCGGTGGAACTCCCTGGGCCACCATGTCGGGCATTAATTTGTACAAACCGCCAACGTCTTTGCCGTCGAGCTTGAGCATCGTGTAAACACCGTCAGGGCCCATCGGGTGATCTTCGGTTTCCCAGCCGAAGAGTTGCGTGTAGAAATTTTTGGCTGCTTCGTTATCGGATGTTCCGAGCTCAACCCAACAAAACGAGCCGGGCTTCGGATCGGGGGTTTCCTGCATTCGTGCTTCACTCATCTGGGTCAAAACCTCCTTAAGTGTAGGACCAATTAACCGGGGAGAAAATTTTTTGCTTTTGGAAGGGGGTAATCTATCAGAAAAAGCGAAGTTGAGCCACGGACGAGCGCGGTAATTAATACAGATTTAAAAGACGAAATGCGCTGCCCCCAGCAAGCTGAAAGCAGCGCAATCCGTTCTCCTACAGTGAGCCGAAGCCCGCTATAGGATGGCAACAAAAGCATGTACACGCTTAAGTCACCAATTTGTATCCCGATGATCAACTGGCGGTCAGCGATCGCCGGTCAGCACTCGAATCATTTTCACAATTCTCGCACTCTTGCGAGCACGGTGCCGTTAGGTTTTTGTTGTGGTGGCTTTTCCTCCACCGCCGGTTACGCTCCGGCAACGAAGCTCAACTTTCGTTGAGCCGCTTTGCTCCCTTCGGCGGGTCCTTGCCTCCGGGTGCCACTCGTTTTTATTCGAATGGCTCGAGAAAGTCTCGCAACCTTCTCTAGCTGAGCCTTTCGGCTCCGATTAGGGCGTCAATAGAATTAACAGCCGCCTGTCTCTTCTCTCGCTCGGGCGTCACCGCACCGATTGCCGATCCCTTTCTCGGTCTCGAAGGCCGTAACCCTCGCGACAGGTGTTTTATACTCCTCAGCCGTTTTTAGATCAAACTTTTGCGTGTTTTATTTTTTGGTCCACGCGAGTAATTAGCTTTCCGCTTTGATTTTCTTAACTGCCGCGGCGATTTTCTTTTTCACTTCCTCCATTTCTTCATCGGCTTTGTATTTTGTGCGCGGCCAGAAAAAACCTTTCAAACCGTCTTTTCTGCGCCGCGGCACAACATGGACGTGCAGATGAGGAACACTTTGACTAACACGATTATTCATCGCGACAAAAGTTCCTTCGGCGTCCATTGCTGATTCAACTGCGCGTGATAACAGTTGCGCAGCCTCAAAATACGGAGCCACAATTTTTGACGACAACTCGCCGAGTGTTTCAACATGTTCTCGCGGTACCAACAACGTGTGACCGTGAAACAACGGACGGTGATCGAGAAATGCGACAGAATTATCGTCTTCGTAGACAATCGTCGCCGGCAGCTCGCCCGACACAATTCGACAAAACAGGCAGTTGTCTTCCATCACACTCCTTCTAGCCATCAAATCCGGGCCTGATGAAGTTGCGAGCCGCGGGAAATCCGTGTTCGAGCCGCAACCGCAAACGTTCGAGCTGCAGCATCATCGGCACAATCGAATCATTCCGGTCCGGCAACGACATTTGCATCATCCGCCACGCCGCGATCGAACGATCAATTCCAATCAGCGCCACCTTCGCGGACCCGTCGGAATCCTTCGGAAAACCCGCAATCTCCGGACCTTCTTCAATCTCTTCCTTACGCCCCGAGAGCGCCCGCATCGTCTTCACCGCGATTTGATACTGATACCACTGAATCACTTCGCGCGCATCTTCCACATCGCTGACTTCCATCGTCTGGTCGAACTCGCGAAACCAATCACTTGCGGCATTTGCATATTTCTTACCAGCTCTCGTTAACGGATGATTATCGACGAGTTGACGCTTTCTTTTATGTCGAGAGTCGTCGACTTCAGTGGTCTCGTTATTGAGATTAATTCCGGCCTCCTGGGCCCACGTAACAATTAGCTCGCGTGTTTCCTGGAATATCGCATTAAGCTTGCGCCAGAATGCCTCGTTACGAACGTCATGGCTTTGAGGTAAATCGTTGTCTTCCTGTTCGGTAGCATAGACCAGACAACGTGAGGTTAAAGGACACCGTTCACACCAACGATCGCAGTAGTTGTAAATGCCTGAGATCAGATCAGGATTATTGGCGAGCTCGGTGAGGGTTCTTCGTCGCATTGATTTGTCTCCTTGATGAGGATTAAGGTTGGCTCATTCTATGACACATCGATTCTCTGCGTCACGATCATTTTTACTCGTACTGCTGCTCGGTTGGACCACGTTCGTATCGGCCCAGCAGGATCAGAAATCTTTCAACTATGGTTTCGTCAGTCCGAACACAAAAACTGACTTGAAACTCGAACAGGCAATTGAGGCCTTAAACTCTGACGAGGAAAGGAAACTGCTCAACAAGGCCGTCAATCTGGGATGCGTTGTGCGGTCGCGAATCAGGGCGTTTCGCGCGCTTGGTTCGTGGAGCGATGGCGCTGAACATTCGGTCTTGCTACGTGTCAGAGGCGACGAAGCGACTCTTCGATATCTTCTTTCGCGCATGGGACGCGATGCGCAGCAGAAATACGTAATTTATTTTCATCCGAAACGCGGCGGCGCAGTTGATCTCTACACGTTGAGACCACGCATGCGGGCGAGAAATTTAGTTGCACTTACAAACGAGCTGGAGCGCGCGGGAATTCCTTTTCGCACGCTCGTGCCGTCGCGGGAAACGACTGCCATTTACATCATCGATTTAGATCGCGACCTCCGCACGAAGATCATGAACGCGGCGCGCCGGCTCCGCGCTCGCGTGAGCCAGGAAACCGGCAGTGCGCAATTGTTCGGTGACGACGAGCGTGAAAAAGCAAAACTGAAGTTTGAGCAGGAGATCAAAGATTACGAAACAAAGAACCCAAACCTCCCACCCACCTGCGATGTGCGAAAGGTGAAAAAAGTCAGACGGGTTTGACGGCCTTCGCGAAGGCGGCGGTGTTAAGCGTATTGAGGACTTCTTTGCGCGTGACCCAGCCACGGCGCGCCATGGCGACGCCGTACTTGATGTTATTCATTGCTTTGACTGAATGAG
>DAIOGT010000200.1:0-8431 GCA_036745095.1 Pyrinomonadaceae bacterium
TCCTTCAGGATCAAATACGTGCGCATGCAACCGCGGGCGAATTCCTTCACGCCTTCGTAGTCTTCAGTGCGATATGCGTGTGCATCGAAGTGGCGCGCTCCCGCATAGCCAACGTCTTCAAGAAACTTGACCAGCCAGAACGCCGCCCGGGGATTGGCCGATCCAAAACGCAAGTCCTGATCGTACCGGCCCGGAATCTGATCATTCAGATCGATATGAAAAAGCTTGCCGGCCTCCCAGGCCTGGGCCACGGAGTGCGTCATGTTCAGACCTGCCATGTGTTCGTGCGCGACTTCCGGATTAACCCCAACCATCTCCGGCCGGTCCAGGGTAGAGATCAGAGCGAGATACGCGCCGGTAGTCGGCATGTAGATGTCGGCCCGCGGCTCGTTTGGTTTCGCCTCGAGTGCGATCTTGTAGTCGTACTTTTTATCGAGTGAATACTCACAAAGATAATTCAGCGCCTCTCTTAATCTCTTTACCGCTTCATCGGGCCGACGGCAGGCGTCCGTTTCGGTGCCTTCACGCCCGCCCCACAACACGAAGATCTTTGCGCCACACTCAGCACCCAAATCCATCGCGCGCATGGTCTTTTGCAGCGCATACGCACGCACGGATTTGTCATTAGCCGTGAAAGCACCGTCGCGGAAAACGGGATCGTAAAAAAGATTTACAGTGGCCATTGGGACCACCACGCCGTTCTCCTCACACGCATGCCGGAATTCATTTACGATCCGGTCGCGCTCCTGCGGCGTGGCATTAATAGGAACCAGATCGTTATCGTGAAAGTTGACGCCGTAGGCGCCAATCTCGCCCAACATTCGCACCGCTTCAACCGGCGTGAGTGTGGGCCGAACCGCGTCGCCAAATGGATCGCGGCCACGATTACCAACTGTCCATAGACCAAAACTGAATTTGTGCTCGGGGCGCGGTGTGTATTTATCGTTTGGCATCTCTCACTCCCTAATCACCGTCCGCGGAGTTGATTGATCTTGTTTGTGAACTCCTCGACAGTGTCTTTCTTGACTACCAGTGTAGGTATGAACACCTGTTTACTCGCGGGAATCGCCGATTTTTGGCCCTTCAAGAAATCGCGCATCATCCTGATCGCCTGATAACCAAACTCAAAGGGTTGTTGCACGACAGTGGCGTAGATAGCGCCGTCTTTGACCCCGGCGAGGGTCTCATCTTCCTCATCGAACGCGATGATCTTAACTTGTCCGATCTTGTTTGCGTCTTTCACAGCACCGAGAATAGCGGGGCCGTTGTAGCTCCACAGTCCGACGAGTGCGCCGACGTCCGAATGATTGACGAGAGTGTCCGAAGCGTTAGCCTTTGCTCGCACGCGGTCAGTGTCGTCTGTTCTGACGTCGATGATCTGGACGTTTGATCCTTCCAGTTTTTCTTTAATTCCCTGGAGACGCTCCTGCGCATTGCGGGCGTCAAGCTTGCCCACGAAAACCATGATCTTACCGCCTTGCGGCAGTGCTTCTTTGATCAGGTCGCCGGCGAGTCGTCCGGCGGCGACGTTGTCGGTTCCGACATAGAAGGCGCGGTCACTTTTAGGCGCGTCGGAGTCTTGTGTCACAAGCAACACGCGTTTCGCGGCCTCGTTAATCGATTGCGTTTGATTCTCCGGATCGACGGGACTAACGGCAATACCCTGAACACCCGCCGCTATAAGATCATCCAGCAGTCGTTTCTGATCGGCGGCAGTACCTTCGGAAGGAATTCTAAAATCGACGGTGACGTCGGCGAGTTCGTTGTCCGCTTTTTGAGTGCCCTTTCGAGCGATGGTCCAAAAATCCGAGCTGTTGTTGGTAACGAAAGCCAGGCGGAGATTCTCCGGCGTGGTTCCCGTGCCGCTCGGCGTGGATGCGTTTTGACAAGCCGAAATTAAGATCAGACACACGCCGATAAACGCGCTCCGAATGATGATGCTCATGCAGTCCTCCAGTTAGAGTTAGAAATGGTATCGTAGCCGCGAACATTCTTTGTGTGCCACTGCCACGCTGAATTGACGATCGCTTTAAGGTCAGCATGCTGCGGCTGCCAACCGAGAACCGAACGCGCGCGCGACGCGTCCGCGACCAGATGTGAAGGGTCGCCTGGACGACGTGCCTGCACCCTGACTTTGATTTCTGCCCCCGTAACCTCGCGCGCCGTTTCGATCACCTCAAGTACTGAGTAGCCTTGGCCATTGCCGAGATTAATTGCGGTCGAGGCATTGCCGGCGCGCAGGTAGTGCAACGCGAGCAAGTGCGCCTCGGCGAGATCAAGCACGTGGATGTAGTCACGAACACACGTGCCATCCTGGGTTGGATAGTCGTTGCCAAAGACGGCAACGTGATCGACCTCGCCTTGTGCGGTTTTCAGCACGAGTGGAATAAGGTGCGTTTCGGGATCGTGATGTTCACCACGGTCTGAAGTGGCGCCGGAGGCGTTGAAGTATCGAAGCGCAACAAACTTCAGTCCGTAGGCACGATCGTAGTCCGCCATCATGCGTTCGACGAAGAGTTTGGACCATCCGTACGGATTTGTTGGCAGTTGCCGATGCTGTTCATCGATCGGAATACGTTGCGGTTCGCCATACGTCGCGCAGGTCGAAGAGAACACAAGGTGGCGAATCCCTGATTCAACGAGGGCGCCCAGCAGCCGCACACCTTGTTCGACATTGTTCTCATAGTAAATAGCCGGATTTTGCACCGACTCGCCGACGTAAGCGAAGGCTGCAAAGTGGATGCACGCGTCAATGTCGTGATTGCGCGCGATCGTCGTGACGAGCTCCCGATCACCGACGTTGCCTTCGTAAAAAGGAATGTCAGCGGCAACTGAGCCGCGGTGGCCTCGGGACAAGTTATCCAAAACGACTACCTGCTCGCCGCGTGCACGAAGCAACTGTGTAGTAACACTTCCTATATATCCGGCGCCGCCGGTCACGAGAATTGTCATTTCATTGCCGCCTTCGAATTCCTCAACACAAGATGTCCAAAAGCGGCGCTGCCCGGAGATGAACCGCTAAACATGTACGGCTGATACCCATGCAACTGATCGAAAGCCTCCGCAACATCGTTGACGGCCGCAAACGCATCTCGATCGCCGAGCACTGCAACGGTTCCACCGCTTCCACCTCCGGTAATCTTTGCGCCATAGAGTCCCTGGTCCACTCCTACGGCTTTCACTAATTCGACGAGGATGTCTGTCGCCGGCGAACCGAGGCCGCACGCGGAATAACTGGCATGCGACTCGTACATCAACTTACCGATGTCTGCTTTTTCCTGCCGCGTAAGCGGTTCGCGTCTGTCGCGGAGCATGTCTGCAAAAATGCTGACGCGGGAGTTCTCGTAAACCGCATGCGCGACTGGCGCGCGAATCGGGTACGTGTTTTCGACCTTAACGTTTGTAACGGGATCCGTCGTGCCACTGTAACGCGATTTAAACTCCTTGCCGCTCATTGTTTCAGGCAACTCTTTGGCGAATCGTTCCTCGAACTCCTGCGGAGTGAGATTAGCGAGATGGCCCTTCCAGTACGGATCATCAATCACAACGTCCTTGCCGTCGCCTGTTACAGCTAACCCGACTAAGTCCGCAATGATTCGATAACCCATGAACGTTCCCGCCCGAACCGATCCGTAATCACCGCCGCCAACCGAATGCCGCACACCCGAGTCAAGTCCCCAGACCGCGAGCTCTCGAGGTAGGTCGATCGTGCCCAGCACTTCCGCCGGTTGACAGCGCATCTCGAGGAGTTCATTTTCTTTACCGCACACGGAGCTCATTTGGTCCATCACACCGCATGGTGCGCCGACGACGAGGTTCTCAACGCGCTGGCACAGCAACGCCAGTTCGCGTGGCGAAACATTGACGTCGAACGCGGTCGCCACCGCCGTCATCGTCGCGACTTCGAGCGCGGCGGATGAACTAACACCTTTGCCCTCAGGCACGCGCGAGGAAATAAGCAAACGTGCGCCCCGATTGAAGCGTGTACCCAACTCACGCATCAGGACGAGGAAAACACCCGCTACGTAAGCGGCCCAATGTCGACTCGCGTCCTGACTGAAATACTGCCGAGCATCGTCGTAACCCAGCGGCTCGCCGCCTTGCTGCAACAGCGCGAGGGGCATGTTGAATGTCAGCACGCGCCTCGTGTCTTCCAACAAACTAACGACGCGGAGGTTTCGAGAATCATCTTTTTGCAACGCCACGAAGGTTGCTTCCGCAATCGGCAGCTCGAGCACGAGTGAGCCGGAGTAATCGCCAATGCCGCCCATCACGTCGAGTCGACCGGGAGCACGGGCGACAGTGATATCTGAATTTGAGTCAAAGAACGTACGCAGTTCGGAATGGGCTTCGAGACTATCCAGGACCGCGATGAACTCGGCTACGTCAACCGGGTGCGACGAATTACCATGGATAACTTCGTAACCCATACTCGATGTGAACAACGTTTCTCCCGCAAGTTACGCAAACTCTTGAATGGACCCTGTAAGGGTTCGGCGGTTGGCAAACCCTTCAGGGTTTTCAAAAATTACCATTCCGTGACCCAGCGTCGTCGCTGCGCTCCAACACTGGGCTGAAATTAGCCAACGCCTCCGGCGTTAAACCCGAACCAGTACTAAAAAAACAAAACCGTAACTCATTTTCCGCCGATGCCTCGCTTCGCCAGCGCTGCGTGCAACAGCGGTTCTATCTCGCGACGAATGGCATCGTTCGCATACCCGACCCACGCAACATCAGCCTCGATGTTGAGTGGCGCGCTCAGCGCTGCGCCCTGCTCGTCGGTGACTATCACCCCCGCCTCACGCGCGATCAGTTCGGTACAAATATCGTAAGGATGGCAGCAGATTCCGAGCGCCAATCCACGACGTTCCAGAAACGTTTCGACAAGTGGACGCAAGTCCGCTACAAAGCGATCATGGCCCATCATCAGCTCATAGAGCTGTCCGCCCGAAGACAAATACTGATCTTCAAAGCAATGCGCCTTGCCCCGCTCGACCGGCCCGAGGGCGCCAAACACGATCTCTTCATCGATTGCTGCCAGCTCATCACGCGCGCCTGGGAAGAAACGCGCGATCATCGCAAAACCGTGACGAATCGTGTTCGCTGTTGAAGGCCTCAACGCCAGCGGCTGTCGCGTTTGCATCAAACGATTAAATCTTTCGGCAGATGCGCCTTCGCCGCGGACGGCCCATAACACGTCGGTCAAGTGTTGCTTCAGCAAAGGTATTTCCGTTTGGACCGCCAACTCTATATCGCCGAGGTTCGTATCGTTGCCGCGATTCCTGGCGACTCCCGTCAAGATCCACGCACTCCTTTTCTGATACATCAAAGCTCTGGTGCCGTCGATTGGATCCACAACAACACGCCAAATTGCATCACTTTCCGAGGCGCCACGCGGCAACACCAACTCTCCGCCTTCGATCCCTTCGGCAACCAGTACGAGAGGCGCCAGGACGGCGAGCTCCTGCTGAAACAGATCGACCAGAACGTCTTCGCTGATGCGATCGATTGCGTAGATTGTATCGCCTTCCGCTGTGTCGTCGGCGACAGCAGCAAGCTGGTCCAACTCACTCTTCTGACACTCGGCCAACACTTCTTCGCGAACACGTTCATGAATGCGACGAATCGGAGCGAGCAACTGGCTCGCATCGATTGCAGGGCTGGTCATAATGGCTCCTGCACAGTTTGTTTGTAATGGATTGCGGATTGGGAACGAAGTTCTTGTGCCTTTTCTTCCGGCGCAGTGTCCGAAAGGAAGTTACCACCACCGATTTCCGGTCCCGCCAGATACTTAAGCAGACTCGGACGCCGCAGTGGCGGATGAAACTCGATGTGGAAGTGAAAGCTCGAATAATCGCCGCCATCGGTTGGCGCTTGATGCAGCGGCATCACGTAAGGAAACGGCATCTGCCAAAGGTTGTCGAACCTGACAAGCACTTGCTTCAAGAGCGCGGCAAAGTCGCGAAGCTCATCGCGTGAGAGGGTAGCGATGCTGCCATGCGTGGTCTTTGGCGCGACGAAAACCTCATACGCGTAGCGCGCGAAGTAAGGAATGAAGGCGATAGCTGATTCATTCTCGCAAATGATGCGGCGGCCATCTTCTTTTTCGGCGCGAATCACATCCTGAAAAAGCACGCGCCCGGTTTCTGCCAGATGTTTTTGACTCGCGCGTGTCTCCGTCTCGATGGTCTTGAACACAAAGTTGGTCGCATAGATCTGACAGTGCGGATGGGGATTCGAAACGCCTACAGCTTCACCTTTGTTTTCGAAGATCAATACATGCTTAATCTCTTTTTGAATGGATAGTTCCCGATATTGTTGCTGCCACACGCCCAACAGATTTTCGACCTCAAGCGGCTCGAGTTCTGCCAACGTCAAACTGTGATTTGGGCTATAACAAACAACCCGAGCGATGCCATTCGCGGCTTGATTGCGATAAATGCCGGTTGGCTTTTGGAGATCCTTAGGAGCATCGTCACCGACGCAGGGATGATCGTTGTCGAAAATAAATGTGCTGGTGTAGTTGTCGTTTCGGGCACCGCTGACACGGAGGTTACCCGGACACAGGTAACAGTCCTCGACATAGGCGGGGAGGGGCTCTTCATTGTGTTCAATGGTCTCACCGCTCCACGGACGATTCTGACGGTGGGCCGCAATGATGACCCACTCTTCGCGCAACGGATGCCAACGCTCTTCCCAGTACATAACCTTTATGACGCTCACGCGACGGTGATCTGCAGGCGCGTAACCGAAGCCGGCGGAAAGCGATAAGAGATCGTGCCGCCGGTCAACACGGCTGTTTCGTTACGCGGCTGGACCACAGCAGGATTCTCGAAAGTGTTGTGCGCATGAACGTCAGGCATTGCCAGCACTCGAACGTGCACTGCAGCCGGCCGGCCGCCGCGGACTGCGATCTCGGTTTCGCGAACTTCGCTGAGGTGCGGATTGGTCACAGTCAACGTCAACTGCTTTCCGTTCAGAGACGCTGAGCCTGACAACCCCCAGAACTCCGCCGGCTTGTCAACACGCGTGTATTGCACCTCGGGCGCGCTAAACACTGCCCTGACTGCCTTCGCGCCCATGTGCGGCATGAACATTTCGAAAACATGAAAAGTTGGCGTAACGATAAATTTGTCTTCATGCGCCAGAAACAGCGAATGAAGACAGTTGATCAACTGGGCCACGTTCGCCATCGCTACCTTGTCAGCGTGACGATTAAACGTGTCGAGCGTGAGACTCGCAAGAAGCGCATCACGCATGGTTGACTGCTGGCCCAACAAGTGAGTCGGGGATACTTCCGATCCGGGTTTGTACCACGCTCCCCATTCGTCGACAACGAGCTTGACGCGATGTTGCCGATCGTATTCACCCATGATGGTCCAATGCTGGTTGATTAGCGACTCCATGCGATCCGCTTCGCGTAACAACTCATAGTGTTCGGCGTCGTTGAACTTGAGAGCGTCGCCTTTGGCGGCAAACCAGTCGTTGGTCCTGCCCAGGCCCAGATTCCAGGCGTAATGATGCAATCCCCAACCGAAGATACTATTGAACAAGCCGCGATTCTTTTCAGCGGTCCTCGAAAAGAAACCGCGCGTCCAATTGTAGTCGTCAACGTTCGCACCGGACGCAATGAACTTAAGGTCGACTCCGTAACGCGGGACGGCCGCAGTAAACCTTCTATACTCCGTCGCATACTCTTCCGGCGTGAGGTTGCCGCCGCAACCCCAGGTTTCATTGCCA
The DNA here is from genome assembly GCA_036745095.1 of Pyrinomonadaceae bacterium. Classification (GTDB taxonomy): domain Bacteria; phylum Acidobacteriota; class Blastocatellia; order Pyrinomonadales; family Pyrinomonadaceae; genus PSRF01. Next base: position 7,741 of record DAIOGT010000200.1, read on the forward strand.
ACACCCCAGAAACGAACGCGAAAAGGCTCGCGACTCGGACTCTCACCGCTCGCGCGCCGTTCAGCCGGCGTCGTCGAGCCCGCCGGAGAGTTGCAGTACTCGATCCACTCGTAAAATTCCTGAGCCCCAAGACCACGAACGTTCACGGCGAGATAGCCTTCGGCTCCGGACATCTGGCAGAAACGAAGAAACTCGTTGGTGCCGAAATGATTGGTGTCAAACTTCCATGGACCATTCGGAGCATTTTTGGGCCATTCGGGCGCGTCGGCCCAGAAGTTTGTACGCCTGGGCCGTTGGCTGCGTGGTCCAGTTCCATCGCGCCAGTCATAACTGTCTGCGAAGCAGCCGCCGGGCCAACGTATGACCGGAGCTTTGATCCGTTTGAGCGCGTCCACGAGGGCGTTGCGAATCCCGCCGGTGTTTGGGATCTTCGAATTCTCGCCGACCCAGATCCCATCATAAACGACGCCGCCAAGATGTTCAGCAAAGTGCCCGTAAATGTTGGGACTGATCGTCGCGATTTCCTCCCCGAGCAGCACTTCAATACGAGAATCAGCGGCCTGCGAAGAGTATGCTAGACCACCAGCGCGTTCCAGCAGTATTCCTGAGCCGATCGCTAACCCGCCGCCTAAGAATTGACGTCTGTTCATTGTTTTAGAGTTTGGACTGCGACTGACTCCCAGTTGTTTTC
>DAIOGT010000201.1:0-8427 GCA_036745095.1 Pyrinomonadaceae bacterium
GCTGCTTGCCGCTCTCGTCGCGTTGAGGCGGCAAAGGGAAAAGCCGACCGGCCCGAATATGTCCCAGACTTCCCGATTAATCGGAGGCCGGGCCTTCAAGGTTCAGGTCGAGATGCCTGCCTTCAATTCAGGCCGTGCACCTTGGGAGATCCCTGGCGTCATCCTGGGTTACGATCGTGGACCGCGGTTCGATCAGGCAAGTCCTGGCGCCCAGGTCGGCAAGATAGCACCGGATCATATCGAGCTTAGCGCCGACGGGGGCTGGGCCAACTTGATCGAGACCGACGCCGAAGGACGGCTCGCGCAAGGAACACACGTCGCCTTTCCGGTGAAACTTGGGGGAAGACCATTGCAATTCAACTGTCGACCTGCAGAACCGACGGTGGGCTATCTACGCACCACCGCGCGCACTGGCTCGGATGAACTCGAAGGGGACTTCCAACTGGAAGTCGCTATCTGCAAGAATGCTGCCTCGGGAAAAACTGCCGCGTGGCCCTACCAACCACTCAAGGTCCGTGGGAACTTTGCAGGGTTAAAAAAAACAAGGATGAAGTGAGCTCCTCCCAATTCCCGGGTACGCGGAGGCTCCCCTTCCCGGTACGATGCCTCCCGAGTAGACCACCAGGGGAAACTACACCTTCGACGAATCAAACATCTTTTCAGCGCGCACCTTCATCTCGCCAGCGCGCAAACTCTGTCGCTGATACATGGTGGTTTACCGGGCCCTGTTTTCGACCCCTTTTTGATTCTCTTCGCAGTACCCGAGATTCAAGGATCGGACGGTTTGAGCTCTGTCCGAAGTTCATAGAGTTCGCGCCGAACCAGCACAATGAGTTTGATTACGGCAACGTGTACGCGACAACCGAATCGGACAACACGCTACTTAATCCTCGCAGGAAACCTCCGCCACCAGCGGCAATCACCACGAACTGCTTACCCGTTTTACTACCGTGAAAAGTCATTGGCGTCATATGTCCATTGGCTTCGATCCGGGCCTCCCAGAGTTGTTTTCCCGTTTTGGAGTCGAAAGCGCGAAAGCGGCGATCCGTTGTGCCGGCGATGAAGACCAAACCACCAGCAGTGACAATCGATCCGCCGAGATTTTGTGTGCCTGTATTGTGAATCCCCTTAGCTTCAAGTTCATCAACTACGCCGAGCGGGATTCGCCAAACGATGTCACCTGTCTTCAAATTAACAGCGGTCAATGTGCCCCACGGTGGTTGTTGGCAGGGTCGGCCATTCTTGTCGCGAAACCAGGCATACTCTTCGAAACGACCTTGTCTTACATAAGGTATGGGCGAACCGGGTGACGTAGGATTCATCTGACCAACGGCGCCATCCTCATTCATATTCACGTAAAGGTATCCAGTTGACGGATCGATGGAGGCACTGGACCAGTTTGCTCCACCGTGATAACCGGGGAACATCAGCGTCGGTGTCAATCCAGCCGGTGTGTACATGCCGTGGTTCGTCAACTTGTTGAATAGGTCAGTGCAATAACGTTCTGATTCAGGAGAGACCTTGCTGATTTCATCGCGGCTCAATGACTGTCTCGCCAGAGCCGGCGGTTTGGCCGGGAAGGGTTGAGTCGGCCAGGTTTGTTCGCCGGGTACTTCGCTTTGTGGTACTGGTCGCTCCTCGATTGGGAATAGAGACTTTCCAGTTACGCGATTGAAAACGAAGACAAAGCCCATCTTCGTTACCTCAACTACTGCTGGAATCGTGCGACCGTTCACGCGTAAATCAATCAATGAAGGCTGTGCCGGCAGATCGTAATCCCATAGATCGTGGTGAACCATCTGAAAGTACCAGATAAGCTTACCCGTTGCCGCGTTAAGCGCCACGAGTGAATTTCCATAAAGATTTTGTCCTTTGCGATCGGCGCCATAGAAGTCGTACGCCGGCGAACCGACAGGCAGATAGATGATGCCGCGTTCCTGATCCACGCTCATTGTTGACCAGACGTTTGCGCCCATCCGATCTTTCCACGCATCCGCGCTCCATGTTTCGCTTCCTTGTTCGCCTGGGCGGGGAACAGTGTGAAATGTCCAGATCAACTTACCTGTCTTGACGCTAAAGGCGCGCACATCGCCGTTCGGACCTTTTGCCGGAAACTCCGGTAGACCCCAGCCGACGATTACGTTGTCTTTGTAGATAACAGGAGCAGACGTCACTCGCGCGCCCCACGAAGGATCCTGTTTAAATCTATCTGCACCGTCGGCGCGAAGATCGATTGAACCGGCAGTGCCAAATTGAGGAATTGGTTGTCCCGTGTTGGCGTTGAGCGCAATCAAACGACCATCGACAGTACCGAATAAAATGCGCCGGTCCCTGCCCGTTTTGTCTTCCCAGTAAGCAACTCCTCGGTGTGAATTGAATTCGCGCACGCGTTTGTCAGCTTGCGGATCAAACCTCCAGAGCTCGGTTCCCGTTTCTGCGTCCAGGGCGATAACGCGACTGGATGGCGTGGAAACATACATCACGCCTTTCACAACAAGCGGTGTACATGAAAAGGAGGCTTGGAACGGAGCTGTAGAGAGACCAAGTTCCAATTCGCCTGTGTGGTAGGTCCAAGCACGTTTGAGAGATGTGACGTTCTCAGTATTGATCTGTTTGAGTTCTGAATATCGCTTACCTCCGGAATCGCCGCCGTAGTAGCGCCATTCTGTTGTTTGTGCGGTGACTGAGATAAAGAAGCCGAAGCAAAGAATGATAGACCAGGACTTGAGTGTTCCTCTGCGTCTTCTCTGCGTCCTCTGCGTCTTTCCCGTCGATAGAGGCAATCTTTTCACCGTTGAAAAATCATTGACACGGATGGTTTACGTATCGAAAGTACCACGCTTGATATTCTTCTCTAAGCAACTACCGATTGTACCGCGACCGGCCTTACACCGAGAACTTTGAATTTCGGTCGAAGTAGCAATAGGTGATGGCCCATTGATCGCCGATCTCGTTACCGACATCGGTGGACAGAATAACCGGAATTTTCGTAGTTTGAGGTGAGACCAACAAGCTATTCAAGAGTAAGATGACTATAGGGAATATCCATTTGGCCATGAAACTTCTATCCGTAGTTCTATCACTTTTCGCTCTGGTGGCGACTTCTGGCTTTCGCACCAATCAGCGTAAACCTATTGGCGCGCCAATCGGCTTGCAGCTTTACAGTCTTCGTGACCAATTCAAGGCAGACGTCCCACGCACTCTGGATCAAGTTCGGTCATTTGGCATCAAGTATGTTGAGTTGGCCGGAACCTACGGAGTCGAGCCGCAGTCATTCAGCGCCGAACTAAGGGCCAGGGGGTTGCAGGCCATTAGCGCCCACTTCTCCTACGAACAGTTTCGCGATCATCTCGATGATGTTATTCGAGAGTCGAAGTTATTTGAGGTGCAATACGTAGGTTGCGCCTGGATCGGGCAGCCACACCCGCTGGATGAAAAAACCGTTCGCGAAATCGCGGCAGTGTTCAATCGAGCGGGTGAAGTGCTTGCCAAAAACAATCTGAAGTTTTTCTACCATACACACGGCTATGAGTTTGTTCCATATGAGAATGGTACCTTGTTCGATCTTTTGGCCGCGCTAACAAACTCGAAGTACGTACTATTCCAGATGGACGTCTATTGGGTAGTCAACGCCGAACAAGATCCTGTGAAGTTATTAAAGCGCTATGGAAATCGTTTTGTCCTCATGCACGTGAAGGACATGAAACAGGGAACGCCGCACAACCTTCTTGGTGAATCGGATGTCGAAAATAACGTCGCCTTGGGCCAGGGAGTCATTCCGTGGTCAGACGTTATCCGGGCCGCAAAAGATGTTGGGGTGAAGTGGTATTTCCTCGAAGATGAATCGTCGAGGTCCGTTACTCAAATCCCGCAGAGTTTACGATTCATGGAGACGCTGAAACTTTAGTGTTGGCTATTACTGACAAATGCGATGCGCTTGCTGTCAGGCGACCACGACGGAACATTAATCGTGCCCTGACCGCCGTAAACGTAAGCGACTACTCGAGGCTTCACTTCATTCATCGGCATTAACCTGATGTAGACATACTTGTAAAACGGATGATCATTTGGGTTGACATCTTTGAGAAAAGAAAGAAAGACAATCCATTTGCCGTCTGGCGAGATGTGTGGAAACCAGTTGTTATATTCATCGTTTGTAACTTGTTCCGGATTTGTTCCGTCTGGTTTCATGCGCCAGATTTGCATAGTTCCGGATCGGGTCGAATTGAAGTAGATATATTTTCCATCCGGAGTGAATTCCGGTCCGTCGTCGAGTCCCGGGGACCTGGTTAGATTTATTTCTTCACCGCCGGCTGATGGGATCTTATAAATATCGAACTCGTTATTTCTGCCGCCAGTGAAAACCAGGTATTTACCGTCAGGCGACCAACCGTGTAGATATGATGGCCCTTTAGCTGTGATACGCCGTGGGACGCCACCGTTAACTGGAAGCGTATAGATGATTGAAGCGTTTCCGTCGTCTCTGCTGTGATTGCTGATAGCAATCATTCGACCATCAAACGACAGAACGTGATCGTTGTTATTGTTTGTGGCGAATCCGGTGTCGATGACGGTAGGTTGTTTTGCTCTTAGATCGAAGCGATACAAACGACCGTTGCGATTGAAGATTAATGCTTTGCCGTCTTTCGTCCAGTTTGGTGCTTGAAAAGAATCCGCTGCGGTGTAGATGATGCGCCTGAGGCCACTGGCGACATCCATAATCTCCAGGTCGCTGCCGATGTAGTCGCGATAGGGGACAAAGGTGTCAGGCGCAGGCCGCGTGATGCGGACATTGTCGAACGCAGCTTTCTCAACGATGTCTTTGTTGTGTGAACAGACGAACAGTCCGACATATACCTCGTTGCCAAAATCGATTGAGACTTGTTTGGTTTCGGCAAAGACGTCGCCAGAATGTGCGACCGAAAGCGTGTAGGTATCGCCCTTTCTTTCTAATTGAAGAATATCTGGCCTCGTGATCTCTGATCTTAGCTCTTCGATGTTGGCTCCTTTTGATCTGCGAAACTGTAGCGCGGTAAGACCATCACCATGCAACACGACACTGACCTGCGCAGCATCCGCGTCGAGACTGGAGCGAACAATCCAACCAGTCTTTCTATGCTGCTCGACGCCTTTTCCAATGAAAGATGCTCGAGCGGTGGCGATGAAGTTTCCGCTGATGCGTTGCCACGCAAACTGAAACTCATCATGGTTGGTCCACATGTTCGTTCCAGCACCTTCGATGACGTAGCGCTGTTGGGCCTCGTCGTAGACCACAGAGCCTTTGTTCAGCGGATTACCGACATCCGTGCTGCCGGCAAAGATACCCACCGACTTTTGGCCCAGGGTAAGCTGGGTTGTGATAAGAAGAAGAACAGTCAGGAGCGCGGTTCGAAGTAACATGATTGATGAATTTGTTGGTAGAGCAACGAAGTAGATTCGACGAGCGTTGCCGATTCTTTCCAGTTGGAACTTTTCTGTCAAGGACTATCAAACACATGGCTAAGAAGCTAGGCGTTGGATTCATCGGTAGCGGTTTTGTCACAAAATTTCACTTGCAAGCCTGGCGCGGAGTTCGCGACGCAGACGTCCTCGGTATATATAGCCCAAATCCGGACCACGCAGCAGCAACGGCAGCGCTAGCGCGTGAACTGCGCGTCGGGAACGCGTCCCCCTTCAATTCCATTGAAGAAATGGTCGCCGCCCCAGATATCGACTGTCTGTGGCTTTGCGGACCAAACCATCAACGTCTTCAGAATATGTGGGCGATCTGTGATGCGTTGGATGCCCGTAAAGGGAAATTGATTGGCATTGCTTGTGAGAAGCCACTGGCGCGCAATACTGCAGAAGCCAGGCAGATGGTGGAGTTGGTTGAACGCTCGGGTCTATTACATGGGTACCTCGAAGACCAAATTTTCGCGCCCGCTGTTACGCGGGGCAAAGAGATCATGTGGAAACGAGCCGCGGCCTTAACCGGTCGTCCATATCTGGCACGCGCTGCGGAAGAACACAGCGGGCCACACTCACCATGGTTTTGGCAAGGTGAACTGCAGGGTGGCGGCGTGTTGAACGACATGATGTGCCACAGCGTGGAGGTTGCGCGATTCATGCTGACGAAGCCTGATGCCCCGCGCGCGAGTATCCGTCCTGTGAAAGTTTCAGCGCAGATCGCCAGCTTGAAATGGTCGCGACCTGAGTACTCCCGGATTCTTCAAACCAACATGGGCAAGGAGGTTGATTATCAAAAGACGCCCGCTGAAGATTTCGCACGAGCAACCATCAATTACGTGGACGAAGATGAAAATCCTTTGATCGTCGAGGTGACGACTTCCTGGAGTTATGTCGGTGCTGGTCTTCGTCTAACTCTCGAAGTCCTCGGACCGGAATATTCATTGACCATGAACTCGCTTGACAGTGGCTTAAAGCTTTTTCTCAGCAGGAACGTGAAAGGGTCTGCAGGCGAAGATCTTGTTGAAAAGCAGAATGCGGAACAGGGCCTAATGCCTGTGCTGGGGAATGAAGCCGCAGAATATGGATATGAATCACAGAACCGTTATTTCGTGCAATGTTTTCTTGACGGAAGGCAGCCGTCAGAAAATTTTCATGCGGGACTTGAAGTGACCGAACTGTTAATGACTGCCTATATGAGTGCAGAACAGGAAAGGACAATACCTTTCAAACCTGAAGGACTCGACACATTTGTTCCCCTGGTTGCGCAGGGAAAATGGAATGCGCGGTGAACAAGTTTTTGAACTTTGGTCTTAGGCGTTTGATCTTGCAAATCAAGATCGAAGATCAAAGATCAAGTTCAAAGACTAAAGCTCAAAAACCAAAGCTCAACATCTACCATGACTAAATATCCCGCTGTCACCCGTGCGATCCGGCTGATGACGATCGCGTTCCTCGGCATTTTTCTTTATGGATTGCTGGCTGCACTTCCTGGATCAGTGTTGCCTACTCTCGAGCGCAATCAGTTCCTGCCCAACGATAGTGCTGTCGGCACGTTTCTACTGATCAATGCAATTGGAGCGGTCGTTGCTTACCTGGTGAGCGGCCCAATTATCGATCGGATAGGAAAGAAAGTTGCCCTCACATTCGGCACAAGCTTAGTGATTGCCTCGCTGATTGGATTCGCCGCAACTGTCTCCAAAGTTTCTCCCAAATCCGCATTGCTCTATGTCTTTACTTGTTCCTTGCTACTCGGACTCGGTGCAAATGCAATCGTTGCCGCTGGTCACGCTCTCGTTGCCGATATCGCCGCGAGTTGGCGGAATGCTGCACTTAACCTTCTCGACATCTGTTTTGGTCTGGGCCTCGCATCATTGCCGCTGTTCGTACAAAGTTTACAAAGACGCGCTGGTTTATCATCGATCTTCCTGATGCTTAGTGGATTGAGCATTGTGCTTCTCTTGTTAGTAGCCTTCTCGCGCTTTCCTAATTCGAGTCATCCCGCTAGTTCTCCTGTGGGCGCGGCAGGTTCATTGTTCCGCAATCCTTCTTTCGTGCTGTTGGCGAGCGCTCTTTTCATGTACGTCGGCGCAGAAGTGTCTGTCGGCAAGTGGGTGGTCACATTTATGGAACGAGACCCGCGCATACTAAGAAGTTATGGATTGACCACGGATCATGTGGCGTCCTTTGCAAACATGTCGCCCGAGATGCTTAGTCGGTTCTTCGAAACGGAAGCCGTAGGTATTTCAATAGCTAGTTACGCGCTCACTACATTGACACTCTTTGCAGTGGCGTTGCTGGTGGGCCGGCTTGTGTCGAGCTTCGTGCTTGGAGTTCTTCACGTTAACAGCTACTTGCTGATAACTCTGGGCTCGCTTCTGACAACCATCTCCTTGATCGTGGCATTCACGGCAAGCAGTTCAGGTGCGGTTCGACTCGGTCTTATTGCCGCGGGATTTGGTATGGGTCCCGTGTTTCCTACATCTGTCGGACTCGCTTCAGTGATGATGCCGCGAATTGCCGGCACAGCGATGAGCCTGGTAATGGGAGTCGGTTTTGCGGGACTTTTGGTTATTCCACCCGCTGTTGGTTATATCTCGAGCGCGGTTGGTGGGACTGCAGGCGATGTTCGCAGTGGGTTGATGATAGTCATCGCGGCGTGCGTCTTGATGTTGATATTGCATGCTCTGTTAACGCTACGCGAGCGGGGGTTGGGATTGAGGCCAGACTAGATCCTGAATCGTCACTTCGACTCCGCCGCCTGTTGTGAGGCGCGGCTCCACTTTGCCGCGCGAGCCCAGTTCAAATCCCGCTCTACACCAGTAACTAACTGCACAGCACGTCGCGATAAGTAACTGGCCCCACAACTTGTGGCCAATTTGTGGACAGAATTCTCAGCACTCCACTGATACCGAATGGTAAAGAATGGGAATGGATGTTAAACGCTCGAAATTCTTTGGCGGCTGCAACTTTCGAAAAGGC
>DAIOGT010000202.1:0-6804 GCA_036745095.1 Pyrinomonadaceae bacterium
GCGCGCGTGAGATTTCAACGATTTGTCGTGCAGCAACGGAGAGATCGCCGACACGCCTTTCCGGACGAATGTCGGCGTGATGAAAAGTTTTGAGAACGTCGTTGGTGCGAGCGGTGAGTTTGTAGAAATCAAGCCAGCCGAGGTGCGACGGCTCCATGCCCATCAGGACGTTTTCGGCGACGCTCAAGTGTGGGCACAAGGAGAGTTCCTGGTGGATCAGGGCGATGCCATGCGTGCGTGCATCGAGTGGATTTGCTGGAGCGTATGGTTTGCCGTGAATCTCCATCGCACCTTGATCGGGGCGCAGCGAGCCGGCGATGACGTTCATGAGCGTGCTCTTGCCGGCGCCGTTCTCACCGATGAGCGCATGCACCTCGCCTTCGCGCAGCTCCAGATCCACGCCATCGAGCGCCACCGTTGGCCCAAATGACTTCGAGATCTTCGTTAGCTTGAGTGCGATCATCGTTCCAGGGTGTCGTAAAGCGGGCGTGCGGGTTTGACGCTTGTAACTTCGTTTGACGCAGTGATTGCCAGAATACGGACGCGATCGTTGTTTGGCAGCGTCAGTGTTTGTGCGTTTGTAGGGACAGCGAATGTGTACGCGAACAAGTACGAATACGCGTAAGCCTCATTCGCTCCTGCGGGAGTGTGTCGATGAGATGCGAACCACGCCAAGGGTCCACGCTTGATGAAGCCTGGCGTGATGCCGGTCATCAGGCCGTATGTATCGAGTCTGGTTCGCGACCTGTTCAATAGAGCCGCGATGTCAGGTGGAATGTCCGGTGGCAGTGCCCGCGGTTCGAGCCGCACCTCGGTCTGTTTCCACTGTCGATCGTCCCACTGACCGATAAAACCACTCCAATCCTGAACCGTGACATTTACCGTTTCACTTCCAACACGAAAGTCGACGTTCTGATCGCCGCTGACCGCGGCGGCGAGCACGTACAGCTTCCGCACACCTGCGGGAAGTTCGATTTTCTGCCCACGAGCGACGACGGCATTCGCTTTATCCGTCGGAGCCAGTCGGAATACGATGCCTGCGTAAGAAAGCTCGCGCGGCAGCATTTCCGCAGGTAGCGCAAAACCTTCACCATCAAAACCACCGCGCAATCGTTCACCATCACGGTTCGCGCCGGCGAGATCGTAAGGCAAATCGATCGGAGTCGAGTGGGGCGGCGTCAGTTTCAACGACGGTCCAGCGAGCTTTACTGCAAACGTACGCGGTTGAAATCGTCCAAGGCTCGTCACGAGTTCGCCTTTGCTGATCGATGCACGACCGACGTGTCGCTCCTGACCATCAACCTCCCGCGCAGCAATCACCGGCGCCGCAAACGCAAGACGCACGTTCGTCGTGGCTCGTCCATCAAGCTCAACGACCCGCACGATCATCTCGGCGCTGTCTTCCGCCTTCTTCAATGCGAGGACGCGAACACGACTGTTGTTGGTTCGCAAAAGCGAAAAGGTCTTACCGAGCGTTCCCCGATGCTTCGAGCTCTCAAACGCGATCAACGGCTGGTTCAAGCGTTGCGCATGCCAGTCAGTGTGGGCACGGCGATAATCACCAGCATGCGACGCGAGGCCGTAAACAATCTCGTGTCGTCCCCAATCCTGTGTTGACTGATCGGCGTAACCGGCGCGCGGTCCAATTCCCGGCGTGCGCAGGAGTGTCAAGCGAAGTGTTTTATCGTCAGGTTTGTCAGAGCCGTATTTACAATCGGAAAGGATCGTCACGCCAAACGTCCCACTTCGATCCGTCAGATCGAACCACTGGTGCGACGGCACTTCAAACTTCCGCTCGTCGTTGTTGCCACGCTCGATCGTGCCGATGTCCCAGTTGTAACTCGCATTCGGATTTGCGGCGGTGAGCGGAAACGTTGCTTTGAGGTTCGCCTTCGCTGTTTTCCACTCGATGACGTCGCTGAACTCAATGCGATTGCCTGCATCTCCCGCTGAGAGGCGAACCGTTTGTTCGAACTTCGAGCCTTCCGTCTCACGCACGATTCTTACCGCAACGCGCACTGGACCATCTTCAATGACGCGGATTTGCGCAGGACCGCCGACAAAAGAACGCGGAGATTTTTGCTGATCGGGCCAATCCATGTTCCACGCAGGCCACTGCGCGGGCGTATCGTCCTTGATCGCGAGACGGATTGGAGCGTGAAGCAGCTCGCGGTTGAGTTGCTTATCAAAAATGCTGGAAACGTCGCCGTCGGCATTCAGTGCGATTCGGTAACGATGATTCTCGAGCGACCTCGCTGTGACCTTCAGCGTCGTCCGTATCGTAGAAAAGCCCGGCTGAATATCGTAAACCGCATACCCAACCGGCGGCGCCTTCGCTAAAAACACGAGCTTAGTGGCATCAATGACTTGCGATGGAACGTCGCGACCATCCGGACCAATCACCCGCACCGGCGCAACGGCTATTGGCACACCCGTCTCAACAACATCCTCGCGCTCAATGTTGAGCGGATTGTAAACGACAATCGGCGTCCCCACAGTCTGCGTGTTCATTGCCGCCGCGATCCCTTCGGTCGCGCTCGTCAACACATCAGCAAACTGGTTCATCGCGATCACATCGTCGTTCCACGAAAACTGAAACGCCTTCGGCGTCGAAGTGCCCGGCAGAATGTCGTGAAACTGACCACCCATCACGAGCGTCCACGCGTTGTTCAATCGCTCCTGCGGATACAGACGCGCACCCAGCCACGCCGCGCCCACCGAAGCTTTCTCCGCCGCATCCGCGAGCAACTCGTTCTTCCTGTTCCAACGCTTCTGGTACGCCTGCGAAGTGATTGAACCGGCGGAATGATCCGTCAAAAGGAGATCGCCTTCATAACGCGGCAGACGATTGATGTGCTCGGGACGAATGTTGAGAAACATCTGCTCCGCTGTTGCCGCGACGACTTTCAGCGGTCCATCACCGACAGCCGACTGCGCCTCAACAAGCGCATTGTTTCTCGTAATGATCGCTTCCATCATGCGCACGGAATCTTCGGGCGGTGCGCCGCCGATGTCGCCCGTGCCGTAATAGTGATAGTCAGTGAAAAGCCCGCTCGTTTTGCCGTTTCGCTCGACGCGTCGTGGCCAATCGACGGGATTGTTTCGCGCGTTTGGATTCGCGATCACCGGACTCTTGCTGATGTCTTCTCTAACCTGCCCGCCGTAGCTGCCCGGGTGGAGCGCGGCGATGATTCCACGCCCGTCTGGTCCAACCCAGTAACCGACGTTGAATGGAATGCCGGCCGGAGTTTCCTGGATCGAGCCCGGGCCGCCAACACGCGCTGCCGAATTCCACGTGAGCTTTTGCGTCGAGAATCCCTTCAATCCCGCATGCGCGAGAATACTCGGCAGTGAAGCGGGAAAACCAAAACAATCAGGCAACATGTACTCGGCGCTCGTCTTGCCAAACTCACGCTGAAAAAATCGGTTGCCGTAAAGTATCTGGCGAAAGATCGACTCGGCAGACGGAACATTGACGTCGCCCTCTTCCATTGACGAGCCTGCGGGAAACCAGCGACCAGCCGCGACGTACTGCTTCAAGCGCGCGTAGTCCGCAGGCCAGTATTCCTTCATCATGCGATAGCGATTCGCGCCGCTGAAGTTGAAGACGTAATTTGGATACTTGTCGAGAAGCGCGAAGTTGTCGTGCAGGGTTCGGGGAATGTAAGCGTTGATGACCTGCGGGTATTCCCAGCGCCATTGTGTATCGAGGTGCGAGTAAGCGACGACGTAGAGCGTCGGTTCTTTGGTGAGATCGGGTTGCGTTGTTTGTGCAGAAACGGCCACGGAACTTGCGAGTAAAACAGCAAGAAGCTTCGTTAATGCTCGCATCCGCATGGGCTCCATTGCGCGACAGGATAACAGAGCGTGATAGAATGCGCAGCCATGACAATTTCATTCTCGGATCGCGTTACGGTCCCTGACGACGTCCTGATCTCGCACCTCCAGGAAGAGTCGGTAATCCTTAATCTCGACAGTGAAAGATACTTTGGTCTCGACGACGTCGGTACGCGATTCCTTTCCGTCCTCACATCTTCGGAGTCGATCGAAGCCGCTTATGAACGACTGCGAAACGAATACGACGTCGATCCACAGATTTTGCGCAACGACCTTCTCTCTCTCGTCAACAATCTCATAGATCAGGGCCTTCTAATCCGTGAAATCCGCGGTTAATGACATCCTGAGTGCCTATGAAACCTGGGGCGACGATTGCGTCAATCACCTGAGCGGCGACTTTGCCTTCGCGATCCGCGACGAACGGCGGCAACGGATCTTCTGTGCGCGCGATCATTTTGGCGTGAAACCATTCTTCTACACGTTCATCGATAATGAGTTCACCTTCAGCAGCACACTCAACGACCTACGCCAAAATCCAAAAGTTTCCGACAAGTTGAACGAGATCGCCGTAGGCGACTATCTGCTCTTTGGCGTCAACCAGGATCTCTCAACCACGATCTTTAAAGACATTCAGCGACTGCCGCCGGGCCACAGTCTTACAGTCGCAAATGGATCGATCACGACGCGACGCTACTGGACACCCGAGAATGTTAAGGAAGTGCGCTTTCGCAATCCCGAGTCGTACGTCGAACGTTTTTCCGAGCTCTTATCGGAGGCGGTTTCAGATCGCATGCCGGCCGATCGCGTCGCGATCTCAATGAGCGGAGGCCTCGACTCAACCAGTCTTGCAGCAATCGCATGCAGCCAGGGCAAAGACGTTCATGCATTCGCGGTGGTGTACGACAGCTTGATCCCAGATGAAGAACGACACTACTCAACGCTGGCTGCCCGCCATCTGGGCATTCCCCTCAGCCACTTGAGCGCCGATCGATATTCGCTATTTGACGAACGAGTGGCCGGCGATATGGATCAACCAGAACCGTTTCTTTTGTCGCCGATGACAGGACAGTTTCACGATCTGCTGCGAATGTGCGCAAACTTCAGCTCGGTCGCGCTCACCGGTTACGACGGCGATGCGTTCATGAACGTCACTCAACCATCGTGGGGCAGAGGAATGAAAACGAGCATCAAACGCCTGCTCGCGATTCCGCAGAAAGGAGCGGCGCGCACGTACGACTGGCTCGACGAGTCGTTTGCGAAACGAACGCATCTTTCCGAACGTTGGAAACGGCCTTCAATCAATCCCGCAGATCCGTTAAATCCGATATGGACGGCACTCTTTGAAGGTTACGACCGTAGTTCCACAAAATTAAACCTCGAGGTGCGTCATCCCTTCATCGATGTTCGCCTATTCGAGTTCTTATCTGCCATACCTGTCCGTCCGTGGCGCGTCAACAAGCACATTTTGCGCGCCGCAATGAAAGATAAATTACCGTCTGCCGTCCTCAATCGAGAAAAAACTCCCCTTGCAGGCGATCCAACTCTTCAATTGGTACGGCGCGGTAGTGTAAGATGCCTCGAAAGTTTTGAGGTCAGTCCGCAGCTCAGAGCTTTCGTTAACCTGAACCGTCGACGATCACTTGCGGATGAAGAGACATCCGACGGCCTCTGGGCCAATCTCCGAATCTTCGCGTTGAACTACTGGCTTACGCACTCCCAGCCCGGCGTTCGACGTGCGTCGCAAACACAGGTAACGACAGTCGCGGCACCCAGGACCTCAATCGCCCAAACTGGATGAAGATGGAGATGCTGCATGGAACGTACAGAGCCCAATGCACCGGCCCAGGAACACGAAACCAAAAAGCCTTATCACAAGCCTGAAGTAATTGTTTACGGAAACATTCGCGAGGTCACCCGGAATGTCGGTTCAAAAGGCAATCTCGATGGCGGCGGCGGCGCGGCTGCCGGACCAAAAACGGGAACCTGATCGCGAAGTCTCGTAATTCGAATACACAGAAAATCATTTTGAGATCTTTGTGTCTTTTCGTGACTATTTAGTTAGCTCGTAATGCATTACCGATGCTCGCTCTACGGACTGGGAGTTGTCGCTAATTCAAGGATCCCGGGGGTTCCTCCCTCAACAATAGAATCGGAAGACATTCGCATCTCTTTAGGCTCACTTCCCGCGTGGCTTCAGACAGTGAGTGCCACTCAGATCGAGACCTCATACGTCGCAGACTACAAAAGCGAATGCGGTGAACCTGCCCTGCGTGTTTTTCGTGTGCTCGACGGCGCGTATTACCGTTTCTGCTACGCTGACCAGACGGAGTTTGTACTGGACAAAGCGGGGACCGAAGTCTGGGCGAAGTGGTGCGAGCCGCTGACGCTAGAAGACACGGCGACGTACCTGCTGGGACCGGTGATGGGGTTTGTGATGCTGCTGCGCGGAGTTGTTTGTCTGCACGCTAGCGCGGTTGTAGTTGGAGACGAAGCGATTGCGTTGATCGGTCGTGCGGGATCGGGAAAGTCGACGACGGCGGCGGCGTTTGCAAATCTTGGTTACAGCATTCTCGCGGAAGATGTAGTAACACTCGACGATCGTGGCGATCACTTTTTCGTGCGCCCGGGTTATCCGTGTATTCGTTTGTGGCCCGCGGCAGTGAAAGCACTTTATGGATCGGAAACGCATTTGCCGCGGCTCACGCCCAACTGGGACAAGTGCTATCTCGATCTAAGTGAGAGCTTTCAAAGAGAGCCATTGCGACTGGGCGCTATATATCATCTCGGCGAGCGACGCGATGACGATGCGGCGCCGTTTGTTCAAACGCTGGACCAGGCGGATGGTCTGATGTCGCTGGTGGCAAACACGTACGCGACGAAGTTGATGGACAAGCAGATGCGTGCGCGTGAGTTTGAGTTGTTGACACGCGTTTTGAATCACGTGCCGCTGCGACGCGTCACGCCACA
>DAIOGT010000202.1:6904-8405 GCA_036745095.1 Pyrinomonadaceae bacterium
CAATGTATAGCCTTCACTTTTATGGCCAGATGATCGCTGATACTGCGCGTATGGACGCGTATGCGGCGGCGCTGCGTCAAACAATCAAACCGGATTCCGTTGTGTTGGATCTTGGGTGTGGGCCGGGCGTGTTCGCGTTGCTCGCCTGCAAGCTTGGCGCACGGCGTGTCTACGCTGTCGAACCGAATAACGTGATCGCTCTCGCGCGTGAAGCAGCCGCCGCGAATGGTTTTTCCGATCGGATCGAGTTCTTCGAAAAGTTATCTACTGAGATTGCTTTGCCTGAACCGGCCCCGATCATCGTTTCTGACCTGCGCGGTGTGCTGCCGTTCTTTCAACAAAATATTCCCTCACTGATCGACGCCCGCAAAAGACTGTTGGCGCGTGGCGGAGTACTGATTTCACGTCGCGACACTTTGTGGGCGGCAGTTGTCGAAGCGCCAGAGCAGTACACAGAGATTATCAATCCATGGCAAAACAAGTTCGGTCTTGATCTATCTGCCGGAACGCGCTTCATCACTAACACCTGGCGCAAAGCAGAGATCAAAGCTGAACAGTTTTTGGCTGAGCCCGTTTGTTGGACGACGATCGACTATGGCGAAATTGAAAGTCCTGACGTTCGCGCTGAAATCTCGTGGCAGGCGGCACGAAACGGCACTGCGCATGGTTTCGCTCTGTGGTTTGATTCAGACCTTGCCGACGGTGTCGCGTTTTCAAATCACCCCGCGGCGCCACGAATGATTTACGGCCAGGGCTTCTTTCCTTTTTCACAGCCGGTGGCAGTTTCGGAAGGCGATCGCATCGAACTGCGACTGGCAGCGAAGTTTGTGCAGGACGATTACGTTTGGCGCTGGGACACGAGGTTTCCTAACAACAGCTTCAAGCAATCGACGTTGTACGGCGTGCCGCTCTCAACCGCGCAGCTACGAACGAGCGCTCGATAGATAATGTTCAGCTCAGGCAAAATCCTCGGCTCAAAACTTCGGAAGGCGCTGGCGCAACTTCCTTACCTGCCGCGTGCGCTTAAACTCGTTTGGGCGGTAGCGCGGCCCTGGACCACTGCGTGGATCGTGCTGTTGATCATTCAGGGTCTTCTGCCTGCGGCGATGGTTTACCTCACGAAACTCGTCGTGGATGGTGTCGTCGGCGCACTGCGCAATGGCAGTTCGTGGTCAAATGCGCGGCCGGTTTTCGTGTCGCTGTTGTTGCTCGGTGGCGTGATGTTGTTAATGGAAATCGTGCGCAACGCGATCAACTGGGTGCGAACAGTGCAGGCCGAGTTGTTGCAGGACCACATCACCTCGCTCATTCATGAAAAATCTGTCGCCGTCGATCTCGCGTTCTACGAGCTCTCTGATTACTACGACCACTTGCATCGCGCGCGTGCGGAAGCGCGCTACCGGCCCATCGCACTTCTCGGCAACCTCGGCGCGTTGTTGCAGAACAGCATCACGCTCGTCGCGATGGGCGCGATCCTGATACCGCTTGGTCCATGGCTCGC
>DAIOGT010000203.1:0-8387 GCA_036745095.1 Pyrinomonadaceae bacterium
GTCGAGCAATGGATGCAATCGTCGAAGCACCGCGCTAACATACTGTCCACCGAATTTCGCGCGATGGCGATCGGCAGCTTTGTCGCCCCTGATGGTTCGATATATCTGACACAGACTTTCATCACCCGTTGAGCACGACCTCCTTAAAGCTTCCTTCCTTCGCAAAAATCAACTGGTTCCTGCGCATCCTCGGTAAGCGTCCTGACGGTTATCACGAGGTGGCGACTGTTTTGCAAACAATCTCGCTCTCGGATGAACTCACCTTCAATGTTGATGTTGAGAAAGGTGTGCTTGACCTCGCTTGCGACGATTCCTCGATACCGACCGACAACTCCAATCTAATTCTCAAGGCTGCCCGCGCTTTGTGGGACGTCGATGACGTAGTGTACGGCGCTGAAATCACACTCAAGAAGAGGATTCCTGCGCAGGCTGGTCTTGGAGGTGCGTCTTCGAACGCGGCAGTCACCCTTTTGGCGCTGAATGCGTTGTGGCGCGGTGGTGTTTATTACGATATCGAGAAACAGATAAAGCCTCGCTCATTAGGCGCTGATGTTCCTTTTTTTCTGATCGGTGGCCGGTGCGCTGCGACCGGTATTGGCACGGATCTCACACCACTTCCCGACGGCCCAAAACAGTATCTGATAGTGATCACTCCAAACGCTCGAGTTTCAACTAAAGACGCCTACGCATCTCTAAATGCTGGTTCCTTGACAACTTCAAACTCGGCCTCTATTCTTTCAAGTTCCCTAGCGGACCTGAATTCCGCCGACAGCAGGCAAACGCCTCTGTGCAATGACTTTGAGAGGGTGATCTTTGAGATAGAACCTGAAATCGAGCGCGCCAAAAGCGCTTTGCTTGATGCAGGTGCGTGGGGCGCTTTGTTGGCTGGAAGCGGTTCGAGCGTGTTTGGTGTGTTTGACGGCGAAGCCGCGAGAGATCGCGGGCTGAAGAACCTTAAATCTGAAGCAGGATGGAAAGTTTTCTCCTGCGAAACCATCTCACGCGAAGAGTATTTCGCGGCAATGAATTCATCGGGGTTCTCCCTAATAACGCTCTCTTAAAACTGCAACAGATAAACAGATACTGGGGCGTAGCCAAGTGGTAAGGCACCGGTCTTTGGAACCGGCATTCGTTGGTTCGAATCCACCCGCCCCAGCCAATTCTTGTTCACTCTGAAAAGCTATGAGCACTACCGGCGGCATCAAGGTCTTTTCCGGAAATGCGAATCCCAAGTTGGCTGAAGAGATCTGTCGCCAACTGAGTTGTGACATGGGGAAAGCGTACCCGGAACGTTTCTCTGACGGCGAGTTCAACTTTCAGATCGATGAAAACGTGCGCGGCGGCGACGTCTTCATCGTGCAACCGACCAGCCCTCCGACTGATGCGCACCTGATGGAGTTGCTGGTGATGCTCGACGCTTTTCGTCGTTCGTCAGCAGAGCGCATCACGGCCGTGATTCCGTATTACGGCTATGGCAGGTCTGACAAAAAGGACCGGCCGCGAGTTCCAATCTCGGCGAAGCTGGTCGCGAATTTGATCACGGTCGCCGGCGCCGATCGCCTCCTCGCGATGGACCTGCACGCGGCCCAGATCCAGGGCTTCTTTGATATTCCGGTGGACCACCTGTATGCTGCACCGGTTTTTATCGGCTATTATCAGGAGCATCCGTTGCCGAACCTGACGGTGGTTGCTCCGGACACAGGCGGCGCCGAACGCGCGCGCGCCTACGCCAAACGGCTTGATGCCGAACTTGCTCTTTGCGATAAGCGTCGCGAAAAGGCTAATGTAGCCGAGGTTATGAACGTGGTTGGCGACGTTCGCGGCCGCAGTTGTTTGATCGTCGACGACATGTGCGACACCGGCGGATCGTTGACGAAAGTCGCGCGTGCTTTGAAAGAAGCGGGCGCGGAACGAATACATGCGTGCTTCACGCATCCGGTGTTTTCCGGTAGGGCAGTGGACCTGCTGCGCGAGTCGGATATTGAAAAAGTAATCGTTACGAATACGATTCCGCTACGCGATCACGCGTGCGAGTTCGATAAGATAAAAGTACTAAGTATCGCGCCGCTTCTGGCGAAAGCGATCAAGTCGATCCATGAGGAAACTTCAGTTTCCTCGCTCTTCGTTTAGCGAAGGGCAAACACCTGATGGCTTAAACGAAGACCATCAGCGACCCTGGGCCTCCAGGCGATTCCACGGGCTTGTCCTGCGGAGTTCACGCCTGCGGCTGGCTCCGGGTCGCTGAAAGTTTGTAAGGAGAGATGATGGCGGAGAAAAAAGATTACAAGGTGCAGGCAAAGGTGCGTGATGGTCGCGGTAAGAACGATGCGCGGCGCGCGCGGCGCGACGGAATGGTCCCCATTACTGTTTATGGCGGTGGCGTTGAAACTGTCGCCGCCGTCGCTCCGCTACGGGATCTGGCTGCAATCCTTCGTTCCGAATCGGGGCGCAACACGATTTTCACGATCGACGTCGAAGGCATCGGCGTCAGCGAAGTGATGTTTCACGATCGGCAGATCGATCCTGTCAAGGGTCGTTTGATTCACGCAGATCTTACGCGGCTGGTTAAGGGACAGAAGATCGAAGTCACGGTCCCGCTGCACCTCGTGGGTGAGCCGATCGGCGTCAAAGAAAAACAAGGCGTGTTGGAGCAGATCATTCGCGAAATCCAGATTCGTTGCGAGCCGCGCGAGA
The DNA here is from genome assembly GCA_036745095.1 of Pyrinomonadaceae bacterium. Lineage (GTDB taxonomy): Bacteria > Acidobacteriota > Blastocatellia > Pyrinomonadales > Pyrinomonadaceae > PSRF01. The sequence continues at coordinate 2,695 of DAIOGT010000203.1, forward strand.
TTCCCGATGTGCTTGACGTCGATGTATCGAATCTCGACGTGCACGACCTTTTGCACGTTTCGGATATTCCCGTCGCTGACACGATTGAAATTTTGACAGATGCCGAGCAGGTGATCGCGACTGTGGGTATCGTGAAGGAAGAGGAACTGGCGGCGCCGGCGCCTGAAGGCGAAGAGCCGGTCGAGCCCGAAGTTATTGGTAAGGGCAAGAAGGAAGAGGAAGAAGAAGCGGAGTAACGCCACAAAAGCACAAATCACTTTTTGTGCATTTTGTGCATCTTGCGGCAAGTCATGCTTATTGTCGGTTTGGGCAATCCCGGGAAAGAGTACGAGTGGTCGCGACACAATCTCGGGTTTATGTTGATTGACAAGTTGGCCCACGAAGAAGGGATCGTTGTCGGACGCCGCCAGTGCAGCTCGCTTGTCGGCCGCGGCGAGATCGAAGGGAAACGGACGAAGTTAGTAAAACCGCAGACCTTCATGAACCTGAGTGGACACGCTGTCGCGTGTCTGCTGGCGAAGATTGAAAGCGACTCGCCAATCGAGCAGCTCGTCGTGATTTCGGATGACCTGGCACTGCCGCTCGGCACGATACGCATTCGCCAGCGCGGCTCGGCTGGTGGGCACAACGGGCTGAAATCGATCATTGCATCGATCGGAACGAATGAGTTTGTGAGATTGCGAATCGGAATTCAGCCGGAACATCCGATCTCGGATGCAAAGCGGTTTGTGCTCGACTCGTTTGCACGCAGCGAGCGGTCCGTTGTTGAAGAGACGATCGAGCAGAGTGCAAAAGCGATACGAACGATCATCAGGGATGGCGCTTTACGGGCGATGAGCGAATTTAATTGACGAAATTTATAAAGGGCCTTGACTGGAGGTTTGAGTTGGATACAAAGAGACAGTACGAAGTGGTCTTCATAGTAGACCCGACGGCCGACGACGACGTTGCGAAACTCACCGAAACGTTTTCGCAGATTATTACCGATCAGGGCGGCGTGGTGACGAAGGCCGAGACGATGGGCAAGCGCCAGCTCGCTTATGAAATCCTGCACCACAAAGACGGTACGTTTGTGCTGCTCGAGATTGAAGGATCGGGACGCGAGATTGCCGAGCTTGAGCGTCGTATGCGCGTTAACGATCGTGTGCTGCGCTACATCACGGTGCGGGTTGACGAAGATCGCAGGCGCGCGGAGAAATTAAAGGATCGTCGCGCTCGTAAAGCTGCGAAACGTCCGACTCAGGGTGGACATCACCCACGTCGTGGACCAGTGATGGAGTTTGCCGAAGCCACTAGCGAATAGATTGATCGAGTTAAGAGGATAAGTTATGTCAACCAATTATGAAGACCGCCAGCGCGGTGGTTATGACTCTGACGACGACGGCGATAGACGGCCAATGGGCGGCGGCCGCGGCGGTGGTCGCCGTATGCACCGCCGTCGCGTTTGTCGCTTCTGCATCGACAAAGTAGACCTTATCGATTTCAAGGACGTGAAGCTGTTGCAGAACTATTTGCCTGAACGAGGCAAGATCCTGCCGCGACGAATTTCCGGCACTTGTGCGACGCACCAGCGCATGCTGGCTGAAGCGATCAAGCGCGCGCGCAACATCGCTTTGCTTCCTTACACGACCGACTAGAGGGAGAACGAGATGGCACATACGAAAATACTTTTGCGCGAAGATGTAGACGACCTCGGCGCACGCGGCGAGATCGTCCGAGTTAGGGCAGGCTACGCTCGCAACTACCTGCTGCCTCGCAACCTCGCCGTTGAGGCCACAGCCGGAAACGTTAAAGGGATCGAATCAGAACGCGCGGCCCTGTTGAAGAAGGAAGCGAAAGAGCGCGCGAGTGCGGAATCACAGTCACAGCAGATGGGCGCGCTCGAGCTTGAGTTCAAACGAAAGGCTGGAGAGCAGGGCGCGCTTTACGGCTCCGTGACTTCTATGGACGTGGCTGAAGCGCTCCGAGAACGGGGTTACGAGATCGATCGTCATCGCATTCACCTGCGTGAACCTTTGAAGCGGCTTGGTGATTACACTGTGCCCGTGCGACTTCATCGTGAAGTCACGATCGATTTGAAGGTCAGAGTGGCTCCGGAAGGCGAAGTGATCGTTGGACATTTGACGCCTGAACAGGAAGCCGAAATAGCGAAGACCACCGAAGAAGAATCGAACGCGGATTAACGCCGATCTTTTTCATTTAAAACTGAAAATCCATTGCTCATAATCGACGCTGCATGTTAATTACGCATGCAGCGTCTTTTTTATGGCCACTCCAGACCCTATTCGCGAACAGCCCTTCGAGCGTGCTCTTCCAAACAGTGCCGAAGCCGAACGCGCCATTCTCGGCGCCGTCCTGCTTGATAACGGCCTGATCAGCCAGGCAATCGAACAACTCCGCGCGGAAGATTTCTATGTACCGTCGCACCGTCGCATCTTCCTCGCGATGATCATGCTCTTTGAGCGTGGCGCGGAGATTAATCCGATTCTCATCGGCGAAGAGCTGAAGAAAGAGAACGCGCTCGAAGCAGTCGGTGGAATCAGCTTCATCACCAACCTGACCTATGGTCTGCCACACTCGACCAATATCGCTCACTACGCGAAAGTCGTGCGCGGCAAGTCGATGCTGCGGCAGCTCATCAAAGCATCCAACAAGATCACCCAGGAAGCACTCGCGGAAGAGGACGAGCCCGAACTCATTCTCGACCACGCCGAACAGGCGATCTTTCAACTCGCCGACGAGCGGATTCGACAAGGCTTCATGCACGTCAAACCGATCGCTGAACAACTGCTCGAGAAGGTCCAGGAGATGGAAGGCCGGGCGGCTGTTTTGACTGGTCTCACGACCGGCTTTGCCGATCTCGATAAGATGACGTCGGGTCTTCAGAATGCAGACCTCATCATTCTCGCCGCGCGGCCATCGATGGGCAAAACCAGCTTCGCTCTAATGCTGGCGGAGAACGCAGCGATTTTAGCGGGCGCGTGCGTCGGCGTGTTCTCGCTCGAAATGTCGAAAGAATCACTCGTGATGCGCATGCTCTGTTCGCAGGGAAACATCGATGCACAGCGTTTTCGCAATGGCTTTCTGTCGCGGCTCGAGTGGGCGCAGATCGCGAAGTCGCTTGGCGTTCTCGCCGATACAAAGATTTTTCTCGACGACACACCCGGACTTAGCGTGCTGGAGATGCGCGCCAAGGCGCGACGGCTCGCAGCGGAACAGAAGAAGCTCGATCTGATTATCGTTGACTATTTGCAGTTGATGACCGGCTCGTCCAAGCGGGTTGAGTCGCGGCAGCAGGAAGTGTCGCAGATCTCGCGCGAGTTGAAGGGCCTTGCGAAAGAGTTGAATGTTCCGCTCGTGGCGTTGTCGCAGCTTTCACGCGCTCCTGAGTCGCGCTCGGACCACCGGCCGCAGCTCGCGGACCTGCGCGAGTCGGGCGCGCTCGAACAGGACGCTGACGTAGTGGCGTTCATCTTCCGTGAAGAGCAGTACAAATCACCTGAAGAACGCGAGGCGATGCCTGAAGATCGAAAGAACATCGCCGAGCTGATCATCGCAAAGCAGCGCAATGGCCCAACCGGCACGGTTGACTTGCGCTTCACACCGTCGAGCATGAGATTTGATAACTTGTACCGCGAATAGTTTGATTAAAGCGGGCGCTCGAAGATCTTCGCATCAACCGGAAGATTGTTTTTGAGTTCCTTCACGGTGAGCGTGATGGTCCGCTTCTGGAAACTGTGCGTGATCACGTGCGGCAGTTTGAGCCCCTCCACCTCACGCCAGTCGTCGTAATAAATCTCAACGGGCGCGGGATCGCCTTTGTGCGTGCGCATTGCGTTCATGCGGACCGGCAAATACGTTTGCGCATCCACAAAAAGTCTATCCGCATTACCACTCGCCGGCTGCATATCGATCACGTAAACATCTCGATAACCGATCTTGCTCATGCCGACTAGCGTCAACTTCGAATAAGCGGTTTTGAGGTTGAGAATCTTGTAGTAGTCGGAATCGTACTGCACCGCGTGCAGCTCAGCACCTTTCAATGTGCGCACGCCGGCGGGCGTTTGCTCCCAACCGATGCGGCCGTTGTAACCAACTCTGATTGTTTCCTTCGGCCCCGGTTGTAGGATGTTGAGTGCTTTGTTTGGAGCAACGATGTAACTTTCAAACGTTCCGCCCCTGCTGACTCCGACCACATCGAGGGTGCCTTTGACTACGCGACTCGTCACCGCGTTCAGTGCCGCAGCTCCACCGAGCGCCTGCACGTATTTATTGAAGACTTCGTCGAGCGAGGGTATGGAACCCGAGCTGTTCACTGTTAGACCGTCATTTATCGCTACTGGACCACTCTCAACACCAAGCATGCGCGTAGTTGTTGCGCGCTCTGGTTCGACGATCGCGTCGCCCTTGATCGGCTCGCGACTCGACCGAGCGGTTGCGTTGCCTGAGCGGAATTGTTTGATGTCCTCCACCAGCTCGGCGTAATGCGCGTTTGACGGCGAAAGTTGATGAGCTCGCTGGGCCATCTCGAGCGCTTCGTCAACGTGTTCGCCCGCGACGAAATTTACGACTGCGAGTAGGTAGTGCGCGGGCGCATACTTGGGCTCGAGCTTGATCGCTTGCAGGAGCTGCTCGCGCATCAGGGCGGCATTTTCGCGGGAGTATTGCGAGATCTCGCCACTAGCGGACATTCCCTCACGACTCAAGACATAAGCATAGTAGTAATGGACGAGATATCCTTGCGGCGCTGAGGTCGCTTTCTGGAGATGTTTCTTCGCTTCTGCATAGCGCCGTTGATGGACGTAGAGGGTGCCGAGCGCTGCATGCGCAGGAGTGAAACCCGGATCCATCGCGACCGAATGTTTGAAGCCACGCTCCGCTTCGTTTTCGCGACCGTTGTGCAGCAATAGATCGGCGAGGTAATAAGCCGCTTCGCTGTCAGTGAGTCCCGAGCGTTGCGTCGCGGTGTAAGAACCGTAGGTCTGAGGATTGTCGATTCCCGTGATGCGATGAGCCGTTAAATTCCCGCGCCGCACGTACGATCGCAAGTCCTCTTCGAGCGTGGCGAGCGTCATCCCGTAAACAGATTCGATCACTTTCGCCGGATCGTCGCCACTGCCGACCCGCTGCAGGAATTGTTTGAATTGATCTTGTCGTCCGGTGTTGCCGAGCAGCAGGTAGTGCACGAGGGCCCACGACTGTCCATAAAAGATCCCGTTCTTGTCCACCTCGTTGTAATGCGGCGAGTCAGTGCCGATCGAGAAGAGTGTTTTCAACGGCAGCAGTTCTGACTGGCGCAGTAAGTAGAGATAGCCGGAAAGCGGCGCGCCCAGGAGCGCATCGCTACCCGAAAACTGCAGCGAGCCGTAAAGCTCGGCCAGCCCTTCGTGCAGCCAGATGGGCGCGCCGGGAACGTTGTTTCTGGTGTGCAGGTGAACGTACTCGTGAAAGGCCGTGCTGAAAGGATCGGGGTCACGCGGATCGAGCGAGATCGCGATGTAGTTGACGTCGTCGCCGGGCTGGAAGTAGCCGGAGATATTCGCCGGACGTCCCTGGTACAGTGGTTTGAATGGCGTGAACGAAGCATCGTCCCGAAAGACGACGACAGTCGTCGGCACCGACGAGTCGATCACGTTGCGCGACACGAGACGACCGAACGCGCCATGAAAGAACTCCAGCCAGACGGCGACCTG
>DAIOGT010000204.1:0-8361 GCA_036745095.1 Pyrinomonadaceae bacterium
AAGCTCTTCGGCACCGGTGAAGTCACTGTCGGCGCGATTGTCGGAGGCAAAGCGGGCTTCTCTCGTTTAATGGTGAAGACGCCGACTGTGAAGACGATCGAGATTACGCCCCTCAAGACTCCGCTCGTCATCGGCAGCAACGTTCCACTCGACGCTGTCACACGTATTTTCAACGGTGATCCACGCACAGGCGTTCCCATCAACTGGACTTCGGATAACGCGCAAGTCGCGAGTGTCGATGCGGCCGGTGTAGTAACCGGGGTTGGACCAGGCAAAGCTAACATCAAGGCGACCTCTGGTTCTGCAAGTGCAACTACAACGATCTCGGTGGTCAAAAACAATCTGCGCAGCCTTACGGTCACGGCAGGTGCAAAGACCGCACGCACCGGCGACGTGGTGCGCTTCACCGTCAAAGGCGACCCGAGTGGCGACTTCATAACACGCTGGTCCGTCAGCGGTAACGCCGCAACCGTAGATCCAAGTGGCGCGTTTGTGGCCGATCTGCCGGGAACGTACATCGTCACCGGCATGAGTGGGAACGTCTCTTCGAGTGCTTCGATCGTTGTCACCCCACGTAATATGGAACGACAGCTCGAGATCGTAGGCCGCGCGCCGTTCAAGGAGTTCCAAGGCGCGGAACAATGGATCACCGGCAATTATGCTTACTACTCGACGATCTCCGATCGCTTTGTGGTCTATGACATCTCCGATCCTGCGAATCCTAAGCTCACTGATACGATCAAAGTCGACGCGCGTCTCGTCAACGACATTTCAACGACTGCCGACGGCAAAATTCTCGTCATCTCACGCGAAGGAGCCTCAAATCGAAAGAACGGCATTGCCTTCTACGACACGTCTGACCCGGCGCATCCAAAATTCATCTCCGAATACACGACAACAGTCACGGGCGGTGTTCACAGCGCGTTCGTTGATGGTCATTACGTTTATCTCACCGACGACGCGACCGGCTCGATGCGCGTAATCGATTTTGCAGATGTTAAGAATCCGAAAGAAGTCGCACGCTGGCAGACCGAGAATCCGCTGGCGGGCATGGTGCGCACGAAGGAAGGCGACCAAATCGCTGGGCGCTACCTGCACGATCTACAGGTTAAAGATGGTCTGGCTTATCTTGCTTACTGGCGCGAAGGTCTCGTGATTCTCGATGTCGGCGCAGGGATAAAGGGCGGCAGTCCCGAACGTCCGCAACTCGTCAGCCAGTTTCGTTTCAATCACAACGAGCTCTATGGCAACGGCTGGCTGGCGGGAACTCACTCTGTCTATCGCTATCGCAACTACGTCTTCATCGGCGACGAAGTGTTTCAGACGATATTCGACATCAAGTCGCCGAAGCGTGTTCCGGTGCGAGGTGTGGTCCACGTGCTCGACGTTTCAGACATCGACAATCCACGCAAAGTTGCCGAGTATCCCGTGCCCGAAGGTGGCGCGCACAACATGTGGGTTGAGGACGACACGATGTATGTCGGTTACTACAGTGGCGGCGGACGTGTTGTCGATGTATCAGGCGAGCTTCGCGGTGATCTTTACAGGCAGGGACGCGAGATTGCGCGGATATGGACCGGCGATCCGGATGGGTTCAGGCCGAATTTGCCACTCACGTGGGGTGCGCAACCGCACAAGGGTTTGATTTACTTTAACGATATCAATTCGGGACTTTGGATCGTGAAGCTGGGAGAGAAGATCGATAAAGGTTCCACGACCTCGCCCAGCCCGTAAGAGTGTTTAGATTTCCGTGTCTAGAATCCGCGTTTGGACTTCAAGCTTTAGCTTGTTCTCCCCAAACAGCAGCCTAAAGGCTGAACTGTGAACCGTTTTAGTGGATAGCCTGCGTGAGTTTATAGAAGTCGATCCCTGCCGCACCCTGCGCGACATCAACAGTCGCAACCGTCTTCAACGCCACGAGGTCGATCACCTCAACCGTTCCCGGTTCCGATCCGACACCCTCAACAGTCACAAACGCATAACGGTCGTCAGGCGAGACAACCACGCCGTGCAACACCTTTCGTTTCGTCGCGAGCCGCACTACTTCCTTTCCACTTTTCACATCGTAAATCGACACTGACTGGTCGCGCTTGTTTGTCGCAATCAAACGTGAACCATCGTTCGTCACCTCGAGGTTATACACACCCGCACGCGCTGGGATACGACGAACGAGCGCCCACGTATTGGCGTTGATCTCCACGATCTCGCTCGAGGCGTTGCAGGCGACATAGATCGAAGATCCATCAGACGAAGGTTCGGCCCACGTTGGCGAACACGAATTGTCGCCGGGTTTCGGCGGTTCAGAGCCATGTCCTGCGTTGTCGGGCATCGCGTGGCTTGAACTACGCGGTCGCGGTGGTCCATTCAGTCCCTTCTCCGCGTTCCTCGTGACGATAAAGTGACGCGTCGCCTTCAACGTTCGCGTATCGATCTCGACGAGCATGTCGTCCATCATGCACGCCGAATACTGTTTTGTTCCGTGGGAATTCAGACGCGAGCCATGCGGCATCGTGCAAGTCGGAATCCGCGCGACTTCAGTCATGGTTTGTGTCGACACTACCGAAACCGTCGAAGGCGCCATGTCGCCGTGCAGGTTGAAGTTGACGACGAAAAGAAAATCACCTTCGCGACTGACATCGAGTGTTGCTGGAAAGTAGCCAAGCGACGCTTTACCTATAAGCGCGTCATCTTTCGTCGAGTACTTCCAAACGGAGCCAAAGGGCCGTCCATGGGCGATGGTGACGTAATAGAACTGTCGATCGGGAGAAACGACGATGCCGTGTGGCCCATCAATGTCTATCGGCATGTCGCCGGTGTCGAACTGTCGATCGATGCGCGCGCCCGCTGGCCCAAAACGTACCAAACTGATTTTGTCCGCCCCCTCCGATACGACGAAAACGAGATAATCCTTGTCGGGCTTGTTCTGCGCTCGTACGGCGGAAGCACAAAATGCGATTAGAAACAGAGCCGCAATTGTGTAGTGCACCATCTTCATCGAATCAGGTTTGCGCTTTTTTGTGGCTGCAGCAAAAACATCAGCCCCGCATATCCAGCCACAAGGACGAGCGGCAAAGCAAGCACAAAACCAAAATGCTCCCAAAACGCGACACCGCGATGGAATGATCCGTTGAGCAACGGAATGCCGAGCGCGACGGCGTAATAAATTGCGAGCGGCACCGCCAACATCTTTCGCGAATCGCTACGCTCCGTCACGACAAACAACAACATCAAAAATCCGAAGTAAACCACAACGCCTTCCAAGCGGTGCAGTTGATTGTCCGTCAGCCAACTCACCTCCACCGATCGTCGTTGAATCTCCAACGCCACACAAATGCGCACCGTGTTCGCGATCACAGTAGCCACATACGCGACCGCCATCGTGATCGGAAGAAAGCGCCAGCTAACACTCTCAAATCGCGCGCGCCACAACTGCCGCACCGACAGCATCACGAACGCCATGATCAGGAAGTTGACGCCCGCACATGGGACAGCGATCACAAACCGGTGATCGCTGCTCATGTAACCCGTGTACGATTCAAACTCAAACGAACGTCCGCTCAACAACTCCACGAGTACAGTCGTCGGAGCAAGTATCCACCGCAACTCGTTCGCAGTTGCGGTGGAGTAATACTGCTTGAGTGCCAGAGCGCACAGCACAATAACCGCGAGCTGCGCGCCCCAGATCATTCGACGGCGATTCATACAAACCACCTTCGTCTCCGCAGGATCATGATCGTTGCCAGCAGGAGCGAACCCATGACGAGCCAAACCAACTCCGGTTCACTTCCCACTTCCGCACCACCACCAACAGCCAGGTCGCTGACTCTTACCGGCATCGGTAACGGCTGCTTCACGTCCTGCGCGTTGCCCGTCGGATTAGTCACGACTTCACGAACGGCGATGAACGACGTGTATCGCGTCAATAAGTTGTACTTCAGACCAAGACGAGTAATCTCTTTTTCACTCTCTTCCGAAATGTCGGATGAGCCGTAGTCAGACAATTCGGCGATCCGGGTCCGCGCCCAGAGATAACGCAACGCACTGTTAGCCTCGTCCACTTGAGCATGCGCGACATCGAAACGGCTCACGTAGTCGCCTTCGCCTGTCTTTCCGGTAAGTTCGATAGTTCCGGCAACGGGACCACGCCATTTACCAAAAAGAATGATCGGGCGGTGTGCGAATAGATCCGGGAAGCGCATCGGATTCACGTCGTAAGTGTCGAAACCGACTGAACGGACATGGATATCGGTCAACACCGGCGTCTGAATGTATTCGCGAAACTTCTCGGCCACGCCTTGGGCTTCCGATTCTTCAGTGACGATGAACGGCTCACCCATTCCGGCCCTGGCAATACCTTCGATCAAATAACGATTTACCGAACCGCCGATGCCGAAAGCGAAGACGTTGCAGCGGTTCAGGTTTGCACGAATGTGGTCGAACACGCCCTGTTCGCCGGACACGTAACCGTCGGTCACGAGGACGACACTGCGTGAGATGCTTTCCTGGCGCGGCAAACTCATCGCGTTTTGAATGGCTGCGAGCAACTCGGTTCCGCCACTGCCACGTTGTTGCTCGAGCAACCGAATAGCCTGCGCGATGTTTTGTTGATTCGCTTGCAGCGAGTGTGGCGACAACACGGTGGAGTCGCCGGCAAACAGTACGACGTTGAACAGATCCGTCGGTCGAAGTTTTTCAATGAGATCCTTGAGCAGACGTTTCGACGTGTTCAAAGGGTATCCTTCCATCGAGCCGGACACATCGACGACAAAGATGTACTCACGCGGCGGAATCTCCTGAGTCGCCACACGCCTCGGCGGCTGGGCCATGTAAAGAAAAAAGTTCTCGTCGTTACCCTGGAGCAGCAGCAAGCCTGATGCAATCTGATCGCCCGCGAGACGATACCGCACCACGAAATCGCGATTGCCCTGAAACGGGTCCGAGTCGTCAAGCATCAACTGCGCGACGCCATGACTCGGCCACTGCGGCATCACCTGATGCGACGGGGACGACAGATCGTAAATCGGCACACCCGCGGCAATGCGCGTCGAAATGTGGAGAGCGCTCGCCGGCTTTTGGCCCTGGTGTTGATAAGGCGTCTCGACAAAGCTGTCGTTCTTCGTCTTGTCGTTCTGCGGCGATGCATAGCGTGGTCCAACGACTGTCGGAAACACGACTTCGTAAACGCTGTCGGTCGGAACAAGCAGCTCGGTGTAACGCAGCTCGATCTCAACCTGTTCCTGCGGCATCAGGTTCGCCAAACTCATCGAGAAGACGTTGGGTCGTTGCTGTTCGAGCAGCGATGCGCTCTTCCCTGCTTCTTTGGCTTTCTCAAAGTCCTGCTTCGCCTGATCGCGCTCTTTGATCTTCGCGACGATGATCTCGTCGCCGATCTGCATGCGCATCGCGTAGACGGCAGCGCGGGTCGATGCCGGAAAAACGTAAGCAGCATTAATCGGACGTGAGCCTTCGTTGCGATAAATTTGCCTGACTTTGACGTCGGCAATGACACCTGAAACTGAAATTTCCACCCGTGTATCTTTGAGCGGCAGGTGGTCTACGCTCGGGTCTCCCTGGACCACGAAATAGGGCGCGAGCGTTTTGTCCTCCGGGGTTTGAGCAAGGCTGGACGTAAACGCGATCGCAACCGCGATCAAAGCAACACACAGGTTTCTGAAATTGACTCGCATGATTTCCTCTCCGCCTTGTCGGCGTCCAAACGATTTGGGCCTCCCTTGATGGCCCCTACTTAGAACGCGAAAATCCTAATGCGCGGAGGGCTTTGAACTAACGATACAGACCACAGGTGGGCACCGTACGGACCACAGTGGTCGAGAAAACTAGCCACAAAAAGGGCCATCAAAAGGCACAAAGGCCTGCAAAGGGAAACCTGTTCTTGTGCCGTTTTGTGCCGTTTTCTGGCTAGTTTTCCAGGGCGCGGAGCGCGAGGCCCTTGGCGACGGTGGTGAGTTCTTCGCCACTGCGAAGTTTGCTGTTTCCGAAGGTACGAGAGAAAAAGCGGCGCACGACGGGTACGAACGAGGAGCCACCGGTGAGAAAGATGCTGTCGATCTCAGCCGGTTTCACTCCACAGTAGTCCAGTAGCGAGCGGATGCACGCGGCGATGTTTTGAATGTCGTTCTGAATCCACGACTCGAATTGCCAGCGCTCGAGTGAGTCTTCGAGTCGCACCGTCGATTGAGTGAATAAAAAGCGGGCGGCTTCGTCAGCCGTGAGCCCGACTTTGGTTTGTTCGACAGCGCGATACAGAGCGTAGCCGAGGTTCTCAGCGATGATTTGGACCAGCGCTGCCACCTTCTGAGGCTCAGTCGCCTGGTTTCTCACCTCCCGCAAAACCGCCATCGTCTTTGGTTCCTTCAACAGAAACATGTGATGCCAGCTCGACAACTGTGAGTACACCCAAACGGGCACCGGCAGTTCCTTGCCTAATGAAATGTAGTGCGAACCGAGACCGAGTTTTGGCGCGACGAGTCTCATCATGATGCGACTGTCGAAGGTGTCGCCTGCGATCGCGACGCCGGATGTGCCGAGCACTGGATTGTGACCAGCCTTTTTTCTGCCTGGACCAAGACGCGCGAGCGTGAAGTCGCTCGTGCCGCCGCCGAAGTCTCCGATCAGTACCAACTCGTCGTGCTCGAGTTGGGTTTCATACTGGTAAGCGGCAGCGACCGGCTCCAGCTCAAAGGAGATCTGCTGAAAGCCAGCCAACTCTGCCGCCTTTTTCAAGCGCTGCAAAGCCAGTTGCTCGTCTGCTTCATTCTCAGCTCCCGAAAAGCGGACTGGTCTGCCTAATACGACTTGAGACGCGGGGGTACCAAATTGGTCCATCGCTGCGGTTCGCAAGCGTCGGAGGATGATCGCGATGAGATCCTCGAGGGTATAGTTGCGACCGTTGATGCTGGTTGATGTAAACAGAGGGCTCGCAAGGTACGACTTGATTGAAACGATCAGCCGGCCTTTGGTGTCGGCATCGAGGTATGACTCGATGGCTTCCGGACCGGCCTGAGTTTCAATCTTTTGCTGTGAATAACGTTCCCTTGCGGGAAAGTAGAGGATTGAGCGGAAGCTGGTGATGGTGTCGGGACCGGCGGCAAAAGTCGCGAGGGTCGCGTGTTCGCCCTCACTGGCAACCGCGATCGCGCTGTTAGTTGTCCCAAAATCAAGACCGATGACCGGTTCCATCACGTGATATCCTGCAACTCCTGAATTCCGAAAGCTACATCACACGCGAACGTTGAACAATATGCAAGAGTCGCCGGTCAAGATCGATGCCCTGCTCGAACCGTTGTTGACCGCGACCAGCGACGAACACGCAGATGAAGTTCTTTCACAACTGATCACGGACCACGCCGAGCCCGTGATCAAGGGCGTGATCCGCTTCAAGCTCCGCCTCAACTCGAACCAGGGAACACAGCGCGCCGAGGCTGCCGACATTCAACAGGACGTCGTGTTGCAACTCATCTCGCAGTTGCAGCGCTTTCGCAAACTGGGCGCCGCGCATCCCATCACCGACGTGCGCGGGATGGCGGCAGTTATTGCCCACCGGACCTGTTCTCGCTGGATGCGCCGGCAGTTTCCCGAACGGCACGCGTTAAAGAATCGCCTGCATTACTTGATGACGCGCCAGCGTGGCTTTGCGCTTTGGGACGACCCAGCCGGCAAGCCGCTTGCTGGTTTTTCCGACTGGCAACAACAGAAGAAAACCCCAACGGCCACGCGCACTCTCTCAGACGTTGGAAACTTGCCCGCGCACATTCGCACGTTCAAGAGCGACAAGCCACAGCAACTCGCCGAATCAGTCGCCAGCATTCTTAGTTACGCTGGCGGTCCAGTGGAGTTCGATGAACTCGTGAGTAGTGTCGCCGCGATTCAGGGAATCAGCGATCAGCCGCTCGAGTCGCTGGCTGGTGATGAAGACGGCGGATTCGAGCCCGCGACAACAAATCCCAATCCCGCTTGGCAGATTGAAAAGAGGATGTTTTTGCAGCGACTGTGGGAAGAGTTGAAGCAGCTTCCATTGAACCAGCGCGCGGCGTTGTTGCTGAACCTGAAAGATGCAAGTGGCTTTGGCTGTATCACTCTGTTTCCCGCAACGGGTATCGCCACGATCCGCGACCTTGCTGCGGCGCTCGAGCTGCCGGCCGAGCGCCTCGCCGCGCTCTGGAACGAGCTGCCAATTGAGGACTCGCGCATCGCTGAATTGCTCGGTTTGACGCGCCAACAAGTGATAAATGCGCGTAAATCGGGCCGAGAACGTCTCGCGCGGCGGCTGAAAGGATTTATTTAGCGCGATGGTAATACGCGACAATTTTCGCCAACTTCTCAATGTGAAGCCCACCGGGA
>DAIOGT010000205.1:0-8260 GCA_036745095.1 Pyrinomonadaceae bacterium
GCTGGTTAAGAATCTTTAGACGATAGAAGCCCAGGAAGTTTGGGTTAGTTGAAATCGGGCGCCAGCGCTTATCAGCGTTCCAGTGATCGCTGAGGTTGTAGAACTGCATCTCCGCCACCCACGTAAACCAGCGACGAAAATTCTCGCGTTCGTTAAAGGTCCTCAACTCGACGACGTCAGGTAGTCCATCGTGGTCCACGTCCGCGTTCAGCTCAGGTCCGGATCGTGTCGTAGTCGGTCGTGTTGCAGGCGCCGGCGCACCGGTGGAGCGTGCGAGTGAAAAGTAGGAAAGGATGAGGAAGGCTGGTAGCAAAAGTAGGAGGACCAGCCCGGGGTTTGGTTTTTTAGCGAGTCCAAACATGGACCGCATTATTGCTGCTGTGATGTTGCTGGTATACGCGTTTGGTATCAGTGTGCGGTCAGGTTAACCCTGCATGTGGGTTCGTTTCGTACGGTTCGGGAGGGTGTGGGAATCCACACTCGGACCAAACAATGAAGCCCTCACGCAACCCATCACGGATGCGCTGAAAAACCTTTTGGAGTGAAATACTTTCGGCATAAAAATGTAATGAGGCGTGGGCCAATAAAGTCGGAAAAAGACTGTTGCAAATTCCAGCGCTCGCGGGTAGATTGATTTGGTTGCTTACAAGGTAGTGGTGCTCTCCCGACCACGGGGGATCCCTGCCTTCACTCAATGCGTGGGAGGATGAAACTGTGCCGACCGGAACTTGCCCGGAATGCGATGCTGATGTCCATGTGGATTTGGACACGGACAAGGGCGAAATAGTGGCTTGTGAAGAATGTGGGACAGAACTCGAGGTTGTGGGACTCGATCCTGTTGAATTGGATATCGTAGAAGAAGAGAGTTACGACGAGGACGAGGACGAAGACGAATACTGAAAACAGACAGCAGGGGCAGAGAGCAGGAGCGGCGAAACAGAGTTTTTGCCTGCCCCTGTTGTGTGCTCCGTCGTTACTTGCCGGCTGCTCGATACTCAGAGCGGCTTTGTCTCAGAGTTAAACCACGCGGTCCCTCTACTCTGATCGTGTGTACCTGCCCGTCACGTCTCTTTTCCTCAGGTGGATAAAAGGCCAGCACGTATGCGGAACTGACTTCCTCCGCGAGCGCACGAAACAGCGGAGAGTAGTCTTTTTCATTCGCGTAAACATTTCGACCACCGGTCAACTCCGCTAATCCGCTGACGTCGAGTGGAGTTGGCAATGGCGTTTGCGCTGACGATGCCATCACCCGCGAATACGAGGGAAGGGTAACGACAAATACGCTTACATCCGCTGCGTTGGCCCGTTCGATCACGGTTTTTGGCGCCACTGTGTCGCCTACGGGAAAACCGTCTGTCACGACCAGCACCGCGCGTTTCATCAAACGCTTCTCGCGCGTACGCGGCGCACTGCGCACGAGCATCCGGATCGCATCGTCAACTGCGTCATAAGTGTGTGTCGATAAACCGCTGGGTGCATCACGTGCGATTCGTTCGAGCGCTTCGTCGAGTTTCGATGGATCCGAAGTGAATTTCTGGACCGTCTTGACGCGCATGCCAAAAGTGATCACTGAATACGCAACCGGGTGACTTGCGAGCTGATTCGAAAACGACTGGAGTGCGTTGCGAAGACGGATCATCTCGTCGCTCGTCATGCTGCCCGAAACGTCCAACGCAAAAACGATTGCGAGCGGTCGCGCTTCGCCCTGCCTTTTCTCGATTTGAAAAAACGAAATCTGTTGCTCGAGACCGTCCGAATAGAGCTTGAAGTCTTCCTGCCGCAAGTTGCGAACTGGGCGACCCTCAGCATCGATTGCCGTGACGTCAACTGACACGAGATCGGTGTCGATACGCAACACGTCCTCAGCTTCCTGCTCTTTGGGAAAAACTTTGCGCGGGCGTTGAGTTTGGTTTCCAGCGTCCTGGTTTTGAGGCACACCGGGCGCGGCGAGTGCGAGAAGCAGAAGCAGAGGAACGGATATTCGCGCTATAAAAGCCGCCGGATTTCTTGGCATTAATGCTCTTTCTTGGGGAGGTCGCTCAGGATTATACGGGCGCGACCTGCGGAAGCAAACGGTGATATCATCCCGAGCGTCTTAGTCCCGTATGTCTCGGATAGTACGTAAAGGAGTGTTCATGAAGTTCAAGAAAACTCTGTTCGTAGTCGCAATGATTCTCGCCGGCGCGACCGTTTCAATTGCTCAGAACAAGACACTGGGCGCGATTAAAGGAAAAGTTCGCGTGGAAACTGGGACACCCGCCGGTGTTGTCGTCGTCGTGCGACGCGGCGAAACCGAGATCACGCGCTCCACTACCACTAAAGACGGAGATTTTCTCGTTTCAAAGTTGACGCCGGGAATTTACGGGCTGACGTTTCGCAAACCCGGGCTGAGCATCGGTTCGATCGAGGACGTCGAGGTTAGAGCCGGGAAGACGCGCTCGCTCGGTGACCGTTTGATATTGACCATCGACGAGGGTTCCATCGCGTTTCTCAGTGGCAGCGTGTTCAATGCCGACGGTCGAAGCGTGGCAAATGCAAAAGTCGATTTGTTGCGGATCCTCGAAGACGGGACGACGAGGAAGATCGACGGGCGAGTCACGACCGAGACTGGTTCGTTTAAGTTTCGGTTATCCCCCGAGGCGGGGAAGTATCGTGTGAGTGTTAAGCCCGATGGCGCAGAGCCGGTGACAAAGGATGTTGAGATCGATGGCGCCGCTGTTTATCGTGTGGCGCTGAACCTGCCCCCAAAGTCTCGATGAGTACAGAAGAGCGTGAAGAGTTCCTGACAGCTAAACAACTCGCCGCATTCCTGCAGGTCAGTGAATCGACCGTGCGCCGGCTCGCGGCCAAGCGCCGCATTCCATCAGTTAGACTCACGCCGCGCATCATCCGCTTCCATCTCGACGCCGTTCGCGAAGCTCTCGACGTGCCTCGCTATCGTATTCGTCACGGCGAATACAACGAGCGCGTTGACGATGCGCAAATGTCGTTCGACGAATTTTTCCTATCCTAGCGCTTACGATTCGGATTGAATTCGATCCATTTATCGTTCTGCTTTACAAAGACCCGCGGCTGCTGAATTCTGAATCCCTTACTAAACCCCGGATTTGCTGCCAGAAACTTTTTTACGGTTGATTGATCGCCGGTCGCCACGCGCCATTTACCATCTTCCCGCAACAGGTATTGCTGGACCACGATCTTTCCTTCAGCCTGGATCGGATTGACGACTCGTCCGTAGAGGACTGTATCGACCACCGCAAGGTTGCCCATGATTTTCGTCGCGCCGATGTCCATCCGATCGAGTTGATAGAAGTCTTGAGCGCGCTGAAGTGAGCTCACAAAGCGCTCGCGCGACATGCGACTACGAGCGGAGCCGGGCAATAGATCGTAGAGGTTGTCGTAGTTGTGCGCCTTGAGTTGATCGAAGACGCTCTGGACCGTGGCGCGGACGTCTGACTGGTCTGACGCCTGGGCCATCGCGCCCGTGAAAAAAAGTGCAAAAAATAAAATCGCAATGCTAAGAACGTAGTTCCTCATCCTCATCCTCTCGGTTCTCTTCATCCTGGCCGGCCAGCGACTCACGCAGCTGGGTTCGATAATGGAGAATCCAGCACACCGCTCCCGCCGCCGCTGCCACAAATGCTTTGTCGTAGTCTCCGCGAAACACAAGCACCAGAGCGATCACGCCGCCCGCGCCGGCAAGAATCATCCATAACGTCTTCACTTCACATTCACCGGCACGGTCACATCGAGTGCGCCGGGCGCGTAACAAAGCCTGTCGTCACATGCCTGGACGCGCAATTTCGCCGAAAGGTTGTGTTTGCCCGGGCTCGCGCTCTTGTCAGCCTTGAGCCGGACGTTCACATCTGTTTCCCCTTCGTAGACTTTCAGTGGCGTTTCCGAAAAGGAAAACTTGCGGATGAGCGGATCGGGATACCTAATAAACTCGACGGAGATGCCGTCTGCAGGCGTCAGTTCGATTTCTGTGGCCTTCAGGTACGGCAGGCTCGGTGGATTCGCGTTGACGTGATAGCCATCCGCGATCTGCAACCGCACGAGCAAGTCGCCCGACTCGCCGGCCGCGATCGTTGCCTCCCGCGGCATTGCTTTCACAACGTCAACCGAATTGATCCGCGGCGCATCGTCATCGGCTGTGTTCGTCGGAGCCTTCGCGCAAGCGGCCAACAAACAACACAAACCCAGCAGCAGAACACGTGTTTTCATCACCCTAGTAAATCACTCCGCAGCGGGCGCTGCCAACGCCTGCGCCAGACGCATCCTCTTCGCCCGCCGCACCAGATAACGGACCGCCAGCCCTGCAGGCAATAACACAAACAGAACGACCGGCACCATCATGATCACAAAACGCGCAAAGAACAACACCATATCAGAAGCCATACCGACGCTGTCGGATACCGCTTCGCGCAAACTATGCCTGAAGCCGGATTGGGTAACGGCTATCACGGGTTTTGTAGCTCGAATATTTACATTGATTGTCGAGAGACTCGACCGGTTTTCCAAAAAGCGTTTGCGCCCTTCCAGCTGCTCGATCTCTGTTCGAACGTCGGCAATCTGTCGCTGCACTTCGAGCGCGTCGGCGATCTTTGTTGCCTGTCGCATAATCTCCAGAAATTGAATCTCGAGGGCCTTTTGAGTCTTGATTCGGGCTTCAAGATCGATGAAGTCTTCAGTGACGTCCTGGCTTTTTACTTGTTCTTCGGGGGTGTTACCGGCCAGTCGCTTGATCTCGTCAAACGCGACGCCGAATTGATTTGAGGGAATTCGGACCACGAGTTTGATGTCGAGCGTTCGTTGCGCTGGATCGTTGCTTTCGCGTTGTTTTGCTTCGGACGTGACGACAAAACCGCCGTGTGCCTCTGCGATTGAAGTCACGCGGTGTTGCGCGTCAGTAGTGGAAGACACTTCAATTGTGATGTCGGCGTTGCGGATGATCTTGCGGTCGGCAGCATCCGCAGTCGAGCGGGCATTATCGACATCAGTGAGCGAGACTGTTTTTTCCTGTACACCGAAGTTTTGGGCCGCGGCAACTTCCGCGTCTGGCTGGCTCGCGACCCTTGCCGATCCCGTCTTTTGTGCACCCAGGTTCCAGCTGTCCTGACGCTGTGTGGAACACGAAATTGAGAAACTCAACAGAGCAAGCAAGAAAAAAATCGGAGATTTCATGATTGGCCTCCATGCAGTCTTGGGATTACAACGTTTGAACGTCAGATACTCCCAACACTTGCACGCCCTCTAGCCCAGGCCAACGTGAGTTTCCACAGTCGAGAGAGGTGGGATCCCTTGAGTAGTCACTCGATGCCCAGCACCCTGCCTTCGTGATTTTTGTGCTTTTTGTGGCTACTCTTCTTCGTCGCCGTCGCCGCCGTCAGGCTTCTTGATGCCAAACTTTTCCAAACGATATTGCAGCGTCCGGAAGGTGAGGCCGAGGAGTTTTGCGGCCTTGGTGATGTTGTAGTCCGTCTTATCCATCGCCTGCGTGATGAGATTGCGCTCGACGTCTTCAAAATTGATGCCCTCAGCCGGAAGCTTGAAGGTGCCGTCCGATGCTGGTCCAACTTCCTGACGCACCTCTGTCGGCAAGTCTTCCACAGTAATCAGATCGCCTTCACTCAGCAGTATCGCGCGCTCAATTGCCGACTCCAACTGCCTCACATTTCCGGGCCAACTGTATTCGTTCATCAACTTCCTCGTCTCGGGAGTTAGACCAGTCACAAGCCGCGAGGCATTCTTCGTGTGCTTCTTCAGAAAGTATTCGATCAAAACCGGAATGTCTTCGCGGCGCTCGCGAAGCGGTGGCACGTCGATCGACAACACGTTGATGCGGTAATAGAGGTCATCGCGGAAGCGACCATCAGCCACCATCGCGCGCAGGTCGCGGTTCGTGGCTGCGATGACGCGCACGTCGATGCTGATCTCGTGTGTGCCACCAACACGCCGGATCTTTCGCTCCTGGAGCGCGCGCAAGAGCTTCGCCTGCATGCCGACGTCGAGTTCGCCGATCTCATCGAGGAACAAGGTCCCGCGATCCGCGATCTCGAAGAGTCCTTTTTTCTCGGCGTGCGCACCTGTAAACGATCCCTTCTCGTGGCCGAACAGCTCCGATTCAAGCAGGTTCTCGTTGATGGCAGCGCAGTTGACGGCCTGAAACATTTCGGCCGAACGCGGTGACTGATTATGAACCGCCCTCGCGATCAACTCCTTGCCGGTGCCTGACTCGCCACGCACAAGCACTGTCGAGTTTGATCGCGCCACTTTCAAGACCATTTTCTTTACTGTATCCATCTTCGGCGACGCCGAGATGATCTCGCTGTCGATTGCATCGAGACGATCGAGCGCCCGATTGATTGTCTCCAGCAGCGCGGCTTTGTCGTACGGTTTTTCGAGATAGTCAAACGCGCCACGCCGTAGCGCTTCTTTAGCCGACTCGATCGAGCCGTGCGCGGTGAGCAGGATCACGATGATCGAAGAATCGTAAGCAAGCAGGTGTTGCAGCAACTCGATGCCGTCCATGCCCGTCATCTTCAGATCGGTCAAAGCGAGATCGAACCTGCGATCTTTGGCAAACTTCAGCGCCGCTTCGCCGGAGGCTGCTGTCGTAACGTCGTAGCCTTCTTCACTCAATATCATCTCGAGAATCTCTCTTTGAGATTTCTCGTCGTCAACTACCAGAATATTCTTTCGTGGCATGTCTGTTCTCACTAGCCGGTAGAGTTATTGTAAACGTGGTACCGCTGCCTTCCTTAGATGCGACGCTGATGGTGCCGCCATGATCGTCGATCGCTTTTTTCACAATCGCGAGTCCCAAACCCGTGCCCGTTTCCTTCGTCGAAAAATACGGTTCGAAGACTTTCGAAATGTCGTCCGCGGCGATGCCGCAGCCACTGTCTGTGATTTCAACCTTAACAGAGTTTGCTTCTACGTTCGAAAGTCTGATAGAGACGCTGCCGCCCGCCCCGTCGATCGCTTCGACAGCGTTGATAACGAGGTTCGTAAAGACCGATCGGAGCGACTCGCGATCCGCTATCACCGGCGGAAGCGCGCCATCCTGAACAATCGTCGTTTCAATCCCGCATTCTTCAGCCCTGCCTTCGACGAGACGCAACGCATCTTCAGCTTCAGCACGAACGTCGACACTTTGTAGCTCGAGTTTCGACGGGCGTGAATACTTCAGAAAGTCGGTGATGTGACGATTGATGCGCGCGACTTCAGTCTTCAATTGATCCGTAAGCCGTACAAACGTTTCTCGTTTGCTTTGATCACTGGGAGCGAATGACGAGCGCAGGTGATCGAGCGTGAGATTGATGTAGTTGAGCGGATTGCGAATCTCATGTGCGATTGCGGCGGCAAGCCGGCCCACGACCGCGCCTTTCTCAGCCTGGTGCAGTTGCATTTCCAACTCGCGCGCGCGTCCCAGTTTGGCCGTCATCTCGTTGAATGCAGCCGCGAGTGTGCCCATTTCGTCGAGGCGCTCGGTCGGCACTTGAACATCGAAGTTACCGCCCGCAACTTTTCGCGCGGCGATTGAGAGCTCTTTAACAGGGCGAGTGAAGCGCCAGACGAAGAAACCGGTCACGAGTGTCGTCACAAACAAAACGCCGAGCGTGTAAAGCGCAGAGCGCGACGACTGTCGTTCCAAAACGTTCGTAAGCGTGTGAGCTGAGTCGAGCACGACGATGATGAAGCGGCGTCCTTTGTCAGTCTGTACGGGGAAGTAAAAAGCGCCTGCTTCACCGAAATCGACATTCGTCGACGGTGGAATCCAGGAGGGAAGCTGTTCGTGCGCGTTTGTAAACTGGACCGCGCTTCGTAGTGGGAGAAGTTGAATATCCTTGAATTGCAAATACCGCGTGGTGTTGTCTTCGCGCTCGCGCGGATTGAACTCGGGAATGACGCTGTCCATGACGTTCCCATCGTCATCGACGACGAGAATGTTTTTGACGCGAACATTTTTGTCGTTCAAAAGGGGTTCGCGCAGGCTGCCGATGATCTCGTCGAGGTATTGCTCGCTTTGCAGGCTTTGGATGCCGAGGGCGATGCCGGTCATGATCGCCTGTTCCTGCTCGATGATCATGCGGGCATTAGCGCGCACCTGGCGCAGGTTGAAGTAGTACTGGATGCCGAGGGTAAGTCCGAGCATCAACGCCAGCAGCAAAAGCAGCCGGGCTCGAAAGCTTTGTACTACGCTGGGAAATCTCATGGCGTAAACTAAGAGGCGCAAATCGGCATCTGACGTTGTGCT
>DAIOGT010000206.1:0-8259 GCA_036745095.1 Pyrinomonadaceae bacterium
CGATTCCCGTGTTGTAAGCGCAGAAGGAGATTTCGCCTTCCTGCGTGCCGTACGGGATGATGCACATTTCAGTGCGGCGGAAATCGTAGTTAAAGAGATCCTGGAACCACATACCTGCGATAAACAGAAAGTTCCAACGATCCGAACGGCGCTTCTCGATGTCATCTACGCTGCGGTCGCCGCCCACTTTCCCGTAGTCCTTACCAGTCAGACCAAACGATTTGTCAAACTTCTTAAAGAGCTCGTAAAGCGTGAACTGCGATGGCGACTTGTACGGATTGTAGTGCTTCAAAAGCGTGAGACCCATCATGACGTTCGACATCCACTTGCCGCGCGCCGCGTCCGTGATCTTCTGCATGTCTTTGACGAGACCCGGAATGTTCAGAAACTCCGGCACCGGGCGCATCTCTTTGTTTTCCTTGTCGATCATCACTGCCGTTCCGACACCGCAGTTCGGGTGACAACCGCAGGAGACCTGTCCCCATTCTGCGTTCGGACCGTGTACGAGATCGGCGAAGTCGGCGAAGGCGCCCATTAAAGAAAGCGGGAACCAATCGCGGGTCGGCTCAGTGATACCGACCTGGTTTTTCACATCGTGCGCGAGGTGCGAGAGCGTGTAACGTTGTTGCAAACGCCGCTGCTCGGTGATTTCTTCGTCGCGTCCGGTGAATGAAACCGGTTGGAACGAGAGGAACGCGATCTTCTTCGGATTGTCGAGCGCAAAACGAATAATCGATCCGACCTGATCGTTATTGATGCCGTTTACGAGCGTCGTAACCAGAACGATCTCAACACCGGCTTCGTGCAGGTTGTTGATGGCGCGCATTTTTACGTCAAAGAGATTGCCCACCTGGCGATGGCTATTCGCATCGTTGCCGATACCGTCAAATTGCAGGTAGACATAACGCAGACCGGCTTCAGCGGCCTGCCGGCAGAACTCTTTGCTCTTGGCAAACTCGATTCCGTTCGTTGCTGCCTGCACGCTGTTGTAACCGACTTTGCGCGAGTATTTGATGGCTTCGATGAAGTGCGGAGAGATCGACGGCTCACCGCCTGAGAACTGGACCGACATCTGGCGACGTGGCTTGATGGTGATCGCGTTGTCGAGGATCTCCTTGATCTCTTCCATGCTCAATTCATGAACGAAGCCAACCTGGTTGGCGTCCATGAAGCATGGGTCACACATCATGTTGCAACGGTTCGTAAGGTCGACAGTCAACACTGCGCCGCGGCCAAACTTAACCGTGCTGGAACCGTGATTGTGGAGTTTCTCGTCGTTGTGCGCATCGATGTCGCGGCCGGGAAACATCGCTTCGATGTGTTTCAAAAACTTCGAATCGATCGCCATCATGTCTTCGAAGTGGCCGTGAATCGGGCAATCCTTGATCATCCAGATTTCGCCGTCGCGCTCGATGATCTGTGCTTTGATTTCACCGACTTTTTCATTGATGAGAACGCTGACGTCTTTCTTGCCGCTGATGATCTCTTCACGCGCTTCGATGACGCAGTTTGGACAGAGGGAATCAGTAGTGCGTGGCCAGCCCAGCGTTGGCTTACTTTTCTGCCAGGATTTCAAAAGGGGTTTGTCTGACCATTTTGGAGTAAAAGAAGGATTCGGCTTGTACTTATTTACCGCCTGAATTGCGTTGAAAAGGCCTCCCGCGATCAGGGTCAACCCTTTCTCTGCGTGCTTGATAGGTCGCATCGTCTCTCCGTCCGTTTCAAATTTTATCGGGAGCCCTGGCAGGCAAAGGCAGACCAAAGCTCCGAAACTGTGGGCAATGAGCGTGCCGACGATGGCTAAGACTAGTTAACTTCAACTATTACAAGGATTTATGCATTAGTAGGACGCAATGAGGTCCGGCGCGGACTGTGTCGCCTTGCTACACGCGGCCTAAAATCGGCCGTGGCTGTAACATTTTGGCCAGCCGAATTATTTTCTAAAGGTTGAACTGTTGAACTGTAAACGGCGAACCCAAGCGTCAGTTCAGAGCGCCCTGTTCATAGCACCCCAGTTCAGAGTTCAAGCTTTAGCTTTTTTCCGCGGCAGGAGCTACTTATCGCCCATCGCGGCGTTCATGGCGACGATGATTGCCTCTGAAACCCGGCGCTTCTGCAATTCAGTCACCTTCGCGGGCGACATATCGAAATCTACCGGCGACTGTTCAATGCGCTTAATAATCGTGCCTTCGGAAAACCCAGCCTCAATCAAACGAATCACGCCTTCGTTTGTCAGCGTCGGCGCCTTCTCCAGCTTTGGCGCTGCACTCTGGCCGGCTTCCGTAGGCGGCTTGATGATGCGCACAGTCGCCGAGCCACTCAGGTTCCCTTCACTGTGATTCCCACCAAGGCCGCCGCGCGAACGTGTGGACGACTGCGAGCTCGAACCGGAGCCGAAGATGCTATCTCCGGTCTGTTCTTTCGGCTCGTTAGAGTTCGGCTTCTTTAAATCTTTAAATAGTGACTCAGTGGTCCACTCATCCTCGTCAACAAAGACAGTCCCCATGTGCGACGACAGCATTGCGAGAATAATGTTCTCATTAACGCCGTTGCGCTTCAGCTCGATGAGCCGATCCGTGTCGAGCTTAAAGTCGCTCGGACGGTTGTTGATGATCGTGATGATCGTTTTTTCTTTGAAGCCTGCTTTGACGAGGCGCACGACTGAGGCGTTAGTGAGTGGACCGTCAGACTGCTGGCCTGAAGCGCCAACCACAAAAAACGCGAGGCACATGCCCGTTGCAATGAGTATTCGATTCATGAACGCTCACAGTAGTTCAGAGTTCAACCTCTGGCTTGCCGCAAACTAAGGTTGAAGCCTAAACGGGTTTTTTGGTTCGCGCGATCGTGCGCTTGTAGCGATATCCGATCTTCTTAACGTAGTTGCGCGTCTCGCGATACGGCGGTACCCGGTTGCCATACTTCGCCACCGCTCCCTCGCCCGCGTTGTAACTCGCCAGCACGAGATCCACGCGATTGTTGAAACGATTCAACAGCTCTCGCAGGTATCGTGTGCCACCGGAAATATTCTGTGCCGGATCGTGCGGGCGTCGCACACCAAAACGCGCTCCAGTTCCCGGCATCAACTGCATCAGGCCACGCGCGCCTTTCGGGGAGACCGCGTACGTGTTGAAGTGCGACTCCTGTTCCATCACAAGAAAAATCAGGTACGGATCGACTCCATACTTGTAACCGTTCTGACGGATCAGGCTATCCAGACCAGGCCGCCCCGTGCTCCAGCCACGTTCTTTCTTTGTCGTTGCCTGCGCTACTGTGGCCGGATCCTCGATTTCGACTCGATCCACGCGCGCCGCATCGATGAAGATCGACATCGCGCCGCGCTTATACCAAACTCCCGCAGGCGATTGCGTCGCGCTGTCAGCTTCGACACGCGCTCCGCCCTTTAAATAAATCCACGCAGGCTGATCGAAGACGCCATTAGTCACCGGCGCTTTCGCTACCATCTCCGGCACTTCGAAGTGATCATCTTCGTTGCTGCTTGCTACTGGTGACGGCGACGGAACTGCCGCGGATGCGGGTGTGCTGCGCTCGATTTTTTTGACTCTGTCTTTCGCAAGCAGGTGGCTAAGTCCGCGCTGACGGTACCAAACGCCCTGCGGCGATTCCCATGCGTCATCGACCGTCAGGTATGACCCGTCGGAAAGCTTCAAGCGAACCTGCTCGGTCTGTGCAAATGCGGGACCAGCACAAACGACGACGAGCAGACCTACCACGAGAAGTTTTGTCGCTCGAAACATGCGTTTATAGCTCCAACGGATCCATCGGCAGTGATTGACTGGTTGTTGCCTGCTGTTCCTGTTGCGCGAACGAGTGCGAAGTACCGAAATAATTTCGCCACGCGATATCGACGATGTGTGGCGTCAACTTCAGTCCCTGCTTCTCGAACAAACAGATGTCCGTGGCGCGGTCGAGTATGTCGCGCGGCTCGCAGCCCTTCATCTGCCGGCGCTCCACACGATATTTATTCAGAATGTGGTCCAGCACCGACTTGTCGACTGTGATCCCTCGCTTGCTCGCCTGGTAATTGAAGATTGACGTGTACGCTCCGGCAGTTGGCGGCTCGACACGCGCGCGATAGCCCATGCGTCGTAGAAACGCCTGGTCGGCCAGGTCCTTCTCCTCGAGGTTCGTCGAGAACACGACGAGCTGCTCAAACGGAACTTCAATCTTCTTCCCCGTGTGCAGGGCGAGATAATCGACGCGTCGTTCAAGCGGCACGATCCAACGGTTCAGAAGATCCTGTGGCGCCACTCGCTGCCGGCCGAAGTCGTCGATTACGAGAGTGCCGCCGTTTGATTTCATCTGGAACGGCGCTTCGTAAAACTTGGCAGCTTCGCTCCACGTCAGGTCGGCGTTCTCGAGCGTCAACTCACCACCAACGACTACGAGTGGACGATGAATCAACGTCCAACGATGATCGAAATCCGTCGGGGTCTCATCGGCAGCGAACGGTTCGTGACAGTGTGAATCAAACACGCGAATGATCTGGCCGTCGATTTCGACTGCGTACGGAATCCAGATACCACCATCGAGTGCATTGTTGATGCGCTCTGCGACAGCGGTTTTTCCCGTGCCTGGTAAGCCCGTCAGAAACAGCGAGCGCCGTGAGTTGATGACGCAGCCCAACGTCTGCAACAGCGACTCCGGAAGAACCAGATCGTGAAACGCCTGTCGCACAGTATCGATCGACGCCGTGTTGGACGGGATCGATTGGAGTTTCATCATGTGCGTGTAGTCACGCAGCGATACCGGTGCTGGTCCAACATACCCGGAAATCGACAACAGGCGCGTCAAACGATCCCAACCGTGATCCAGCATCGCGTAACGCGTTGAACCAATCGCCGACTGCATTTTCACTTCGATCAGCTTCTCGCGATACAAGTTCTGAAGCAGATCCTCGGTCAGCGTGCGTGGAAGATTGATTCGCTCGGAGACGGCGGTGGTCGTCGGCTCGGGCAGCATGGCGACGTGCTTCAAAGCGAGATCGCAAAGAAACTGTTCGGAGATGCCGGTGTCGGCGATTTCCTCAGGGATCGGTGGTCCCATGCTCTCGATTTCGGCGCGCGTCAGGATGGCGGTATGCGACATGTGAGTTTCTCTCTCTTAGTAAAGGGACCTATTTACCCGTGTTGTTAGTGCCGTTATTCTGCGCGAGTGCGAGCGCGACGCGAGCAGATTCCGATTCCGTCGCTCGGCCTACGCGCTGGTAGAGATCCGCGAGACGTCGCAACGCGAGCGTATTCATCGGATCGATCTGACGGGCTGATTCGTAGTAACGAATCGCGTCGTCTTCACGACCGAAACGTTCGAGCATCTTCGCAGTATTGAGATTGCCGTTTAATGGACCAGTGGCGCGGGCGAAGGCCTTGTAAGCCTCATCGATCTTGCCGAGGCGGCAATACGCCAGGCCGAGGTTGTTCAGAATGCGCTCGTCGCCCGGCGCGAGCTTCGCAGCACGCTTCAGACGGTCAACAGCAGCTCGGTAGTTGCCGTTCTGGTACAACGAGAAACCGAGATTGTTGAGTGTGTCAGCGTCCTCGTCCATCTTGACAGCGCGCTCAAACGACTGGCGCGCGCGATCTCCAAAACCTTTTTTGTCGAAGGCGACGCCTAAAAGATTGTGAGCTTCGGTCAGCTTTGGATCGATTGAAGCGGCGAGCGAAAGCTCACCAATCGCTTCGTTATAACGACCTTCCAACAGGTATTCACGACCGTTTTCCAAATGCTCTTTCGCAGATGCATTCGAAGTGTCGCGTTTGACTGACGGATTGCGCGCGTCTTCAATTCGGGTGACGCCCACTGTCTCAAAACGCTCGGCGTCTTTTTCCGTCATGCGATGAATCTTGTTGGTATCGTCACCGCGACCGAACAGTTTGCCAAAAGCCTTGAACGGCGCTGCAAGCACCTTAACTACTTTGTTGCCGCCCTTCTTCTTCGGCTGATCAGCATTACCTGCTTCAGCACCTGAATCTTCGAGCACGATCGCGTCCGGATCACCCTCGCGTTGGATCGTGGAAGCACTCCACATCGCAGTCGCCGCGATGGTCAAAACAAAAGCGATTAGCACAGCAATGATTCTACGTTTGTTCATTGGTCCACTCCTCTACATCGTTCCGAGAACGTCCATGAGGTTAAGGGCAGCCGGGCCAAGGATTGCGATAAAAAGTGTCGGAAAAAGAAAACACGCGAGCGGAAACAGCAGCTTGACAGCAGCTTTTTGCGCTTCCTGCTCGGCGCGCTGGCGTCGCTTCGTGCGCAGTGAATCCGAAAACACGCGCAGGCCCTTAGCGATCGAAGTACCAAACTTGTCTGTCTGAATGAGCATCGCGACGAGACTGCGAAGATCGTCTACACCGGTTCGCTCTGCGAGGTTGCGCAACGCTTCATCACGGTCGCGGCCTACTCGAATTTCAAGGTTCGCGAGCTCGAATTCCGCGGCGACCGCCATGTGAACATCTTTCAGCTCAGAGGCGACTTTCATCATCGCGGCATTCAAACCAAGGCCTGCTTCGACCGAGACCACCATCAAGTCGAGCGCATCGGCGAGTCCCCAGCGCAGATCTCTCTGACGATTTTTAATCGTCCTCTTCAAAAAGAACGGCGGCAGGAAGAACCCCATGACGAACGCGATCATCATGCCGATAACAACTGTGGAAAATGCGTTGGCAAAATACGTATTGACAACCGCCGAGAGAGCGGGCAGACCAACCATCGAAATCACGTGAATGCCGCGATAGATGATCGGGGCTTCATTCGAGCGATAGCCCGCCTGCATCAAAAGCTTTTGTGTCTTTCGCGCTTCTGATGCTGAAGGAGGCAGGATTTTGTTCAGCGGGTTTGCCAGGCGCTGTGCCAGATCCGTCGCTGGACTATCGTCGGAAAGGACGGCCCCTTGCGGATTCGGAATTGCCACGCCGTCACTTCCACCAAGCCGGCGCAGCCGTTCGGTCGCAGCGCTCTGCGGCTTGTAGAGCAGCCAATAAACACCCAGCATTCCGAGCGAAACGCAAACGAAAATGGAAATGGCGATTATGATTAGCATCAGCGTGGTCCGTAGCTATATTTTGATCTTCAAAATCTTTCTTACAATGAGCATACCGGTGACTTGCATCGTCATCGCCGCGGCGATCAGGTAATGACCGCGCGGATCTTTCCAGAGCACACTCATGTATTCCGGATTCATTACCGTGACGGCTAACGCCACGAATATCGGCAACGCACAGAGCAGCCACGCCGACATGCGCGAGCTCGTCGTTAAAGTCTTCAAATCGCCCATGATGCGGAAGCGCTCGCGAATCGTGTAGGCAACTTTCTCAAGAATCTCTGCGAGGTTACCGCCAGTCTCACGTTGGATCAGGATCGCCGTTACACACAGTTTTAGATCGAGTAACGGAATTCTGTGCGTCAGATTTTCGAGCGCGAGTTTTACTGAAAGACCGAGGTTCTGTTCTTCATAAGCTTTGCGAAACTCAGTCGCAATCGGCTCGGGCATTTCCATCGAGACCATGTGCAACGCTTCGGAAAAAGCATGGCCCGCGCTGAGCGCACGGCTGATCAAATCGAGGGCATCCGGAAGATGTTCGAGAAATGCGTTGAAACGCTTCTTTCGTTTCCACCAAACGTGCAACAGCGGGATTGAAGCGCACGCGAGTCCGGCCAAAACCATCAAGACGATGAAGACAGTGACAACTGAGGCCGCCAACGCGCCGAGCATGCCGGACATAAAAGAGAACATCAGCAGGCGCGAAGGTGTGATGTGCAAGTCCGCCTGGTCCAACATGCGTTTTAACTGCAACGCCGCCTGGATGTTGATCAACGTGCGGTTGACCCAGGGGATCTCGCTCATCATCTCGTTGCGAGCGAGCACTACATCGACGTCTTCTGTGTTAGCAGAATGCAGCAGCGCTTCGGAAAGTCTCTGCTGCAAACGCGCACGCTTCTTGTCGGTGCTGTTTGTAGCAAGAAGGTAGGCGCCCAGCACCAGAAACAACGCGAACACGAATACGAGAAACGATATGATCATCGATTACATCTCCTCGAAGAAGACGCGCGGCAACTGCAAACCGCAGGCTTTTAACCGTTCGGCGAACCGCGGGCGAATTCCGGTCGGGCGGAAGCGTCCGAGCACCTGGCCCTGCGAATCGACGCCGGTTCGTTCGTACTGGAAGATCTCCTGCATGGTGATCGTCTCGCCTTCCATGCCGGTGATTTCAGATATGGACGTTACGCGACGCGAACCGT
>DAIOGT010000207.1:0-8236 GCA_036745095.1 Pyrinomonadaceae bacterium
GGCGATAGACACAAGGTCAGACGCTAAAGAGTAAGAATTTCTCTCCTAATGGAGATCGTCGAGTTGTAGACCAATCGGCTCAGCGCCGGTTGCCTTCAACCCGTCTAACACTCTCATTACTTCGCCGTACGGAAGGCTGCGTGGGGCTTTGATGAAAACCGTCTTCTCAATTCGTTGCTGCTCTGGAACATCCAATCGCGCGAGCATATCCGATCGATATGCACGCAGCCGAGTTCGTTCCTCAAAAATAGACCTAAGCTTTGCGTTGAGCGGTGCAAGATCATCGACAGTTCCCATGTCGGACACGTTATTGAGTTTTAAGGTTCGATCGAAGTCGATCGTCACTACGAGAGTGTGAATGTGAGGACGGATCTCCGGGTTGTTGTGTGGTACCGCCGGCGCTTTTGTAAGGAAGCGATGCGGTTTTAGAGGCGCCGCGACCATGAAGATGATAAGCAGAACCAGCAGCACATCGATCAGCGGAGTTACGTTGATATTCGGGACAGGAACGGCGCCTTTGTTTTCACTCATCTGCATCCCTCCATCCGGAAGTTGCAGACTTAGACACACGATCAGTAAAAAGGTTCCTTCAGCGACAAGAAGCGCAACTACCTTCGGGCCAACCCGCGATGATCCACCATTAGGCAGCGATCCTGAACGACTTTAATGCCGGCCGTCGCAAGTGTTTCGGCCACGGCATCGTTGCGAATTCCGGATTGCAGCCACACTGCTTTCGGCATCTTTGCCAAAATATCTTCAACGTGCCGTGGGACGTCTTGTGATCGGCGAAAGACGTTCACGAGATCGACATCGATTGGAATGTCGACGAGCCGGCGATAGACCTGTTGCCCGAGTATTCGCGTTACTTGCGGGTAGTAAACAGGCACTGGAATAATCTCAAAGCCCGCGTTCTGAAGATAACGTGGCACGTAGAACGACGGTTGGCCTGCTTGAGCTTCAGTTTTGATACCAAGCACTGCTATGGTCCGTGTCTCGTTCAAGAGGTTCCCAATTTTGACACCGCTCGTGATTATGTTTTCCTGCCAATTCATGAGCTAAGTATATCCTGTGACGCGAAGGTGATTTATTGCTGGGTCGGCGCCGATTAGCGGGCGCTGTCGCGTGGGAAGAGGACGCGATCGGGTTCGGCGTTGAGACGGTGGAGGAGTTCCTGGATGAGTCTTGTTTTCACGCGGCCCGCTTCTTTCGGATGGACCAGGTAGCGCACGATCGCCTCGATCCAGGTGTTTTCACCAACTCGAAACAGGACCACCGGACGCCCCTGCACTTCGAGTTGATTCACCGGTGTTTGTGCCAGGATCTCGCGAAAAACTTCAACCTGCTTCATCATCCCTTCCCCAACTTCCTGCTCCGCGACTTCCTTCATCGTCGCCGCAATAAACTCGAGGTCGGAGTTATACGCAACATGAAACTTGATCTCATTCCAGATGTACGGAAACAACGGCCACGT
This sequence comes from Pyrinomonadaceae bacterium, assembly GCA_036745095.1. Taxonomy (GTDB): domain Bacteria; phylum Acidobacteriota; class Blastocatellia; order Pyrinomonadales; family Pyrinomonadaceae; genus PSRF01. The sequence continues at coordinate 1,472 of DAIOGT010000207.1, forward strand.
GTAGTTGTACACAGGTGAGCTCAGCACAGTGGAATTCGGAAACTTGATGATGCGGCCGCTCGGATGATCCGTTGAAAGAAAGTCACCGCCGAATTCCCAGAGCGTCGTATCAAGATAGTTGACGTCGATCACGTCGCCCGTGGCCGTGCCGATCTTGATCCGATCACCAACGCGATAAGGCTCGCGCACGAGGATGTAGATCCAGCCGATGAAACTCGTAATCGGCGTTTGCAGCGCGAAGCCGAGTATCAACGAGATCAGACCAAACGAAACGACCGCCGTGTACCAGTTCTGAAAAAAGATCGTGAGGACGAAGAACGCGATCACCAGCCACATCACGAGCCTCGAAACACGTTTCAGGTTGTACTGGTAAACCGCGTTTCTGACTCGCCCGATAAAGTAAACGTCGACGAGTCGCAGCAACGTTAAGCAAACGATCACGATTCCGATCGCCAGCATGAGTTTTAGGAGGACCGGGTACCGGTCGGCAAATGCAGGCAGGCGATACGTAATGAACTGGTACGAAGCACCGAGCGCGACCAGCAGGAGGAGTTGCGCCGCCAGCCACAATTTATCGCGCGTGCGGGCAACGAAAGCTTCGACTCTTTCGGTCGGAGTGGCTTGCTGCAACGCGCGCTGGACGTCTGCGTCCTGCTTTACCTCTTCGACTTTTTTGTGCAGTTCGTCTTCAGTCTGTGGGCTCACTTGACGTCCTTCAGTCCATCGATAACTACGTGAGCAACCGTGGGAATGATTTCGCGATCATTTGAATGATTACTGGTGAATGTTGCGAGGACGAATTTGCCACCGTCAGGCATCTCGATGTATGCCACGTCGTGTCGCGTCGTGCTGGTCCAGCCGGCTTTGGACCAGAGTCGAAATCCGGCGCGTCCCTGGAGTGCCTTGCCTGTAAAGCCGCGTCCCTGATCGTCTCCGTCCTTGCTTTGTCCTGTGTAATCGCGCTTCAGCAGCTCCATCATTGCTGCCGTGCGAACCGGATTTGCAATCTTCCCCGTCACGATCTCCATCATCAGACGCGCGGTCGCGTCGGTCGTCAGTTTGTTGCGGTTCTCGCCGTTTGGTCCACGCGATACGCTTTCGCGGCCGTATGCGTCTTCGCAGAACGTCTTTTGATTCACATTGATGTTTGTATAGCCGAGCGAGGAGAAATACCGGTTGACGGCATTGCGTTTAAACTGCCACTCCTCCATCTCTTTCGGAGGCAACTCATAACCGCCGGTGGTGTGCGTAAGCACGTCAAGCACGTACTGTGTGGCCTCGTTTGATGAATCGACGATCATGTCGCGGATGGCGCGAGACAACTCCGGCGTTTGCTCGATCTTCTTGTCTTCAAGCCAGCGATGGGCCGCAACAAGATAAAAAAGCTTCACCACACTGGCCGGATACACGCGCTCATTCCCGCGGAAGCTGGCAGCAACAGGCTTCGCCTCGCGGAGATCGATCAACGTAATCGATAACTCGTTCTCCTGAAGTTTTTTGTCGGCGAATCGTTCCAGCGTAGTCTTCGCAGCGCGGTTGACGAGATCGTGCAACGACGGTTGTTGCGCAACAGCGGAAACGGAGATTGCCAACACTACAATTAGGCTCTTAATCATAGTGGTAAAGAATACACAGATTCGACGGATTTTGTTATAAGCATTTGCGTGCAGAACCAACCTGAGGCGGACCTGGTCCGTGGCATTCGTCGCTGGGACCTGGTCGCCATCGCGATCAACGGCATTATCGGCGCCGGGATCTTTGGTCTTCCTTCAAAAGTTTACGGCCTAATCGGCACTTACAGCCTCATCGCGTTCGTCGTCTGCGCGCTCGTTGTCGCGCTCATCATCCTTTGCTTCGCGGAGGTTGGCAGCCGTTTCGACGAGACCGGTGGTCCATATCTCTACGCGCGTGAGGCTTTTCAACCGGCGGTCGCATTCGAGATCGGCTGGCTCATCTGGCTGGCACGAGCCACGGCGTTTGCCGCCAACGCCAATCTCCTAATCAACTATCTCGGTTTCTTCTGGCTGCCGGCGACAACTCCGACCTGGCGCGCGGTCATCATCGTGCTCGTCGTCATGGTGCTCGCTGTGATCAACTTACTTGGGATCAGACAGGCAGCGATCGTCAGTAACGCATTCACGATCGGCAAGCTCGTGCCCATCATAATCTTTATCGCTGCCGGTCTGTTTTTTTTGAATCCACAGGCGTACGAGTTTGGCCCAGCGCCGACAACCGCTGCGTTCTCACAATCAGTATTGTTGCTGGTTTATGCATTCACTGGGTTCGAGATGGCGACGATTCCCGCGGGTGAGGTGCGCGATCCGCAGAAGAGTTTGCCGCGGGCGTTATTGATCGCGATCCTCGTGGTCGCGATTCTTTACATCATGATTCAAGTGGTGTGTGTCGGCACATTGCCGGGGCTGGCGAATTCGCAAAAACCGCTGGCGGATGCGGGTTCGCAGTTTCTCGGCGCAGCGGGTGGCGCGATCATCTCCGCGGGCGCGATCGTGTCGATCACGGGAAACTTGAATATTCTGCTGCTGTCGGGTTCGCGGCTTCCGTTTGCGATGGCTGAGCAGAAGCAACTGCCCGCGATTGTCGGGAGCATACACACAAGGTTCTTCACTCCGTATGTGTCGATCCTGATCACGGCGAGCTTGATGCTGTTTCTGACGTTGAAGAGTTCGTTTGTGGCGGCGTTGACGATCAGCACGATTGCACGGCTCGTGACGTATGGTGCAACGTGCATCGCACTGCCCGTATTTCGCGCAAGAGGTGAGACACGGGCAGCGATGTTTCGACTACCTGGCGGAACCGTGGTGGCGATTCTGTCCTTGTTGTTGATTATTTGGTTGTTGCTCAACGCGACGTTGCAGGAGGCGAGAGTTACAGCTTACGCCGGCGCCGTGGGTCTACTCATCTATTTCGGGTACTGGCTTTCCAAAAGGTGAATAAAACGCAGGTTTTCACCGATTCATCAGGGGCCAGGTATTACTACAACAAGGCAGCCTGATATATTTGACTGCTTGAATACCCTAATCGACAACCTGATCGCAATCGTTGGGCGAGAGAACGTTCTCTCCAAACCTGACGAGCTGCTGGTCTATGAGTGTGATGGGCTGCCGCAACACAAGCATCGCCCGCGCGCCGTCGTCTTCCCTGCTTCGACCGAAGAGACATCCGCGATCATGCGCGAGCTCGCGCGTGCCAACGTTCCTTTCACGCCTCGTGGCGCCGGTACGGGCCTTTCCGGCGGTGCACTCGCACTCAACTCCGGCGTCGTGATTGAAATGGCGCGCATGCGCAAGATTCTTCGTATCGATACCGAGAATCGTATCGCAGTGGTCCAACCGGGCGTCGTGAACCTGCACGTGTCGAGAGCGGTGGCGCCGTTTGGGTTGTATTACGTTCCCGATCCCTCGAGCCAGCCAACCTGCACGATCGGCGGAAACATCGCCGAGAGCGCAGGCGGAATTCACTGTCTGAAATATGGCACGACGACCGATCACGTGCTCGGCTGTCGCGTCGTACTTGCAGGCGGTGAGGTAGTGGATCTCGCAGTTGATATGCCGGGTTACGATTTGCTCGGCACGTTTATCGGCTCCGAAGGCACGTTCGGAGTCGCAACTGAAGCGACGTTGAAGTTGGCCCAGGCGCCACCCGCGGTGCGGACTTTGCTCGCCGAGTTCGTGGAAGTAAATGATGCGAGTCACGCTGTGTCTGCAATCATCGCCGCCGGCGTGATGCCTGCGGCACTCGAGATGATGGACCGCGAAATCATTCGCGCAGTCGAGGCGAGTGTGTTCGCGGCGGGCCTGCCCCCGGATGCAGGCGCGGCCTTGCTGATCGAGCTAGACGGCATCGAAGCGGGTCTCGACGACGAAGCGGCGAAGGTCACAAGCATCTGCATGGAATACGGTGCGCGCAGCTGTCGCTTCGCGCGTGATGAAACTGAACGAAAGAAACTATGGGCCGCACGGAAAGGCGCGTTTGGCGCGATCGGCCGTATCTCGCCTGACTCAATGATCCAGGATGCGGTCGTGCCGCGCTCGCGACTGCCCGAGGTGCTCGGAGCCGCTTACGACATTGCGACGCGATATCAACTTCGCATCGCGAACGTCTTTCACGCTGGCGACGGCAATCTGCACCCGCTCATTTGTTTCGACTCTCGTTCCGCAGATGAAGTGCGGCGCGTGCGCGAGGCTGGACGAGAGTTGATGGAAGTTTGCGTGGCAGCAGGTGGCACGATCACCGGTGAGCATGGCGTCGGACTCGATAAGCGCGAGTTGTTGCCGCTCGTGTTTTCCGATACGGACATGGATGCGATGTTGCGAGTGCGCGCGGCATTCGATCCGCTTGGGCTTTGTAATCCCGGAAAGATCATCCCGATGTTGCGCGGTTGCGGCGAAGCGAAAGCGATTGCTTCTGATAATGGATCGGCGGCGCAGACGCGGGCTACTGTTGTTACTACGCCTGAAACCGTAACGCGGATCATCGCGGATTTCGAACCGGATCGGGCGCTAAATTCGGTGGCGCGGATTGTTGGTGAGGCACACGTGTGTTCAAACAACAATACGGTAATCGTGTCGCCCGCGTCGGCGGAAGAGATTTCGGAGATTTTGAGACTCGCGTCGGCCGAAGGCTGGACCGTCATGCCTGCGGGTGGCATGACGTGGATCAAGTCGACTGCAAATCTTATCGTCCGCACGACGCGGCTTAATCAGATTATCGAACACGAACCGGCCGACCTGATCGCTATCGCACAGGCGGGTGTCACACTTACTGACTTCAATACAAAGCTTGCGGAGAATGGACAATGGCTGCCGCTCGATCCGCCGGACGATGGTCGCGCGACGCTCGGCGGCGTGGTGGCAACGGGCATCGGTGGACCACAACAGTTCGGATACGGACGGCCGCGTGGCTCGGTGATTGGCATGAAAGTAGCTCTCGCCAACGGCACCATGATCAAAGCCGGCGGGCGGGTGGTGAAGAATGTTGCCGGTTACGATTTGTGCAAACTGTTTACCGGGAGTTACGGCAGTCTTGGGATCATCACGGAGCTAAACTTTAAGTTGCGACCGCGACCCGCACGTGAAGCGACTGTCATCGCGAGAGGTACGGCTGAGGATCTTCGTGCGATTGTAGAGGCGCGGTTATTTCCGGTGGCCGCTGAAATAGTAAATGATGAGTTGTTCGTACGTTTTTCGGGGAATGAAAAAGGCGTCGCGTTTCAGATCGAACAAGCGTTGAAGCTCCTGAAGAATGCTGCAGTCGTGACGGATGATGCTGATCTCTGGAAGAAGATTGTTTCCCCGCGACCATTGCGAGTACTCGAGGCGCCTGCAAGACAGTTGATGGAGAGGATCAAGAGACAACTCGATCCTCAGAATATTTTTAACCGCGGATTGGACGGATTTTGAAGACGATGAAGAAAATTAAAGTTCTCGTTTTGCTGCTGGTTGTCGCGCTGAATGCTCCGTTAACCACTGGTCGTGAGCCGGTGCGGGCGCGGCATGGGATTGTTGCGTCGACGAATGAGGTTGCGTCGCGTGTCGGCGTGGAAGTCATGAAACGCGGTGGAAATGCTGTCGACGCAGCAATCGCGGTGGCGTTCGCGCTCGCAGTCACACATCCGGCTGCCGGCAATCTCGGCGGCGGCGGTTTCATGATGATTCGTCTGAAAGACGGACGAACGACCGCAATCGACTATCGCGAGATGGCTCCGGGCGCCGCGCATCGCGACATCTATCTAGACAAGAACGGCAACCTGATCGAAGGCGAAGGTGGATCGCTTGTTGGGTATCGCGCCGCAGGCGTGCCCGGCACCGTCCGCGGGATGGAGCTCGCGCTCAGGAAGTATGGCTCGGGAAAACTCACGTGGTCGCAACTCGTCGAACCAGCCCGACAACTCGCCGCCACGGGCTTCAACGTAACTCACTCACTCGCGCGCTCACTTCATTCCAACAGGGAGTACCTCGAGCAATACGCGGAAACGAAACGAATCTATTTAAAAGGCGGGCAGTTCTACAAAGAGGGCGAGCTCTTCCGTCAGCCGGAGCTTGCCGCGACTTTCGAGCGTCTCCAGCGCGTTGGTCCAAATGAGTTTTACGAAGGCGAGACGGCCCGCTTGATCGTTGCCGACATGAAACGCAACAACGGCCTGATGACGATGGAAGACCTGCGTGGTTACGTCGCAAAGGAGCGCTCGCCCGTGCGTGGTAACTATCGTGGTCACGAGGTTATCTCGATGCCGCCGCCGTCGTCGGGTGGCGCCGTGCTGATCCAGATGCTCAACATCCTCGAAGGCTTCGACCTGCAAAAGCTCGAAGCAAGCTCGTCCGATCGTTATCACTTGATGGCCGAGGCCATGCGACGCGCGTTCGCCGATCGCGCGGAGTACATGGGCGATTCGGATTTCGTGAAAGTTCCGATTCCGGGTTTGATCGATAAGGCGTACGCGAAAACGCTGCGCGCGACGATCAACACCGAGCGTGCATCGACTAGCGCGGAAGTTCGTGCGGGCCGTCCGGCGGGTTATGAGTCCGAGGACACGACACATTTCACAGTTGTTGACGCCGAAGGCAATGCAGTCGCAAACACTTATACACTCAACAACTCCTACGGTTCGGCAGCCGTCGCGAAAGGCACGGGAATTCTACTCAACGACGAGATGGACGACTTCGCGGCAAAACCCGGCACGCCAAACTTGTACGGACTGATCCAGGGCGAGCGAAATGCTGTCGCGCCGAAGAAGCGTCCGCTCTC
>DAIOGT010000208.1:0-8177 GCA_036745095.1 Pyrinomonadaceae bacterium
CGTTGAAGCACTATGCCAAGATGCGCGGGGCTGATCTGCCTGGTTGGTATTTCCTTACCGGAGATCCCTACGATATCGAGACGATCCGCTTCAGGCTCTTTAATATGGGCCATATAGGGGTCGACACTGATTTCGCCATGCACGCCGCATCGTTCCGGATTGTCAACGATGCCACCAACCGGTTCGTCCATGCACAGGCGTTTGCCAGTCAGAAGAGTATTCTGAAGCACATCTCCTGGGCCGATCCGTATAAGACACCCGCGGAATGGGACAAGATAATCCTGGCTCGTCAGGCTCGGATCAACGCGGTTGTCAAGAAATACGGCTACCTTCGCCGAGACGCACTTTAGTTTGCGGCACTGGTCGTCAGGGCCAGGGTAAAACCCGAACCTTGATGGCCGAACACCAAGCCAGGAATAGAAGCTGCTCAGGTGGCTTCTATTCCTGGTTCAAAACCCAAGGTTCAGCTTAGAGTTCAAGCTTAGCTTGCCTGTTCAAAACCGCAGCCTGGGCTGACGCTAAAACTTTTCAAGAGAAATACATCATGAAACTTACAACCATAATCTCGCTGCTGGCTATTATGATTCTGGGTCCAACCACTAACGCGTTGGCCCAGGAAAAGAAGAGTTGTTCATTCGATCTCGTCGGAACCTGGAAAGCGCAGGCCTCGAGCACCGAGGCGCGACTTTACCAGTTCGATGAGAAAGGAGTGGTCACAGTACTCACCGCTTCCGGAACTGCGGAACCGCGCCAGATCGCTACCGCTAAATACGAGGTGATCAAGGAGCTCGGCAAACCGGAGTCGGTTTCGTTTACCGCAACCGGCAAGAACCGGATATTCGGAGCCGTGAGAAAGACAATGAAGCTCGTCAGCTATGACGACACTTCGATCACTTGCGCAATTCCGGGCATGGGGACTACTCGTTGGACCAGAGTCGACGCCGACCGGTATTTCATTGTGCTCGTGGCTCGCAAGGGAGAGTTCTACGATTCGACTGGCTCGGCGTTTCCCATGGTTATCAAACTGGCTGGAGGAGCTCCCACAATCGACGCCTTCGGTGTCTATTTAGCGAAAGGTGAAAGGGCCTTGGGCCCCGTCCCTCCCGACGTATACAAGAACTATCTTCGAGAGGCACGAACCGACTCTGAAACCACACTGCGTTTGGAAATCAACTCCCGGCAGTATGAAAGGGCGTTGAAGATCATTAAGGAATGGGAACGGCGAGCCCGCGAAGGCGCGCTTTTGTACACCACCGCTCGAGAGACTTTAGATGATGCGACCTATCTCAATAACATTCTGGTTGTTAAGGCGGTTACCGAAAGTCTCAACCAGTGCTCGGAAGATATCAATCTGTACCCGCTAAATTACATCCAGAAGGACGACTGGATCAGCGACAAGTATAAGTCCGCGTTGGTTCCGTTCTATTACTTCAAGGAACTCCGGCTGCGGAACGAAGCGCGACATATTGACGACAAAAAGTTTCAGGAACTCGTGCCGCTGCCAAACGTGGCTAGTCGATAGCATCAACTAAGCAGGTCTCCCCCACTAGACCAAAAATACAAAGGGGAGGATATGAATTTGAATTTTGACAGTCAAAAAACTGGGGTCATGAAAGGCTTTCTCTTCATCGTGTTGGTCGTGTCCGTCGGATTCACTTTCCAGCAGGTGATGAGAGCTCAAACGCCGTCGGCACCCGATGAGAAGCGCGCGACTCAGCCAAAAAAACGTGGTGGAATCTTCACCATGTATTCCATTGATCCCCTCGCACGGACGCTCTGCTTCAGTGACGGTAAAGAAGGAATGGTGTTTACGGACACTACCTGGGTTAACCGTTGCAGTGACCTTAGTTTCGCTGGTAGCAATCTTGTCGCCGGCATTGAAGCTGACCGGCCGGGGGCGATTGTCGATCTCGGCACGGCAGACGAACTCAGCAGCCGTAATGGCTTTGAGGACGCACAAGGAGGCGGAACCGGCTTCGCTTCCATACATCTTCGAGGCGACAAAGTCATGGTCCTGAAGCAGGACCTTGGGAAGCAGGAATTCCAACCGCTGCAGGAAAATTCCAAACTCACAGAAGTAGGATCACCTGTAGCGGCTCCCATTAAGTTGGGCCACATCTATCTCGTGAGGACTGCGGACAAGAAAGACAAAAGCACCCAGCAGCTCGTGAAGCTGATGGTGATTGCATATCGTCCCGATGAATCGGTAACGCTGCGATGGGAGTCGCTCTGATTTCAAAGAGTCAACTCGCAACGCGGCCGGCATAAATTCACTAGCGCTTCCCGAATACGGGAAGCAAAGTTAAACGAACTTCGATTCCTGAAGGAGAACAGGTATGACTCAAGAGACATTAAGACTTGGCATAGACGCCTTTCAGACGGGCACGGTCTGTAACGACACGAACCTATACGAATGCTCTGATGACCTATTCAACATTATCGAATATGTCGCGGCCGGGCAGCTTTTCCCGAACGCCCCGTTTGGGAACGGCAAAGGCAAGACCGTGTGGAGGAAAGTTACGTTAGCCAGAGACGGCAGCAGAAAAACCTTCAGCGTTGCCAAAACGGCCGTGTAGGGAAAATTACGACCCACCTACTGAACCAGCGGGCACTAACCAAAGCGTTCTTCCTGCTCGCGTAGATGAGACGTGAGCAGGAAGACGCTTGGATAGAAAGTAAGAAATGCATTTCCCAAGACTTCTAACCGTGCTGCTCGTCGCGGCAGCATTGCTTCTTACGGGCTTCCGGGTGTACTCTGTGCCCGTCGCAACCGCAGCACAGAAGGAACGCTCGGCGCACTCCAAAAAGCCAACCAAATTCCATTATGTCTGCCCAATGCACGAGGACGTGACCTCTAAAAAACGCGCTACTTGTCCGAAGTGCAAAATGAAATTGGTTAAGAAGCCTGTTAAGCAAGAAGCGGCTCAGTGATCTGGGTTCTGAAATGGCCGCAACGAAGCACAAAAAGCACAAATTTCTGTCGCTCGGCGTTTTGTGTTTTGTGTGCCTCTTTGTCGCTTCCGAACCGTTTCGCATAGCCAACGCGTCCTTAGACGCAGCCAGCACTATGGCTTGCTGTGTCGGCAAGACCGAGGGCCATTGCGATTCCGGTATCGCCGCAGAAAAGGTTCCACCACCCAAGTCGGAGCCGATGTGCGGTCTTGAAGGCGCCGAAATGGAAGACGATGGAATCACCATCGTCGCCAAACCGATTGCGGAGTCTCCACACTCACATAGTCAACCTGCTGGAACAAACTCGTCACAACCGGCTGCTGAATCTGCTTCGTTGAGCAGTCCATGTGAAATGGATTGCGGCGCGTGTGCGACCACAGCGAACCGGCAGCAAAAGCGCGAACGAAGCATCGTCCCATCGAATAATCAGCACGCCGTGTCATCGGCGAGGTCGTCAAAGTACGAAGACGACTCACTTCTCTTTTCATCTACCGACAAATGGCCGCGAACCATTCCTCGTGGTCCACCAGCTCGCAGCTAATCCAGCTTTCAATTCGAGAAGTTGATTGGGATTAGTCCGTTTTGGGAGGACTGCGATGAAACCCCCTATTTTTCTATATGCCCTTGTCTTAGTGTTTCTATTTTCAGGCGCCGGTGCGGCTCAGCAGAACGTCACCTCCGCGACGCTCAGTGGCAGAGTCGAAGATTTACGCGGTGCTGTGATCAGCGGTGCGAATGTCGTCGCTACTCACCTCGATACAAACCAGCAACAAACAGCCACGAGCGACGATGAAGGTCGGTTTCGATTCCCTTACCTGCGGATCGGATCTTACGATCTCAAAGTTGACGCCCACGGCTTTTCGACGCTAACGCGGCAACTGACTGTCTCGATCGGCCAAGCCCTCGACGTGCCGGTACGGCTCGAAGTTGCCGGACTCTCAGCCGAAGTCAACATCGGATCAGACGTGCCCATCGTTGAAACAGTACGCACGCAAGTCACCGAGACGATCCGGCCCAGAGAGATCAACGAACTGCCGCTGAACGGGCGAAACTATCTCGATCTCGCGTTGCTGATTCCGGGAGTTTCCCCAACCAACACCGGCAACAATCAGCGCTTTGCCGAGACTTCCGCCGTGCCCGGACAGGGCATCTCGATTGCCGGCCAGCGAAATCTCTACAACAGCTTTATCGTCGACGGTGTTTCAGCTAACGATGACGCCGCCGATCTCACGGGCACTTACTACAGTGAGGAAGTGATCGATCAGTTTCAGGTCGTGACTTCCGGTGGCATCGCGGAATTCGGACGTGCTTCGGGCGGAGTCGTCAACATTCTCACGAAGTCAGGCACGAATGACTTGCGCGGCAATGTTTACGGGTTCCTGCGTAACCAGCGCTTCGACGCTCGCAATCCTCTCGCACCGACGAAGGATCTGTTGACACAAGCGCAGTATGGAGTGAGTCTTGGTGGTCCCATTCGCCGCGAGCGGACGTTCTTCTTCAGCAACTTCGAACAGACACGTCGAAACTATTCTGCCGTCCTAACGATTTCGCCAAACGCAATCAGTTCGATAAACAATCGACTGCGCGCGGTGAATTACCCTGGTCCGCTCGTGACTACGGGCGTCGTTCCGGCGACTTTTGATACCACTAACCTCTTCGCGCGCATCGATCACATCATCAACCAGCGTAACCAGCTCAGCGCGCGCTACAGTCTTTACAACATCAAAGCCGTCAACTCGCGAACGGTGGGCGGACTCAATGCCGTCAGCCGCGGTACCGGCTTGCGCGATACGGATCAGACAGTCGTTGTAAGCAATGTCACGACGTTCAGCAGTAGCACCCTGAATGAAGCACGCGTCCAGTTCACGAACAGTCGTCTCGATGCGCCCGTTAACGATCAGGTGGGACCGGCAGTGAATATCGCGGGCATTGCGAACTTCGGGACTGCAACGTTTTCGCCGCTCGGGCGCGACATCAATCTTTTCGAAGCGGTCAACAACGTCTCGACGCAGCGCGGAGATCATTCGATTAAGTTCGGCGGCGACTTTCTCTACAATCGCGTCAACATCGTCTTCCCAGGCGCGGTGCAGGGTGTTTACACATTTAGCTCACTCAATAACTTTCTCAACGGAAACTATCTCAATTATCAGCAAGCTTTTGGTACGCCGAGCCAGTTTCAGTCGAATCCGAATGTCGGAGTGTTTGTTCAGGACGAGTGGAGAGTGCGACCGGATCTGACACTCAATGCCGGGCTGCGATACGACGTTCAGGATTTGCCGGATCCGATTCAGACGGATACGAACAATATCGCGCCGCGCATGGGCATCGTCTTTGCACCCGGCGATCGCAAGACGGTGGTGCGTGCGAGCTTCGGCCTCTATTACGATCGCATTCCGCTGCGCGCGACCTCGAATGCGTTGCAACGAGATGGTTCGAAGTTTGTGGTCGTGCAGTTGTCTCCGACACAGCCTGGCGCTCCAGTGTTTCCAAACGTTCTGAGTCTTCAACCTTCGACGCTTCCGACGAAACCAAACATCACGCGTATCGATTCAAACATCGAGACGAGTTACAGCCGGCAGGCGAATCTCCAGATCGAGCGAGAGCTGCCCGGCAACGCGGTAGTGTCCGTCGGTTACCTGCACGTGCGCGCTTTTCACATTATTCTTTCACGAAACGTGAACGTGCCGACTGTGCCTGCGGCCGCTGGCATTGCGAATCTGGGCCGGCCCGATCCGAACTGGGGCAACATCGCGCGGTTCGAGAGCTCCGGCAACTCGTATTACAACGGCATGGTCGTTTCATTCAACAAGCGCGCCGCGCGCTGGGCCAACATCCGCGCGTCGTATACGCTTTCGAAAACGATCGACGACGCCGGCAATTTCTTCTTCTCGAGCGTGCAGAACAACTTCGATATACGCGACGACCGGGGCTTGTCTGACAACGATCAGCGACATCGTCTCGTAGTGAGTGGTTCGCTTGAAGCACCGCAGGACGGCAAGTCCAACCGTTTACGACGCGCCCTCCGCGGTTTTCAGCTCGGTTATATCGTCACTTACGGATCGCGGCTGCCGTTCAACGTGCTGCTCGGAAACGACCGCAATCTCGACACGAACAACAACGATCGGCCGCTCGGTGTCGGACGAAATACCGGACGCGGTTTCGACTTCGCCTCGGTCGATTTGCGTCTGAGCCGAAGGTTCCGGCTGACGGAGCAAGTTGAATTGCAGTTGCTCGCTGAAGGATTCAATGTCCTGAACCGGGCGAACTTTGGAGTGCCGAACAATACATTCGGATCGGGCGCGCAGCCCTTGCCGGCGTTTGGTCAACCGACGGCGGCATTCGATCCCCGGCAGTTCCAATTTGGAATGAAGATGAGTTTTTAGCCACCAAAAGTCACACAAAGCACAAGTTATGTCATTACCTAAATTGTTCATTATCGTATTGGCGCTGTTCGCAGTGACGGGCTGTAAACAGGTTGCAGCAACTCGCGAGCATCCTGCTCCGCCGCAACCTGTCCAGATCTCCGCTCCGGGCATCGATGCGGCTGAGCCGGCCACAGCCACGGCCCACGATGGCACGTTCTACGTCGCATGGGTAAATCACGATGCAAAGCAGGCCGACGTCATGCTGGCCCACTTCAATCACAACGCCGAGATGCAGGGCTCGCCCGTGCGCGTTAACCGCCAACCGGGTGTCGCCACCGCATGGCGCGGCGATCAACCAAGCGTCGCTGTTGGTTCCGATGGCGCCGTATACGTTCTGTGGACCGCGCGCGTCAACGCAGGTCATAAGCACGGCACGGACATCTATCTTTCGGCGTCCACCGATCGCGGGCAGAGTTTTGCGAGTGAGGTTAAAGTAAACGACGACAAAGCCCCTGGCCCGCACGGCATGCACTCGCTTGCCGTCGCTAAAGATGGCCGCATTTACGCCGGTTGGCTCGATGAGCGCAACGTACACGCGCCCAAGCCTTCGACGAAGGCTGAGGGTCATCACATGGAGAGTAATCGCGATCTCTACGTCGCTTCCTCGACCGACGGCGGTCGAAGTTTCTCACCGAATCGCAAAGTCGCATCCGACGTGTGTCCGTGTTGCAAGACCGCGCTCGCTGTTTCCGCTGATGGAACTCTGTATGCCGGATGGCGCCAGGTTTTGCCAGGAAACTTCCGTCACATCGCAGTCGCGAGCTCGACTGATGGTGGAACAAAGTTTTCCGCCCCAGTTGTCGTAAGTGACGATCGCTGGATGTTGCAGGGGTGTCCTGTGTCTGGCCCTTCGTTGACGGTGGACGCGGCATCGGGCAATCTCAAGGTCGTCTGGTATGCGGCGGGTGAAGGCGGCGCACCGGGAGTTTACGTTGCGGAGTCGAAAGACAGTGGACGCAGCTTCTCGCCGCGACAATTGCTATCGCAGGAGACTGTGCGCGGCACGCCGGCTTTCGCGGTTGGGAACAACAACTTGATTGCGTTATGGCAGAATGGGGATGCTATAGAGTCGAAGATGCGCGACGTCGGTAGTGCCGGCTCTGCTTTGAGTATCGCCGTGAACGCTGAACTACCGGCCGGCGCATTCGCAAACGACAAGCTCTTCGTGGCGTACATTGCGAAAGAGAAGGAGAAGCGAAGTATATGGCTCTTGCGAGCCGAGTGATGCGACGAGTATCAATCTCTTGTGGAGCGCTGATCGTGCTGGCTGCTTGCAGTGCTCCACCAACCAACAAACAATCAACGCCGGCGCCGACGGGACCAGCCGCTGCTGTTCAAACAAATTCTTACCCGGCTGTGGGCGTGGTTAAAAAGCTCTATCCGAATCCGAAAGCTCCGGCAATCGAGATCGATCACGGCGACGTCGAGGGACTCATGCCGGCAATGCAGATGGAGTTTCCAGTTACCGACGCGAGCCTCTTAAACGGCTTAGCCGTCAACGACCAGATCGACTTCACGATTGAAACGGTCGCGGGCACGATGAAGGTAACTGCGATCAAAAAGAAGTAGCCGTCAAAAAGCACAAAAATCACAAAGTCAGAATTAATGTTTAGAGTTCAAGCTTTTGCTTGTCTCAACACCGACCTTTGCGATTTTTGTGCCTCTTGGGCTGTTTAGTTACTGCTTTTGCAAACTTGTGAGCGCCGCCAGCACTTCCTCACTATGGGTGCCGACCTTCACTTTCTCAAACACCTTCGCAACCTTCCCTTGAGGATCGATGATGAAAGTGTTGCGCGCGGA
>DAIOGT010000209.1:0-8150 GCA_036745095.1 Pyrinomonadaceae bacterium
GCGGCGGCACGTTCCGGCAAACCGGGAACCGAGTTGTCGAAGATCCATTCGTAGTATTCATCAACGCTGAGTCGTGTGCCCGGATTCTTTTTCGACTCGGCGTACTGTCGAATGCCGAGACTGCCGTCGGGATCGATCCGCCACGTCAACTCCAGCCAGAACTCATTTTCTTCCCAAACTTCGCCGGGATTGACCTTGCGCGTATCGTCGATCGTCTCACCTTCACGTTGTCGCGCGGCTTTCATCACCGGCTGGCGGAAACCGATCCACTGCGAATCGTGCGTTTCGTATGAATGAAGATCGTGACGTTCAGAACCGACGCCCATCGGCAGCACGTAGTCAGCATAATACGCAGTTTCGTTCCACGTCGGCGTGAGGGCAACGTAACAGCCGACGAGATCGGGATCGGTCAGCATCTCGATCCACGAGAAGCCGTCGGGGTTGGTCCACACCGGGTTGTAGACGCGCGTGAAGTAAACGTCGAGCTTCGCACGGCCGTCTTTCAACAGGTGCGGCAGCAGAAACGACATCTCATTCATCGAGAGGGGATACTCACGCGGCCACGTGATCTCGTTCCACATCTTCGGATGTGGCGGCATGTATATCGGTCGCGGCACAAACTTGTTCCACGCGTTTGGATAAACACCACCGGGCGTCGCGATTGCACCGAGCAGCGCATTCAACATGAATAGCGCGCGCGCGACCATCCAGCCACCACTCACACCCGACGCCACACTGCGCCAGTTGTGGCTTGAAAACCGCGTCCCCGCAGTCGCCACCAGTTTCGCAATCTCCTCAATCACTTTCGCCTCAACACCCGACTCACTCGCCGCAAACTCAAACGTGTATTCCCCATAGATCTGCTTTAATCGTTCTTCAAAATCCGTAAAATCCGCGTCCAACTCGTTCCAGTTCCACCAGCGCTCAACAAACTCACGGTTGTAGAGATTGTTCTGGATCAAATAGTTCGCGATGGCCAGCAGGATTGCGGCTTCGGAGCCGGGATAAGGCGCCACCCAGTAATCAGCGTGCGTCGCCGTGTTCGACAAACGAGTATCAAAAACGATGAGCTTTGCGCCGTTTGCCTTGCCCTCGATCACGCGCTGCGCGTGTGGATTGAAGTAGTGGCCCGACTCGAGGTGCGCGCTGATCAGCAGGATCACTTTCGCGTTTGCATGATCCGGGCTCGGACGATCGAGTCCCATCCAGAGTTGATAACCTTCGCGGCTGCCGGACGAGCAGATGTTTGTGTGCGAGTTGTGACCGTCGATGCCCCAGGCCGCAAGGATGCGTTCAGTGAAACCATCTTCGCCGGGACGACCGACGTGGTACATGATCTCCTGTCGCCGGTTTTCGACGATGGCTTTGCGAATGCGAGTGGCAAGTGTGTCGAGTGCTTCGTCCCAGGTCGTGCGTTCCCATTTCCCTTCACCGCGCTTTCCGGCGCGTTTGAGTGGATAAAGAATGCGGTCGGGATCTGTTACCTGGTTGAGGGTGGCCGGACCTTTGGCGCAGTTGCGGCCACGCGAACCTGGATGTTCGGGATTGCCTTCAAACTTCTGAACCTCTCCAGTGACTTTGTCGATGTAAGCGAGGAGGCCGCACGCTGATTCACAGTTGAAGCACGTGGTCGGTACGATCGAGTAGTGACGCTCTTTACGTTGGGGCCACGCCCGCGAATCGAGCTCGGTCCAGTCGTCCCAGCGTTCCTTTGGTGGATACGCCGCGAGATGACTGCGACTCGGACCAGGATAGAAAGTTTCTTTCATCGGTTATTAGCCGCAGATTACGCGGATTTTTTCAAGCGAGCGGGACCGATTGCGCGGCCTGCACATAAGCGTGCTCGAAAAGCATCAGGCCGACCAGCGCGAGTGGCGCGCCCGCGACGCCGATGGACACACTAAGCACGCCGAGCACAGCGAGAAGCGGCAGCAGTCCGCCGACAAGCGACAGAATCGTTCCAACCCAGAAGTCATTTTTATAACGCCCGTTGACCATCTCCCAGATCGCGAGACGTGCGTGCGCCGTCGGATGTGTCAACGAAACCTCGCCCCAGACCATCAACAGGTGAATGATGCTCGAGATGCCGAGTATCCAAAGCAGCAAGTTTGACTCGGGCTGCGTGATCGCGAGAAATCGTTCCAGCGCTGACGTCTGCATGATGCTCGCGACGGGCAACAAAACCGCCGATCCCAACAGCGCCGCCTGAATCACGAGGTGCGGCGGCAACAAAGGGTTCTGCCACATGTCGCGCGCCTTCGCCTGGGCGAAGAGATATGCAGTGTAGATTGCAGTCAACAATGCCAACGGCACACCAGCGATCATCAACGAGGTTTGAAACGATCGCGATCCAACCCAGCTCGCAATGAAGTGCAGCAGAAGCACCAGTGAATAACCCGCGATAATGAACGCGCCCTTAACTAACCAACTGCGCCACTGCGGCTTCGTAAAGATGAGATAAAAACGTTCCGGATGCTCGAGGTCCCACAGCAAGAGTGCGCCGGTGATGGCCAAAAAACCACCCGAGATGATCGGCGTGGCCCAAAGCCAGATCGAGTTATCCACTCGCAGCACGCCCAGCAACACGAGCAACGACGCAATCATGTAAACACCCGAAGCAATACCTTTGGTCCAGGTGTAAAGACTGACGCGCCAGTCCCACGGAATCGAATGCGCCACATCGTATGAAAGCAACGCCGCTGCCGATGAATTATTGAAGTTTGGATTTCCGGAAGTGACGAACCCCGGGCCTTCCTGTTGTTCACTCCACATGAAGAGACCGCCTTCAGGTCGCATCGCCGCGAGCGGATCGAGCGTCGCCTGGTGCGCGCCTTTGTAAAAAAGTTTCGGGAGGGTCTCTTTTTCCGGCCGTCTCACCGCGACGCTTTCTCGATTGACGATCTGTGCGACGTAGGAATCGGCGTCGTTCAAATCGCCGACGAGAATTGCCTGCGTTGGACAGACGACAACGCATGCGGGTTCGAGCTGCATGTCGATGCGGTGTGCGCAGAAGTTACATTTCTCGGCCGAGTGATCGTCAGGATTGATGAAGATTGCGTCGTACGGGCACGCCGCCATGCAAGCCTTGCAGCCGATGCAGATCGACTTGTCAAAATCGACGATGCCGTCGGCGCGCTTGAACATCGCCGTCGTCGGGCACGCCGTTACGCAGGGCGCGTGAGCACACTGGTTGCAACGTGTGACCTGATGTGCGCGGCGCGCCTGGGGAAAGACGCCGATATCGACATGTTTGACGTAAGTGCGTGTGACGGAGAGTGGAACTACATTTTCAGACTTGCAGGCAGTCGTACACGCATGACAGCCGATACAGCGCGTGTGGTCGATTACCTTGGCCCACTGAATCGGGTCCGACCGTTCCATCATAGAAGCTCCCGTTGGGAAGCGAGACTATAACATAAGCGCCGCAACGAGGTGATTTGACAAATTCGCCGCGCCATAACACATTAGCGTTGCTTCGGAGGTGCCTTCATGCGTTCTACATTCTTTTTCACTTTGATCCTCGCAGCCGCGATCGTGTTTGCGGCGTGCAACGGTATCGATAACGGTGCAAACGTTGTTACCACAAAGCCGGCTTCTACGCCCGAAACGATCTATCCGGACGGCGCCCGTCGTGTCACGACGGAGGAGTTGGAAGCGATGCTGAAAAACGGCGAGGCGATTGTTGTAGACGTGCGAAACCAGGAGTCATTTAACATCGGACACATCCCGGGCTCGCGTCTCATCCCGGCGGGCGAAATCCTCAACCACGTCAACTCGCTTCCGCGGAACAAAACTATTGTCACGTACTGTTCTTGAGCGAACGAACATACGTCCGCCGGTGCGGTGGTCGCTCTCAAGTCGAAGGGTATCGATAACGCAGCAGCGTTGCTGGGTGGGTTTCAAACGTGGCAAAAAGAAGGCAGACCAGTCGATAAGAAATAATCTGCGTTTTTCCGTGTGAATCCGCGGCCAGAATCAAGTTTGAGGCACGATTTGCGTGACGAGTGCAGGCAGCGGCGTCACGACTCGCGCCGCGGGAGCGCAAAGCACCGGACAGGGCGCGTTTCGGATCACTCTCTCAATCTCCGATCCCAATACCTGGCTGCTTCCAAACAACGATCCGTGCACCGCTGTTCCGATCACGATCAAATCCGCCCGCAGTGTCTCAGCGAGTTTGACAATCTCCTGGTACGGCCTGCCTTCTTCAATGTGCGTTGTCATCCCGGCCCCGCCGCTACGCGACAGTTGGGCCATGCGCTCCTGCACGTAGCTGCGTAATCGCGTCAACGCCGCCAGTCCGCCTTCCGGAAACATCGCCGTGATCTGGTCGAAATAGTCTCCAATCACGTAAACGGCATGGAGTTCTGCGCCGAGCTGATTTGCCATCTGCGTTGCCAGATGAGTTGCCGCGACTGACGAAGGGCGAAAGTTCGTCGCGAGAAGCACACGCTTGAGCTGTAACTCGATCTGTCCGTCACGCAGTTCGACAAAGTCTCTCTGCGGCGGTCTCACAGCCAGCACGGCGCACGGCGCTTCGGCGACGATCTCCTCACCGACCGAGCTGCCGAATGGTAGCGATAGTCGATTACGTTCACGCATCGCGACGGTGATCAAATCGATGTCGTAATCGATTGCGCCTTGGGCGATCTCGCTCGGCGGCTCACCTTCTGCAAGGCAGCAATCCGTGTCGACGTCCTTCAGCAGCGGATCGGCGGCAAGCTCGTGCAGTTGCGACTGTACATTCCCGCCGGCTTTCGCGTCATGCACGCTAAACAGCACGACGCGACCGCCGCCATGCCGCGCAAACGCAGCGGCATATTTCAACGCGGCCTGGGCGTTCACCGAGAAGTCAGTGGGGAAGAGAATGTTTCTAAAAGGAAACACGACGCCAACCTACCACAAAAATCGGGATTTCTTTCCGTGTTATCCGCAGCTAAAGTTATTCCTCGCTAACCATTTACAATAGAGTGACTTCCATGCCAAACTCCGCAAGCTTTCCTGCAGCAAGTAACAGATATCTGAATCCACTCCCGGAGGCGACACCTTGCTTCGAGGAATTTTTCGTACCAAGAACCTTGACGAAATTCTGGCCAGCGTTGGCGGTCCACAGTTTGCGCTGAAACGGACTCTCACCGCTTTCAGCGTCACGCTCATCGGGATTGGAGCAATCATCGGCGCCGGCATCTTCGCAACGATCGGCACGGCCGCTTCCGGTACCGCGGAACGCGCGGGCGCTGGTCCGTCGTTGATGCTGTCGTTCGTCATCACGGCCATTGTGTGTGGGTTTACAGCACTCTGTTACGCCGAACTCGCGTCGATGGTTCCGATTTCAGGCTCGGCTTACACCTACTCTTACGCGACCCTCGGCGAACTCGTGGCCTGGATCATCGGCTGGGACTTGATCATCGAATATGCAATCGGCAACGTGGCTGTCGCGATTAGCTGGGCCGAGTTTTTCAATCGACTACTCCGCAACCTCGGCATTCATGTGCCGGACTGGCTCACGTCAAACTATCGAACGGCGACTGAAGAGACACTTGCAGCCGCGCCGCACATTTTTGGCGTACCGATAGTCTTCAATATCCTTGCATTTGGCATCGTCGCGCTGATCACGGTCGTGCTGGTGTGGGGTATCAAAGAATCGTCAAACTTCAACGCGATCATGGTGCTGATCAAAATTCTCGTGTTGTTGTTCTTCATCGGGCTCGCGCTTTACTACGTTTCGCCCGCGACGATGGCCGAGAATTGGAAACCGTTTCAGCCGCAGGGTTGGTTTGGAACACTCACGGGCGCGGCGGTCGTCTTTTTTGCCTACATCGGTTTTGATGCTGTCAGCACTGTTGCCGAAGAAACGAAGAATCCCTCTCGAGATCTGCCTATTGGAATCATCGCGTCGCTCATCATCTGCACGGTGCTTTATATCCTCGTGGCCGGCGTTTTCACCGGCATGGTCCCATGGGAAACAGTGCGAGGCTGGACTTCGGCACAGCGTGGCGAGTCGCTAACGATGGCTCTCGAGACGGTCGCGCCGCAGGCACTGTGGCAGAACACGGTCATCGCGTTTGGCTCAGTAATCGCGCACACCGCCGTATTGCTTGTGTTTCAACTCGGACAACCGCGTATCTTCTTTTCAATGGCGCGTGACGGATTGCTTCCTTCGAAATTTGCGACTGTTCATCCGCGATTTAAAACACCACACGTCACCACGATCATGACCGGCATCGCTGTCGGCGGCATCGCTGCATTTGCCACAGTTGACGAGATGGTCAGCCTGACCAACATCGGCACTCTCTTCGCATTTATTCTCGTCTGTGTGGGTGTAATGGTTTTGCGTCACAAGGATCCAACGCGGCCGAGACCTTTTCGCGTGCCGTTTGGTCCTTACTTGTTGCCCGGTTTGGGAGCGCTGTCGTGCGCGTTGCTGATCTACTTCCTGCCAGAAGGTTCGTACTGGCGGTTTGTCGGCTGGCTGATGCTGGGTCTGGCAGTTTATTTTTCGTATGGCTACACGCGCAGTGCGGTCGGCCAGCAACTGGGACGACCATCGCGTACGCCGGCGGGTCTGAAGGTTGCGGCACTTTGCTTCATACTTGTAGCGGTTGGACTGTTCGTCATCCCGCACGACGTCGCGCCCCGCGAACTGTTTTCAGAGGCTTTCGATTCGAGTGCGGAGAAGCATACTCAAACTTTGTATGGCTTACTTATCATCCTCGTTGGCCTGATCGGCGGCGGGATCGGAATAGCGTTCGGCGCTTCCACACCACCGGGGGAATCCGAATAATGCGTGGTTAAAATTCTTAAATGAACGCGCTTCCAATCATCATCGGTTCACTCTGCGTGATCGCGATCTCGTATCGCTACTACTCCGCCTTCATTGCGGCGAAGGTGCTGGCGCTCGACGACTCGCGGCCCGTGCCGTCGCAGACGATGTTTGATGGCCACAACTATTATCCGACTAACAAGTGGGTTTTGTTTGGCCATCATTTCGCCGCGATTTCCGGCGCCGGGCCGTTGATTGGGCCCGTGCTTGCGGCGCAGTTCGGATTTCTTCCGGGATTGTTGTGGCTTGTGATCGGAGTGTGTCTCGGCGGCGCCGTGCACGACTTCATCATCCTGGCCGGCAGTGTGCGCCGGAAGGGGAAGTCCCTCGCGGAAATGGCGCGCACGGAGATCAGTCCTCTATCAGGACTCGTGGCCGGCGTGGCGATTCTTTTTATCGTTGTGATCGCGCTCGCGGGACTCGGTCTGGTTGTGGTGAACGCGCTCGCTGAATCGCCATGGGGAACTTTCACGGTCGGCTTCACGATTCCCCTCGCACTGTTCATGGGCCTTTACATGTATCGCTTCCGCAAAGGCAAGATTGCCGAAGCGAGCATCATCGGCATCGTGGGACTGCTGTTCGCGGTTTATCTCGGTGGCCACATCGCCGAATCCTCGTTAGCCGAAACTTTCACACTCTCGCGCAACAGTCTGATCGTGATCATGGCTGCTTATGGGTTCATCGCTTCCGTCTTGCCGGTGTGGATGCTGCTGTGCCCGCGCGATTATCTGTCGTCGTATCTGAAAGTCGGAACCATTGCGTTTCTGATTCTCGGCGTGATCATCGTTCATCCAACTCTGAACATGCCCGCGTTTACGCCGTTCACGGCGGGTGGAGGACCGGTAATTCCCGGCAAGCTTTATCCGTTCGTGTTTATCACAATCGCGTGCGGCGCTATCTCCGGTTTCCACGCGCTGATCTCTTCGGGCACGACGCCGAAGATGATCGCGAAAGAGACTGACACGCGCATGATCGGCTACGGAAGCATGTTGATGGAGGGCGTGGTCGGTATTGTGGCGTTGATTGCCGCGGCCTCGCTATTCCCCGGTGACTACTTCGCAATCAACACCGTACAGCGCACGGAAGAGCAGAAGGCAGCCTACGTCCGGCTCGTGGATACGCACACTGAACAGGGCTTCAACCTGCAACCCCAGGAGATCGATCGACTCGAGCAGGAGTCAGGCGAAAAGAACTTACGCGGGCGAACCGGAGGCGCCGTCACACTCGCGCTCGGCATTGCCAAGATCTTCGCCGGCATACCGGGACTGGGCGGGTTGATGAAGTACTGGTACCACTTCGCGATCATGTTTGAAGCACTCTTCATCCTCAC
>DAIOGT010000210.1:0-5924 GCA_036745095.1 Pyrinomonadaceae bacterium
CAGATGGGCGTGAAACTCGGTCCGGAACGACTCAAACGTGCGGCGATGTTGTTGGGTATTGGTTCTTACGACACGCCGGCTGAGGCGTTGCGGGGCCGCCGGCTGCCGCAGATCTGGGACGCCAGCACTGATGCAGTGAAGCGAGCACTCGCGCCCAGAGAGTCGACGATCGTCACGGGCAAGCAAGTCACGCGATACGATCTCGCGCTCATGGGATACGGGCAAGGCTATGCCGGTCAAATGACGCCATTGCAAATGGCACTTTCCGCGGCAGTGATCGGAAACATGGAAGGCAAGTTGATGAAGCCGCGTATTGAATACAACGTGCCGCCACAGGTGTTCAACCAGGTCGTGACACCGCAGACGGCAGCGCGCATGCGGCAGATCATGGGACTCGTGACGGGCGGCGCGAGCGGCACGGCACGTGGTGTTTTTGGGCCAGTGAAAGCAGCGGGGATTAACACGGGCGGCAAGACCGGAACCGCGCAAAAGGTCGTGCCCGTTTACGATCCGAAAACGGGTGAGCCAAAGACGCGCCACAGGATCGAGAAGGACAATCGCGGCAACGTCATTCGTGAGTACGATGAAGTGATCATGGACAACGATAACCCGCGGATCGATGGTTGGTTTCTCTGCATTGCACCGTTGGAGCGACCCCAGCTCGCGATGGCAGTGATCGTCGAAGGTGGAGGTTATGGATCGAGATCCGCGGCTCCGATTGCAGCAGCGCTCGTATTGAAAGCAAGAGACCTGGGCTACTTCAGTAGGAAGTAAGCCTACAATCCGCGGCTAAAATAAAAAATGAAGAACAGGGCGTCTTCGCATTTACTGATCATCCTCGTGATATTCGGCCTCGAGATCGCGGGCTACTATGCTGTCTATCGTGCTGGCCTGCTGCGCGGGTACGAGACCTCGACGATCGGCGCAGTACGCGACCTGATGATGTTCTTTCCGTTGATCCTCCTCGTTCTTTGGCTGTCACGCGCTCAGAGGTTCGCCGGCAACTGGGTCCTGTTTACGACTGCGATTCTCCTGTTCGCGTTCGGCATGTTGATCCAGTATCGCCTCTACAGCGATCCCGAATACAACGCACGCAACAAGGCCCAGGCGCGTGAAGAAAAAATGCAAGCGCTGCGCACGCGCTACATCATGGAGAATTACGATCCGGTGAAGAAGCAGTTGATGGGACTGCCGCCCACACCGGCACAGCCCGTCGATATTGATCAGCTGCCAAAGAAAGAGTCGAGTTACTCACTCTGGAACGCGATCACTGCCAGTTACACATGGATTCCAGTTTTATCGTTCTTAGCATTCGCGATCGCATACGGAATGTGTTCGCGCGACGGTTTTCTGTTATGGCTTCAACGCAATAGTTTCATCATCGTCTTGTTCACGCTCGTGCCGCTCGCGATGGCCGTCGTGACGTCGAGTGCCGGTAAAGCGCTCGGCAACATGACACCGTGGGAACCATCGAAGATTCCTTTTCTCGTCGGCTTCGCCGGGATACTGACCGCACGTTACAAAGATCTCGCCGAAACTTACTGGGGCATTCCACGCGCGCGCGACATCGTACCGCTCCTGGTGATGGCGATACTGCCATTCATTCCCTTCTTCGCACTGAAAGACTTTGGACAAATGCTGATCTTCAGCGGCGCTTACACGACGTTGTACCTCGTCGCCGTGCGACGCTGGCCGCAATTGCTGCTGTTTGTTGGTTCGGTAATGCTCGTGATCGGCATCCTTGTCGTTGGCGCTCTACCGCGTGACATTCAGGAAAAGGTGCCGCTGCTGCCTACGATCGCGCGTCCGATCAGTGCCGCTCTGCCGGCTCGTATTCAGCAACGCTTCCATCTCTGGCTCGATGGCTTCGATCCACCGTCGCCCGAAGTGTCGTGGTGGAAGCGAGACTACGAAGATGCGCTCTCGAGAGATCCGAAACTCAAGGAGCTGGCGGAGCAGAGCCCGGCAATGCAAAGGACCGTCAACGTCGATATCTGGTTTGACCGGCTCGCCTTCCAGCCGGCGCAGGCCCAATTCGGAATCGATTCAGGCGGGACGACTGGCCGCGGTTTCGGTCTCGGCTTTCCCGAAGTGATTCCGATCGCCGACTCAGACTACGTTTACGCTGCAATTGCTGAAGAAACGGGCCTTCTCGGTGGTGCTGTGATCATCTTTGCGGTCATCATTTTCGTGATCGCAGGAGTTCGCACTTCGCTGGAGGCGCGTGATATGTTTACGAAGTTGTGCGCAGCAGGTCTAACAGCGTTTATAGGTTTTCAAGCATTGGTAAACATTGGCGGTATTTTGAGAGCTTTACCGATGACTGGAATCACGCTTCCGTTTGTGAGCCATGGTGGTTTCAGTCTGATTACGAGCTTTGCAATGTTGGGAATGCTGATGGCATTTTCAAACCGAAATGCGCGCGATCGTGTCATCGCGGATAGGCCGGTGGCTAAGCGTTCTTCTCCCCTTAAGCTGGAGGCTGTGCAATGAGCGAACAAACTAAAACCTTGCAGGTCCACTCCGCAGCCCTGACGGATCGCGGCCTGAATGAGCGTCGTCCCCTCAACGAAGATGCCTTTTTGCACGATACGGAGCGCTCGATCTTCGCGGTAGCGGACGGCGTTGGCGGCGCCGAAGCGGGTGAAGTCGCATCACAAACTGCCATCGAAGTTCTCGACGAAGCGTTTCGCCACCAGACCGAAGGCGCTGACATCGAAGACCTAATGGAGCTCGCGATTCAGCGTGCCAATGCCTCAATTCACCAGATGGCCCAGGAGCACGCGAAGTTTTCGATGATGGCGACTACGATTGTCGCCCTTCACATCAAGGGCAACATCGCGACCTTCGGCCATGTTGGTGACTCCCGGCTTTACCGGCTCACACCTGACGGCCAATTGCATCGTGAAACAGAAGACCACTCGATCGTCGAAGAGGAAGTGCGCGCTGGACGCATGACGCCTGAGCAGGCGGCAAATCATCCGAGCAAGAACGTGATCAGTCGTGCCCTGGGCGCGGAGCAAGGTGTCGAAGTCGATATGAAGACGATGGAGGTCGATGACGGCACCGAGTTTTTACTCTGCACTGACGGCATCACGCGTCACATTTCCGACAACGAGATCCGCCAGTTGATGGTTGTGAGCGCCAACCTCGACGATCTTTGTAGTGAGTTGAAGCGACGTTGCTACGACCGTGGCGCTGAAGACAATTTAACGGTCATTGCTATACGCGTCGGCGAGCATCTCAAGGCAGGTGAACGTCCTGCAGATCTCGAGCCGACAATCACACCTGACGCGCAACCGGTTTATGCCACGCAGTCTGGTAATGGCTCCGCGTCTGCTGATACGAGTTTCATGCCGGCATCGCGGATCGCGTTCCCCGGCCCAGCCGTCGAGGCTACTCCGGCTGCGGCGACAGTCACGCGCGAGCCACTAAACATTGCCGAGCCGACTTCAAAAGGCAGCGGCGCCGGGCGTGTCTTTGTTGCGCTCCTCGTGTTACTGCTTCTCGCAGCAGCGTTTTACGCGGGCGCGCGCTACCGCGACCGGATTCCCTTCCTCGCGACGAAAGCTCCTGAGTCAACGCCGACTGCCGCGCCAGTTAACACGGCGCCATCGACGGAAGAACCGTTCGTCAGGTTTGAGAAAGGGCGACGCCAGGTCGATCAGGATCCTGCCGCGTGGCTCAAGACCGATGTCGGCCCGGAGCTGGTAGCTTCCGGCGTGCAGAATCCGCTCGATTCGCCGAATGCGGAGTTTTTGTATCTTTATGGTCGCGCAAATCTCATGACGGGCAACACGGACGAAGCTGCAAAAGCTTTTGACGCAGCGATTGCGAAGTCGGACCTCAATCCTTCCCCTGCTAATGCCACCATCAAGAAGGAATCAGTGCTCGGTTTGAGCTTGATCAGCGTCCGGACTCAGACGCAGAGAGACCGGTGGAAAGTACTCAATCACTATGAAGAGATGAAACGGCCCACCAACAGCAACGCCCCCTAACGTACGGCATCTAATTGTCCGTGTTCATCTGTGGCTGAGCTAAATGGCTGAACTGAAGCTACAACAGAGCCGACTCGATGGCCGCTACGATATCCTCGAATGTCTTGGGCGTGGCAGCTATGCCGAGATCTACGTCGCCAACGATAACGCTGCGCCGGAAGGCGGGCCGCGCACAATCGTCATCAAGGCCCTGAACCTGTATTTGCAGGACGCACCCGACGTTGAGCTTGAGCGCACGCTCGTTTCCAACTTTCAAAATGAAGCAGTCGCGCTCGATCGCGTTCGTCATCCGAATGTTATAAATCGTCTCGGCCACGGCACCGCCATCGATCTCGCCGGCACGACGTTTCACTACATCGTGCTCGAGTATTTGCCCGGTGGCGATCTGTTCGCACTAACGAAAACAAACCCGTTGCCGCTCTCGAGAGTTCTCTTTTATCTCGAGCAAGTCTGCTCCGGGCTCGCTCACGCGCATAAGTGTGGCGTGATTCATCGCGACATCAAGCCGCAGAATCTGCTTCTGACTGCTGACCAGCAGATCGTGAAGATTGCAGACTTCGGCGTGGCCCGCATCGACGCGATGGACGGCGCGATCACTCGAGTCGGAACAAACATCTATTCGGCGCCCGAGCACAATCCGCTGATGCAAACCGGCCAGCTCGACACTGGTGGACTGCGGATGCCGCACGTTAATCTGACACCCGCGGCTGACATCTACTCGCTTGCAAAGACGGTGTACACGTTGCTGGGGGGAGAATCGCCGCGCCGGTTCGCGCAACATGCCTTGACGGAGTTGCCGTTGCACGTGCGTGAGACACCGTGGGCCAGATCGGTTCTACGTGTGTTGGAGAAAGCGACTCAGAATCATCCCGAGGCGCGTTATCAAACGGTTGAAGAATTTTGGGACGACATTGCCGAGGCGAGTTTGCCACCGACACGGCCGCTCCAGATGGTTCCCGCGGGTGCGCAACCGATGCGACGCAAGCCGAGTGCAGATCTTTCGGTCGAGCCTGAGGACGAGTTCACTGAAGCCGCGCCACCACGCCCGCACTTTGAAGTACCGGCGCTCCGCGAAGAAGTGGCTGACATTAAGCGCCCGCGAATCGTTGTTCCGATCAATCTCGAAGCGCGGCGGCAGATGCGTGCGCGCCAGGAAATGCCACGGGAATGGAACCCGCAGCCCGAACAACGGCCCGAGAAGACTCGTCAGACAATTGATTCAGTGTTGCCGGTGAGCAGGAAGCGACGCGCGCTTGTTGCACTCGGCCTGATACTGGCGTTTTCGGGGATGCTGCTGGCGACGCACAAGTATGTTACGACGCGGTGGAATCCACTCGCCCCGATTTCACAAAACGTTGAGCCCGTGGTAATCGGACGACACGGGATCACGACTACTGATGTGAATCTGCGACCAGTCGCGAGTAGCGCAAACGTTCCGATCGGATTGGCCGAGTCTGGATCAAAGGTGAAGGTTTTGAGTGCTGACGCCAACTGGTACGAGGTGCAGGTAGTAGAACATGGACGGCCCAAGATCGATCCGTACTCGTCGGATCGTGGCTGGATAAATAAGAGATATGTAAAATTTGATTGAGTTCAGAGTTCAACCTTCAGAACTCTCAACTAAAAGGAGCGACAGTTGGGCCTGCTTGAATCGATCAGAAAATGGATAGACGGGGAGACTGGCGAGGATCTGCTCGAAGCAGCCGACGAGCACGCGAAACCGCGACGCGTTTGGGAAGAGTTTCTCGTTAAAATCGCGCGCGAAGTCGAGGCTGCCATGCAGCGCGAGATGTTCACGCCGCCGGGTGGTCCAACCTACATACCGCGCGAGTACATCGTTTACCTCAGTCCCGATGACGATAAAGATTGGCAGGGCGACAAGCGTCGTGGACTCGAGCAGGGACTATTTCATGTTCTATCCGAACG
>DAIOGT010000210.1:6024-8131 GCA_036745095.1 Pyrinomonadaceae bacterium
GAGATCTGGCATAACGGTGTGCGCGAAGCGGTCGTGCCGATCTTGAAGAACGAGATCACAATCGGCCGTGGGTCGCGCAGTATTTCCGTAGATCTCCCGATTAAGGGTGATCCGGAAGTCAGCCGCGTGCATGCGGTGTTGTCACGGGACAATGAAGGACGATACTGGCTCGTCGCAAAAGGACGAAATCCTACCGTGGTGAATGGGAAGGAGTTACCGCGAGAAGAGCCGACCGAGGTCGCGCCCGATCAGCGGATTGCTATCTGCAACTTCACGATTCGGATTCAACCGAAATAGTTCACGCCTTCGCGCCTTTGCGCGAAACATCGCCGTCAAGATCCGCGATGAGATCGGATAAGAGGATCTCGACCTGGTCACCTTCGAGATAAGTCTTCCCAAGCATCTTTGTGATGCGGCGGTCTTTAGTCTCACCCTTAACTTCTTTCAGTATCGCGCGCGCAAACGCCGCCACCACCTTCCCGTCGAACTGCGTGCCACTATTCTCACGCAAATCGACAACGACGTCTTCAAACGATCGACGGCGCCGGTACGGGCGATCGGTCGTCATCGCATCAAACGCATCGGCGAGAGACACGATCTTCGTGCCGACCGGTATTTGGTGATCAATCAGTCCGTCAGGGTAACCACGCCCATCGAGACGTTCGTGATGATGTTTCGCCATGAACGGGATATCGGCGTAAGGATGACGGATGGGCGCAAGGATCTCGTAGCCTGCGTTTGGATGTCGATTAAGCTCGCTCGAGCTTTTTGCGTCGATGCGATAAGGCGCGTTGATGATGTCGCGGTCCACGATCAACTTGCCGATGTCGTGCAGGTAACCCGCGATCTGGATTCCTTCAACTTCATCTTCACTCCAACCCATCTCACGCGCGATTATCTCGCTGTACTTGCCGACACGTTCCGAGTGGCCCTGCGTGTATTTGTCCTTGATATCGATCGCGGTGGCGAAAGCCCTCACCGTGTCGCGGTAAATCGTACGCTGGTCGTCGTACAACTTGCGATTTTCCTCCGCGCGCTGGGCCAACTGCTCGAGCAAACGATGCGTGTGAATGCCGACACCGATGTGACGGACCATTGCGCGAATCGTCTCGAAGTCTTCATTGGAAAACTCTTCGCCACTGGCCTTTCCACCCAGCAGGACCAGCCCGGTGACCTCGCCACGAACGATCATCGGTACCGCCAGCTCGATGCCCTCGTTTACGAGTCGCTCGCGCTGTCGGTTTACGAAGATGTTGACCGTCGCTGTGTTGCTCACGACCGAGTCGGTAATCCCGCTCGCGAGAAAGCAGTCCATCTCTGAATGACTGATCTCGAATCCATTCAACGCCTGATCGCCCAGCCCCCAGATCGCAACGCAACGAAGTGGCCCCGGACCAGAACACTCGACCACTGCGCCGCGTCTCAGCGCCAGCGTGCCCAATAGCAGGTGCATCGACGTCCGCACCATTTCGGTGAAGTCGCCAGTGCCTGCGATCTCCTGGCCCAAATCAGCCAGGGCTCCGAAAGTGTGAATAAGCTTCTGGGTCGAAGGCTCCATGTTCAACGGACCACGGGAGTAGTCTCAAAACGCGAAAGATTCAAAAGTGCCTCTCGTTCGTCCTTCGCGAGTACAACATGGCGTGTCAGTCCAAGCATCTCGAACAACTCGACTGTTTGATTGTTAACTTCCGAAAAGACAATACGCGCGCCGCATCTTTCGGCGACGTCGATGATGCCGAGGAGAATTGAAATTCCGATACTGTTAACGAGTTTGGTGTCGCTGAAATCGATAACCAGCGCGCGGCACCCGCATTTCAGTTGCCGGCGACACTCGCGCTCGATCTTTTCGCCGGAAAGCTTATTGAGGTAGTCGCTAGCGTAAACAACAGCGGTGGCGCCAACACAGTGCGAGCGTACCAGCTCTCCACTTGGTGTATCCACTCAATCGGCTCCCTTCCGTGCCTCCGGGGGCACAAAGGATTACAAATAGACTGTTTTTACTTGCTGAGGTGCTAACCGCTTGTGCTTTAAGTGCCTTTTTGCGGCCGGAGGTACTTGGTCATGCGCAAACTGGTGCCGTCATCGACCCGTTCAAACTCGACCTCAT
>DAIOGT010000211.1:0-8111 GCA_036745095.1 Pyrinomonadaceae bacterium
CCTCGCCGGTTAGCTCGGCCCGCGTCACCTCTGCTCCCGCCGCAGCCGAATAACCCTCGTTAAAGACGAGATAGATGACCTGAAGCACCGCGCCCAGTCGCTCCGGCAATTCCTGCGGCGCCGGCACTTCGTACGGAATTCGTGTCTCTCGAATCTTTGCCTTCGCGCGCACAATGCGCTGCGCGAGGGTACGTGGAGTGATGAGGAAGGCCTTGGCGATTTCTTCGGTTGTCAGCCCGCACACTTCACGCAAGGTGAGCGCAACGCGTGCTTCGGGTGCAAGAGATGGATGACAGCACGTAAAGATCAGACGCAGCCGATCATCTTCAACGCTGTCTTCTTCGACGGACTTTTCCGCCGAACTTAATTGGGCTTCGAGGTATCGGACGAGCTCGTCTTGAGACGCATCAAATCTCGCCCGTCGACGCAGAGAATCGATAGCTTTGAAACGGGCCGTCGAAATCAACCATGGTCGCGGTTTGCCGGGTATTCCACTGCTGGGCCACACGCTCAGCGCAGCCGCAAAGGCTTCGTGCATCGCCTCTTCCGCAAGATCAAAATCGCCGAGCAAGCGGATCAGAGTTGCCAGGATTCGTCGCGAATCCTCGCTATAAAGAGAGTCGAGCAATTCGCGGATCTGCTCGGTGGAGTGCTCCGACATAAGGTTGACGTTAGCAAACCAACTCCACCGTATCAATTGGCAAACAGCGGATCGCCCGTAATCCCGAAATCCGGATTTAACAGACCCAGAGCTTTATTTTGACCGGAGCACTGGGTGCCGACGTGTTGCCCGACTGGTCAACCGCTTTGACAGTAAAGGTGTTCTCGCACACCCCCGGCAAAGTGTAGACGAAGTCATAGTCGATTCCAGCCGAAACACCGAGCGGACTCAACACACCGTTCACATATATCTCGTATTCGATATTGTTTTGTGCGTCAGTTTCGTCAGTTGTTTGCGTCCATCCCAACCACAGTTCGCCGCCTCCAGTGTCAACATTGAACGCGTGGACGTTAGTCGGAACACCTGGCGGTGTAGTGTCGTTACTGGGCCAGGTCTCGGCGGTGGCGGTGTTGCTGACCGTCGAGTTTCTCCCGGTGAAATCTATGGCGGTGACGGTGAATGTATTGACGGCCTCAGGCGAGAATTGACCTAGACCAATGAAACCTCAATAGTAGGTGAGCGTGCGATAGGCGACAGATAGCGGCCGGGTGCCTTGTGAGTCTGTCTGCCATCTCGTCAGTTTCGTCCAATTGCCGTGCGCATCGAGGTGATCTGGAGCATTCGATTCTTTTTTCCTCGAACCGTCGTTGTTGAGCACGACCTCATCCAACAGCCGGTGGTCGACCGAGATTGTTCCGGTTTTTTGGAGCGAGCCGTCGGCGCCGTATTGTTCGAGCTGTTGACCAATGCGAACCGTCTTATCAGCGATCGACCCATCCGGCTTATAAGACGTTGTTTCGCTGCGACTCTTTGCAGCTTCGTAAAAGTTTGTTGAAGCCAACGATCCGTCCTCACGGTAAACCTTTCGCTCAGTGGTTAGCAGGCGCGGACCGTCGAAAGTGTTTTTGAAGTGATCGAGCAAAACTTCCTGCGCGTTGTACTCTTTAATCTCAGTTATTCGGCCCAGCTCATTTCGCTTTAAAATTTTCTTAGAACGTAGCGAGCCGTCGCCGTTGTACGTTAAAACTTCTTTGAGCTGGCTCATGTCGTCGTAGACATTGACGGTTCGCAGCCACATTTTGCCGGCGCCATCGTAGTTGATGGCCTCCGTCATTTTTCGCCCGTCGAATTTCATCGCGATTCGACGAGTGAGCACGCCCTTGTCGTTATAGATATTCAAATTGGTGCGATTGCCGTCTTCATTGAACGAGGCGTCCATTTGCGGCACTCTCGGTCCCTCGACGTAGTCGCCGTTTTTTAAAACAAACGTGGCGACTTCCACTTTAAAGGTGCGAACTGGCCCTTTGAGAGCATAAGTCGCGTCAGCGATCGATCTTTCCTGCGCGTGCCCCACAACGGACATCAGCGCGACCAGCACGATAAAGATCAGTGTGGGTTGAGAGCGAGTCGGCATTTGAGGACTCCTTCGAGGAAGAGAGATTAACT
The DNA here is from genome assembly GCA_036745095.1 of Pyrinomonadaceae bacterium. Classification (GTDB taxonomy): domain Bacteria; phylum Acidobacteriota; class Blastocatellia; order Pyrinomonadales; family Pyrinomonadaceae; genus PSRF01. The sequence goes on from DAIOGT010000211.1 coordinate 2,108, forward strand.
TTATTTGACCGGCTTCAATGGACCGCTGATTCGTAACACAACAGCCGTTGGGTTAGCAACAGTTTTTGACCGCCGGCTCGAGGCTGCCCACCCGCTTTGCCGAAACGCCACGTGTTGACTACCAACATGTAATGACATTATGCTCCTGTTGATTATCAACAGGAGATTGCCCTTCGATGGCACACGACAAGCACGAAGTTCTACCGGGAACCCTCAACTTATTGGTCCTCAAAACGCTGGGGACTATGGGCCCGCTGCACGGTTATGGAATTGCACGACGCATCGAGCAGGTCAGTGGAGATCTTCTCGAACTCAACCAGGGAACAATTTATCCCGCGTTGCTAAAGCTCGAGCAACTGGGCTGGATCCGCGCCAAGTGGAGCGTGTCGGAAAATAATCGACGCGCCAAATTCTATTCGCTCACACGCACCGGACAAAAACAGCTCCTTAAAGAAGAGGAAGCGTGGAACATGACATCTGCAATCGTCACGCGCTTCCTCACACCCGCGGAGGAAAAACAATGAGCAGACTCAGAATCTTTCTCTCCAGATTGCGCGGTCTGTTTCTGAAAAGAAAGCTCGAGCAGGAGTTGGCGGATGAGATCCAATCGCATCTCGAGATGCAGATTGAGGACTACGAACGGCAGGGCATGAACCCCGACGAAGCCCGCTATGCAGCGCTGCGAAAATTCGGCGGTGTGGACCAGGTCAAAGAAAAATACCGCGATCGACGTGGGTTGCCGTTTGTAGAAACGTTTCTTCGCGACTTGGGTTACGGGGCTCGCATGTTACGGCGTAGCCCCATCGTTAGCGCGGTCGCAATCCTTTCGCTGGCGCTCGGCATTGGCGCAAACACGGCTTTATTCAGCGTAGTCGACGCTGTACTCCTCAAACCTTTGCCGGTCGAGGCGCCGGATCGCTTGCTGGTCTTCGAATGGCAGGCCGGGCGTGCTTTCAGAACGACTGGAATGAGCGGCACGTCAAATGTGGCCGTGCCGCCAGACATGCGAGGCCTTTCGTTATTCCGATACGAGATTGTTGAACGGATGCAGCAGGCACAGGGCGCTGCGGGATCGGAAACGCCTCTCAGCCATCTCTTTGCCTTTGGTCCAATCAGTAAACTGACTGCGAAAGTGGGTGATGAGGCGCAGATCATCAAAGGTCAGGCCGTGTCTGGCAATTATTTTGCGGCGCTCAGACTGCAACCGAGCGTGGGCCGCGCGATCACGCCGGATGACGATCGATTAGGCGCAACTCCCGTCGTGGTGCTCAGCAATCAGTTTTGGCTAGAGCAATTCGGGGCGAATCCCGCTGTGATGGGCCAACAGCTCATACTGAACAAGCAATCCTTCACTATCGTCGGCGTGACTCCTCCCGAGTTCAACGGAACATTGCAGGTGAACTATAAGCCCGCCGTTACTGTTCCCTTAGCTCTCGAACCGTTGCTGTTCGCTGAGAAGAGCTATCTCGAACGCGGCATGTGGTGGCTGAATGTGATGGGGCGGCTGAAACCAGGCGCGACTGACGAACAGGCTCGCGAAAGTTTGAATGGTGCTTTTCAAAGCGCGGCCCTGGAACTAATGCCCACCCCGACAAAAGCAAATCAACTGGCGGCGGGACAACTCGCTCCCAAAGATTATCCGCGATTGCTGTCGGAATCCGGCCGCCGGGGAATGCCTGACGTGCGCAAAAGGTTTGCGCCTTCGCTCTACGTACTGTTCATCGTGGTCGCGTTGGTGTTGCTGATTGCCTGCGCTAACGTCGCCAACTTACTGTTGGCACGCGCGGCGGTGCGTGGGCCGGAAATCAGCGTGCGCCTCGCGGTGGGAGCGCGACGTTGGTGTCTGATCCGGCAATTACTTACGGAGAGCTTGTTGCTCGCAGCACTCGGAGGCGTTGTAGGAGTGCTGTTCGCTTTCTGGGGCAAGAGAATGCTGCTGGCTCTGACGAAAGAAGAGACCGGACTCTTCCCCAGCGGTGTTGATCTTAGTATCAATTGGCGCGTGCTCGTATTTACTCTCGGGATCTCGTTATTGACTGGTCTCCTTTTTGGATCGATCCCGGCCTGGCGCGCGACGAGGCTGGACTTGACTACAGCCCTCAAATACAGCCGGGGAACGTCCATGCCTGTTTCGCGCTTAAGTAAAGGGCTACTGGTCCTGCAATTGGCAGTTTCATTCTTATTATTGATGGGTGCAGGGTTGTTCATCCGCACGCTTTACAATCTCCAACGAGTCGATCTTGGGTTCAATCAAGAAAATCTTCTGGTGTTCACGTTAGAGCCTGAAGACAGCGGTTATAAAGATGAACGGTTGGTGCAGTTCTATCAGCAATTGTTTTCTCGTTTGGACCACCTGCCCAGTGTGCGTGCAGTAACGTTTGCCCGCATTCCACTCATCGCGAACAGCAACTGGTTTGATGACTTTCTACTGTCGGGCGAGAGTGAAAGCACGGCCCCGGAGCGCGAGACCATGCGTCAAGTCGTGCGCGAGAACTATTTTGCGACGATGGAAATTCCTTTCCTGAGCGGTCGCGAATTTACGTCCCGTGACGATGGGCAGGCGCCGCGCGCGGGCATCGTCAATCAAACCTTCGTCCGCAAGTTCTTTACCGATCGCGAAGTGCTCGGCAAGTCTGTCAGGTTTCCCGGTGACAAGCGTGAGATCCAGATCGTAGGGATAGTGGCTGACACTAAATACGAAAGCCAGCGCGAGGATGTGAAACCGTTGCTGTATACGTCATGGCAACAGGAAGTCAGCGAGCTGGGCGAGATGCATTTCGTCATGCGTACGGTGAGTGAACCGACGAACCTGGCCACCTCGGTGCGTCAGGTGGTGCGCGAACTCGACAGCAATCTGCCAGTCATAGAAATCGGAACACAATCGGCGCGCGCGCAGAGTATCCTGGGCCAGGAGCGACTCTACGTACGCCTCTTGAGTTTCTTCGGCGGAGTCGCGCTCCTGCTGGCGGCCATTGGACTCTTCGGAGTAATGGCTTATTCCGTTAGCCAACGAACAAAGGAGATCGGGATCCGCATGGCGTTCGGCGCCCAGATGGCCAGCGTACTAAGGTTGGTAATCTGGCAAGGGATGAAAGTAGCGCTGTTTGGTCTCACAGTCGGAGCGTTGACCTGGTATGGATTGAATCGCCTTTTGCAGAGTCAGTATTTTGGACCGGGATCCTGGCAGCGAGGTATGACCCAACAACTTTACGGAATCAAACTGAGCGATCCATTGACGTTGGTCGTCACCGGCTCATTGCTGATAGTCGTCGCGCTAATTGCCTGTTGGTTGCCCGCGCGACGCGCGGCTAGAGTCGATCCACTGGTTGCTCTTCGTTACGAATAGAAGATCAACTGAAGAGCGGCAGCGTCAAAGTCTACGGGAGGAAAGTCAGCGGGCGGCTAGAAGCGATCGAATGAGTTTCTATTTCACCGGCTTCAATGGACCGTTGATTTCGTAACACAACAGCTTCTGCTTTGAAGAGATTTTTTCGCCGTCATTTCCCGGCACCATTTTCATCCATCGCACGCTTCTGAATACGCCCGAGGGATGCACGAAGCTTATATCCCTGATTTGCTCAAAAGTGCGATCGCAGTCAACACCACGAATAAGCGGAAATCTCCACTTCCGTCTGTTCTGAAACATCTCATTGGTGAAGTCGCTTTCATTGCAGTCGAAGTTGCGCGGCACCAGCAGATACTCGTTTTTTAGGTTGCCGTTTCCTCGAGCAGTTGCTCGAACCACCGTCAATTGCCTGCAACGATCGTCGTGACGAACAACTCGTTCACCGAGTGCAACTACGATCCCGGTTATCGTGGTTTGCTTTGGTTCTTTTGCGGATCTTTGTTGGTTTCCGTAACTGGAAGGCAGCGCTTCTTCGAGCTGCGGAGTTAACCCCAGAACGCTTAGAGAGGTGATGAATAACAGCAAGCACGTATTTGTCATGACTCACTTCCCAGTGATGAACGACAGCTCCCCATTCTTCTTGCAACAGGCGTCACTTTTAGCAGAAATGCCGAGCGGATAAGACATCCTACTTCTTTGTGGGGTCGTCAGGGTTGGCGGGCTCCTGCAGGAAAACGTTTGCCGTGACGGTCTTATGATATTTGTTGACGACTTGTCGGTTGAATCGAATTTATTGCGGGCAGTCAACCACGCCCCAGACATATCCTGAAGACATTCCCCAGTTCAAAGATAAAGAATAGGTGTAGCCAAGGCGCTCCTCATCCTGCCCGGTGACAAACAAGGTCGTGGCTGTTTCACCTTTGCAGAATAGATTCTGCGTTCCCCCGGTGTACCTTTGAAAGGCTTCCACAGGTTTAGTGCCGATGTATTTCCATCCCGCCCGCTCAAGCTCCGTATCGTAGTACGACCTGATCTGATCAGGTGGCAGATCGATCTTGTAAAAGGCGGCCCTTCCTCGCCTCGTTTTGTAGACGCGATCGAGTTCCGCCGGCACTGAGCCGGGCAGGATGCGAATACTTTCGAACTCATTTTCAAGGGCGGCCTGTTTTATTTCGCCATCTGGTTCGCCAGACAAGTCACCCAATTCAGGGATAACTCCGATGCCGTAGTAATCCTGAACGCATTTCGTAAGCCAGGTAATTTTTGGGTCAAGTTCAATCTCATCCAGCCCCGACCAGTGCTGTAGTCGAGGCACGACGACGTAGTTCTGGCCCTGTGATTTCGCACTTTGAATCAGTTGTTCTCTGTCAGCCGATGCACGCGCATATGCAGCAAGGGTGGGCTCAAGCTGCAACATCTGCCAACTCCTGCTGACGGCAAGCAGTCCGAATACGACGAGGGTTAAGATCGGTAAGGTAGTTCCCAGAGCGCGTAGCTGCGGCGCAAATAAATGATAGGGGCGACGGCACAATCGTCCAGCAATGTACGCCCAACATACGACGAGACAGACCAGAACGTAAGCGGGAATGATGAGTGTGCGGTTTGCTAAAGTAAGCGAAGTGCCCCAGGCCATTGGGACCCAACAAGCGATGAGTAAAACGAAAGTTACCGGAGGCAGCCAAACCAAAGCCGCCACGAGATGCCGCCTTTCCAGATCAGATCCGTCGTGTCGTCGAAATATTCCAAGACCGAATACAAACCCGCAGAGCATTAGGCCGACCCAAACAGGCGCTCGCTCCGGTGAGAAAACAACGACGTAGAAGAACTCGCGTAAGCCACGTAAAGAAATGTCTAATATGCCGAGAACACTCGGAGGCGGAGGAAACGGGAAACGTCGAAAGTAATTGCCTGGGGCGACGAATACTATCAATCCGCCAAGGAGCGATCCCGCGAGCCCCGCAACCAACAGAAGCAGAGAGCCTCTTTTGTTAGGCGCAGCGTAGTGGTTTAAAATCAGCCCGATCACCAGAGCTAATACCAGCGCGGTTGTTTGCAACACTGAATACGTTTCCGCAAAGCCAGCAGCTATGAATGTGATTAGGGCTGCCGCCAACATCCAGCGTTTGTTGTGCGTCGACGCGGCGCGGCGACGTACGAGCATCGCAATGTAAACCATTGCCAAAATGAGTGACGGCACACCCGATCTCACCTGGGCCCAATAAAGCGATTGGCCAATAGAAGGACTCACATCAAAAACGACAAACAGGACCATCAATGCCATCAGGCAACTGAGAAGAATTCCTACTTCGCGTTCATCGTCCCGGATAATTTGGTACACCGCGAACGCCAGCGTCACAAACCAGATGATTACTGCTACACCGGTCTGGTAAGGAATAGTGCGAGGGCCGATAGATGCCAACAGCGTATCGAGGAAATTTGCAGCATAACGACCGGTCCAATTCATGTACCAGTAGAGTGATCCGCGAACAATGCCCTGCGAATTCGCAACTGCTGCGGAGCAGAAGTCATCTGCAAGCAACCGGCTATATGAACCAAGGTAGATGTGTGTGGCGAGGGGGATGGAAAACAGAGCCAATAGAAACAGAAGGGAAATGCGTCGCCACATTCGCGGTAAGTTAAGCTCGTAGTCTGACTGGT
>DAIOGT010000212.1:0-8054 GCA_036745095.1 Pyrinomonadaceae bacterium
GCAGGTCGGGCGCTGCTGATTCTCATCGAGGAGATGTGCGACCAGCTTGCCGATGACGAGCGACGTGAAATTGGCGCCCAAGCCAACCAACTGCTCGCTAACTCCCAACAACATGCCACCCGCGAACGTCTGCGTAAGTGCCTTGAAACCATTGCTGAGGCCCACACCCGCTACGAAGCGCAGCGCGAACAGGAAATTCACGCCCAAAAAATGGCCGCCCTCGGCGAACTCTCCTTCGGCGTCGCCCATAACGTAAACAACACCCTCACTGGCATCCTGGGACGCGCCCAACTGATCCTCCGAAACAGCAGTGATCCGTCGAAAGTTGAAGCAGGCCTGGAATTGATCATCAAAAGCGCTGAGGACGGCGCGCACATCATCCGCCGTATCCAGGACTTCGCACGCCAGCGCCCGAGCCGCGAATTCGAAACCATTTCCATCGCGGAGTTGCTCAAAGATGCCTGTGAGATGACTCGTCCGCGCTGGGAGTCGCGCTCAGAATTCGCGCCTATACGCTTTGCCCTGCACGCCGACTGTAAGGCTTTCATCAAAGGCGACCCTGTTGAGCTTCGCGAAGTGCTGGTAAACATGATCTACAACGCCGTCGACGCCATGCCCTCAGGCGGTGAAGTTCGAGTTTCCACCCAAGAAAACCGCGAACGAATAGTCATCCTCATCACCGACACCGGCACCGGAATGGGACCCGAAGTGAAGCAACGACTCTTCGATCCCTTCTTTACGACCAAGGGCAAGGCCGGCACGGGAATGGGTCTGGCAGTGAGCTTCGGTATCATCCGCCGCCACGAAGGCTCCATTGAGGTCGACAGTGAGGTTGGACGTGGTACCACGTTCAAGATCTCACTACCTAAAGTAACCTCAACCCAAACCGAAGCTCAGGGCGAAAGTCCGTCCGAAGTGACCGTTTCCACTTCGAAAGACATAGTTCGAGTGCTCGTGGTCGATGATGAAACGCACGTTCGCGAAGTATTGATTGAGGCGCTGGAATCTGAAGGCTGCGAGGTCGTATCTGCCCAAAGCGGAGAGATTGCCCTGGCGCTTTTCGATCAGTATGAAGGCAATTTTGACGGAATTTTCACCGACATCGGGATGCCGGAGATGAGCGGGTGGGAACTGGTTACGGAGATCAGGCAACGCTCGAAAAGGATGCCCATCGCGATCATCAGTGGCTGGGCCGACGCGATTAGCCTGGAAACCAAGAATGCCGTAAAAGCAGATTGGGTCGTCGCCAAGCCGTTTGATATTGATCGTATTTCGAAGATCGCGCAGGAAATTGCGCAACGCAGGATAATCACCGTTTCCTAGGCACTAACACTAAGCTCGTGGCGTTCTAGTTTGAGATAAAGGCCACGACGAGTTAATCCAAGCTCACGAGCCGCTCGCGAGATGTTCCCGCCGTGGCGGCGTAAAGCGTCCGAAATCATTCGTCGCTCAACTTCCGCTAGGGCCTCCGCAAGCGTACCTGTACCAGTGGTTTGTATATTCGAAGGTGCTAGAGAAGTTATCGAAGCGGCTCCCGAAGGTGTGGTGGGAGAAGACGTTCGTTTCAATTCCGGTGACAGATGCTCGGGAGTAATGATCGTGCCATCTTCAGCCCGAGCGACAGTCCGCTGTATTTCGTTGCAGAGCTGGCGCACGTTCCCGGGCCAGTCACTGACCATTAACAAATCGACGGCTTGCGGTGTGATCTGAATATCTTTGCGGCCAAATTTCGCCGAGTAATGATTAACGTAGTAGTTGACGATGGTCGGAATTTCCGAGCGACGTTCACGCAACGGCGGCACCCGCAATCGAATCACGTTAAGGCGATAATAAAGGTCCTCTCGGAAACGGCCTTGCGCCACCATCTCCTCTAAATCCGTATTGGTCGCCGCGATGATGCGCACATCCACCTTGCTCGGACGTTGCTCGCCCAGCGGCTGAATCTCCCCTTCCTGGAGAAAACGCAGCAGCTTTGGCTGAACGTCGAGGGGTAAATCACCAATTTCATCAAGAAAGAGTGTCCCGCCTGCCGCCGTTCGAATCACACCGTGAGAATCGTGAACAGCACCAGTAAATGCTCCTCGGCGGTAACCAAACAAATATCCTTCCGACAACTCTTTCGGGACAGCCGTGCAGTTGAACGGCACGAATATCTTTGCCCTGCGTGATGAGATTGCGTGGATAGCGCGCGCCACCAGTTCTTTCCCAGTGCCGGACTCGCCTGTCACTAACACTGTGACATCAGACGATCGAATCTTGTGAACTTCCTCAACCAATTGCGTCATCGCCGGGCTCGAGTGAATGAAGCCAGGCATAAGGCTGGTGCCTGTTAACTCATCCGCGTTTTCGCTGGTACCACTCTTTTGCGCACCCGCACGCAACGCGCAAACGTCCATTCCCAACTCAACGACCCGCAACAATGGCTCAAGGGCAACTCCGTTCGGCAACTTCGCGCGATTGCGCGGCGCGAGATACATCTTCGCCGCTGGAGCATTTGAAGACTTAAGCAGGATCACTTCGGCATCATGCTTTTTACAATAACGATCACGCGCCGCATCGTCGTCGACGCGATCGATCTCGACTGCGATTTTCTGACTCTCCACGAGCGCGCAACCCATCGCCACCACCACTCTCGGCTCGTTACGTTCGCCTCGCTCAGTAATAATCACTTTTTGGGCGCCAGTCTCCTGACGCATCACCGCTGCCAGTTCGCGTAATAACAACTCCCGCGACGCGACGGCCTCAGCAAGTCGCAAAGTTAAAAGCTGCGTCAACGCCGACTGGCCCTGGGTCCGTTCAGGCGTGGCACGAGCAAGCTCCCTCAACTCCTCTTCAGCGCGCGTTAAATCTATGCGCGCGCCCAATTCACGAAACGTATTCAGAGCCCGGCTGAGATGTTCGCCGGCACGTTCGGGCCTGATAATCGCGTACGCTCGACCCAATTCAAGGTGTGCACGAGCCGCGCGATAGCGATCGCCAAGCATGTCGAATATGGAAACACTGCTTCCGAAATGCTGTGCCGCCGACTCGGCATCGCCGCGTGCCATGTTCAGCATTCCGTTGAGCCGGTGCGCTTCACCAGTAAAATTCAAATCAGTGGCGGAATCGGTCGTTTCCGCGGTAACGCTCTGAAGCTCTCGATTACAGTCTTCCAACTCACGAGTCTGTAAGAAAGCTTCGGCCGCAATTAGCCGCGACTCGCAGATCGCCTGGCGGTCGCCGATAGTTTCCGCGAGATTGAGTGCTTCTTTTGCTTTTGCAAGTGCGTTAGCGGGTTCCGAAAGCGCGAGGTAACAACGTCCGAAAGTCCTTAATGCCTGGGCCGCGTACCATTTATTTCCGTTCTCCGTCGCGAGTGCCACCGCCCGGCTAAGGTAATCCTTCGCCTGGTCCAGATCACCGCGCAACATGTGCAACTCGCCGAGTGAATCGAGAATCATCGGAACTTTAGCGCCGCGCTCGTCCACCTCAGTGGCGAGTGACAGCGCGCGCTCCAATGCTTCCTGTGCCCTGTCCCACTGCCCGATTAGAATCAGATTGATACCGAGATTGTTATAACCGTCCGCGGCATTCGTTTTATGGTCGGTGCGCTCGTAATAGGTGATCGCCTTTTTTAAATAATCGATGCCTTCCTGCGGCCGTTTAAGGAACCAGCAAGCTCCGGCCATGTTTGCGTAGGTCCTGCCAAGCATGTACGCGGCCGGCCGATCACCGATAAGTTTGAGTGCCTGTTCGAGGTTTTCAAGACCCGCCTCGTAGTTGCCTTCGTGAATATCGGCCACGCCCACTCCGAAGTACGACTCGGCGAGTCCGCGCCAGTCACCATTCTGACGGAAACTCTCGAGGGCTCGCTGCGCATAATCGCGCGCGATCGGATACTCACTGATAGTTCGATACGTGCGAGACAAAGCCGCGTAAATATGGCCTAAGTTGATCGCGCCGGTTTCTGCGTGTTCGCGCAAAGCCGCCTGGAGCATTGCGATCGCTTTGGGATGATCACCGTTGTAGTTGTATGCGAGGCCGATTTGCACACGCAGAAAACTTACGGTTTGATCGTCAAGCTTCGCGCGCGAATCCGAATCTTCATACATCGCGACCGCCGCGAGCGAATCGCGGTAATGGCCCTGCTGCTCGAGCGCCGTCGAGAGAGCACATCTCGCGAGCGCGAGTATCGAAGCGTCGTAACGAGCATTGGAAATAAGCAAAGTCAGACGATCTTTGGCTTCGGTGGAAAGCCCTTGATCGAGGAGCGAGCGCACCTCATCGAGTTCACCGGTGAGGGACTCGTGGGTAGGCTTCGCCCGCGAGCGAATCCTCACGCGAGCGTCAGCGAGGTCAACCACACCTCGCTCTGTAGGGGGCTTTTGGTCACGACCAAGAGGCCCGTGACCCACACGTTTATCCATTTAGTACCTATAAAAGATCAATCCGACTGACTTTTCATGATGCGTGGTTGGGAGGGAAACCGTCAAAACGTCTGTTTTATAGTTTTGCCGCGCAAACGTGTTTTATTCGTGGTGAATTTAACACATGAGAGCAAGCACGTACAGTTTCTTACGTACATATCGCCGAAATTTTCCGTTTTAACGTCCTACTCGATCACTCAGGTCCAAATTTAACTCATCGAAATACAGAGGTTTACGCCCGCAAGTTAATCGGTTCGCGCCTTGACACCCCTCAGGTCGGTCGCTATCATTTCCGTTTCCGTCCGAAGCGCGGAACTTCGCCTAGAGTTATATGTTTGAGTCCCTCTCGGACAAATTAAAACGCACGCTCAAGAACTTACGAGGCGAAGGCGTGCTGACGAAGGAGCACGTTGACGCTGCGCTGCGAGAGATCCGCCTGGCGCTCTTGGAAGCAGACGTCAACTATAAAGTCGCCAAAGACTTTATCACCTCGGTTCAGCAAAAAGCCGAAGGACAGCAGGTTTGGCAGGAGCTCAAACCTTCCGAGCAAGTCGTCAAGATTGTTTTTGATGAACTGGTTGAGTTGCTCGGCGGCCAATCGTCGCGGCTAGTTTTTACGAAGCAGATTCCAAACACGGTCATGGTCGTGGGCCTTCAAGGCTCCGGCAAAACGACCTCGACCGGGAAAATCGCGCGTTGGCTTGCAGCGAATCAGGACCGAAAGCCGTTGTTGGTTTCAGTTGACGTTTACAGGCCGGCGGCGCGTGAGCAACTAAAGGTCATCGCGAAGGCAACGGGGCAACAGATCTTTGAATATCCGCAAAGCGACGATCCCTTAACACTGGTGCGCGAGGCTCAAAAACACGCGCAGCAAACAGGTTTCGATACGCTCCTGATCGACACTGCGGGTCGCTTGCATATCGACGACGCGCTGATGGAAGAACTGGTCAGCATCAAGAATGAGACTCATCCAGTCGAGATTCTCTTTGTTGCCGATGCAATGACGGGGCAGGACGCGGTTCGTTCCGCTGAAGAGTTTCACCGTCGCGTTGGTATCACTGGCGTGATCCTTACGAAGATGGATGGTGATGCTCGTGGCGGCGCAGCACTTTCGATCAAGCAGGTTACCGGGCAGCCAGTGAAGTTTGTCGGCGTTGGGGAACGTTACGACGCGCTTGAGCCGTTCTATCCCGATCGCGTAGCACAGCGAATCCTGGGCATGGGCGACGTTTTGTCGCTCATCGAGGAAGTGCAATCTAAAGTTGATCAGGAAGAAGCAGAACAGCAGCTCAAGAAGCTTCAGAAAAACGAGTTCACGTTAGACGACTTTCGTTCACAGTTGCGCCAGGTCAAGAAGCTCGGCTCTTTCTCAAAAATAATGAAGCTCTTGCCGGATCAACTGCTCGGCGGTATCGGTATGCCGCAGTTGGATGAAGAGCAGTCGAAGATGATGGAGCAGGAGCTCAAACGCACAGAAGCCATGATCGATTCGATGACGTGGGAAGAGCGCAACGATCATCGAATTTTGAACGCGAATCGTCGCCGTCGCATCGCCCGTGGCTCGGGAACGTCAGTCGCACAGGTGAATCAGCTCATTAAGCAGTACGTTGAGATGAGGCAGATGATGCGACAACTTACCGGTTCCGGCATGTTTGGCGGTGGCGGATTGAAAAGCAAGATGTTGAGAAAGATGACGGGCATGCCCGACATGGCCGGTTTCGCGGGAGACGAAGGTGAGATGCCGACGTTGCCGTCGTTGCCGGCTGGACCGTCAAGAAAAAAGCTGAAAAAGAAACGCAAGAAGAAACGAAGATAGGCCGCAAACTTAAGCGGATGAAGCGAATCGGAGGAGAAAGAATTGTTAGCGATTAAGTTAATGCGCACTGGCGCGAAAAAGAGCCCGTCATACCGTGTGGTTGTGAAAGAAAAACAATCAAAGCGCGACGGCGCCTATCTCGAAAACGTCGGTACATACAATCCGACGCGAAATCCAGCCGAGATTAAACTCAACCTGACGCGAGTTAACTACTGGATCGAGAAGGGCGCGCAACCAACTGACACTGTCAGCCGGTTGATCAAAGCCAGCGCACGTGCTGAACAAGTCGCAAACGAGACTCAAAGCTAGCCTTTCGAATTATGCGAGACGCCATCGAGATGATCGTCAAAGCGCTGGTCGACGATAGTGAAACTGTCGACATCCGGGAAGTCGAGCAGCGCAATGGAGCCACCCTTATCGAAGTGCGCGTCGCTCCAACCGATGTCGGCAAGATCATCGGCAAGCAAGGGCGGACCATAAGAGCGCTGAGATCTCTGGCGCGCATCGGTGGAACGAAGAAAAACCACCGTTACTTGCTCGAAATTGTTGAATGACCGCATGGAAGACGTGAGCGCGAGTGAACTGGTAATTATCGCGCGAGCGGTCAGAACCCGCGGCCTGAAAGGCGAGGTCGTCGCGGAACTTTTGACAGATTTTCCCGATCGGTTTGAGGACCTCGAAGAACTGATTCTCGTTTCGCCACGTGGTGAACGAACGATCAAACGGCTCGAAGATTACTGGTTTCAGAACGATCGAGTTGTATTGAAGGTGGCTGGTTACGACGACGTTGACGCAGCCAAACAGCTGGTCGGTTTTGAAATCGCGGTTCCCGAAGAAGATCGGGTGCAGCTTCCGGCGGACCATTACTACGACTGGGAGCTCGAAGGATGCACGGTTAAGGTTGGCGACGAAAGTATCGGCACCGTTAACGCCTTGATGAGAACAGGTGGGGCCGAGATCCTCGTCGTTATTGACAACAGCGGAAAAGAACGACTGATACCGCTGGCAGATTCAATCGTCGTCGAAATCGACGCCGCGGGAAAGACCATCGTCATCGATCCGCCTGAAGGGCTTTTGGATTTGTAGATCTTTGATTCTCAAGAAAGATGCTGCGCTTCGATATCATCACCATTTTCCCCGAGTTCTTTCGCGAGGTGATCGATTGTGGAATTTTGAGGCGCGCACGGAATGCCGGTCTCGTGGAAGTCATCGCGCACGATCTGCGCCAGTGGACCACTGACAAGCACCACGTCGTTGACGATCGGCCTTTTGGCGGCGGGGATGGGATGGTCCTGAAGCCTGAGCCAATCTTCGCCGGTGTGGAGGCTTTAACTGGAGCCTCGCGACGAGAAGAGTTTTCGCCAAAGACGCGAGTAGTTTTGTTGTCCGCGCAGGGTCAGGTCTTTTCGCAGTCGCTGGCCCAGGAGATTGCACAAAACGCGTCGCACGTCATTTTGGTTTGTGGGCGTTATGAAGGGGTTGACGAAAGAGTCGCGGACGCGTTAGTTACCGATGAGATTTCGATCGGCGACTACGTGCTGTCAGGTGGTGAGCCAGCCGCGATTGTCGTGATCGATGCGGTTGTTAGACTGTTACCCGGCGCTTTGGGCAGCGAAACTTCGGCGGTGTTTGAATCCTTCTCAGAGGGTTTGCTGGACCACCCGCAGTACACCCGGCCGCCGGAGTTCAGAGGAATGAAAGTGCCGGAAGTATTGTTGAGCGGGAATCACGCGGAGATCGAGCGTTGGCGCAAGGAAGCAGCAATCGTTAAAACAAAGCGTAAGCGTCCTGACTTGCTGAAAGAATAAAGCGGATTTAAGGAGCATCGAGTA
>DAIOGT010000213.1:0-8039 GCA_036745095.1 Pyrinomonadaceae bacterium
CTTCGTAACTGCGATACTTGCCTGTTCCGATGATCAGACGCGAGGAAAATTCTCGTCCTGCGATGATCAGTTTCTCCTGTGACGATGCTGCTGTTGCTGCTGTCGACATTTAACCTCCACCGACGAAGTGCACGATCTCGATCCGGTCGTCGTCCTTTAACATAGTACTGTTCCAGTCACTACGACGCACGACCTCGCGATTGAGTTCGATCGCGATTCTCGCCGCAGGCAGATCCAGCTCTTCAATTAACTGAGCTAAAGACGGCGTGCCGTTGATCTCCCTCGGCTCACCATTTACAAAAACTTTCATTAGCCACAAAAAAGCACAAAAAGCACAAAAAAGCTAATCCATTTCTTTTGTGTTTTTGTGCCTTTTTGTGGCTAATTATTCGGCTGGATGAATAATGCGACGGAGCTCGGCGGCCTGGTCTTTGGTCACGGCGCGTACCAGCACTGCCGCGCGGCCTGAGGTGAACTGCGGAATGTCCGTGGTGACACTCGCCACTCCATCACTCTCAGTCTTCAAAGTGTAAATCAGCGGCCTGAAGGTCGTGCCAAGCACCTTAACTGACACGGCCACATTCGCGAGTGGCTTCTCGTCGCCGTTCGTACGATCGTTCACCAGAACTCGCAACGTATAACGCTGTCCTGAGTAGAACTCATCGTCGTCGAGGAGACTGATAAATAAGCCGTCTTCCGGAACGGGCTCCTCAACTACCTCTTCCGGCTGCGCTTCTTCAACGACCGGCTCAGGCTCCGCCGGTTCTGGCGTGAACTCGACCGGCTCATAGCGCGGCTCCATGCCTGGCTCAAAAACTGCGGCAAGATCTTCGTCCGCCGGCGCCGATGGCGGCGCCCACTCCTGCGTCATCGGCCAGTACTCGATCTCAAAAGGCTCCTCAACGATCGAAGGCGAGGCGGTTTCGAGTTCCGCCGCCGCCTCTTCCGGTTCGATCTCCTCGACACTCTCCTTCTGCTCTGCCACTTCTTTCGGACGGCCGCTCATCTTCTTGAGATCGTCGATGCGACCTGAATTAATCGCAGCACAGATCAGCCGGTGCTGCCGCTTCAGTCGTTCGGCCAGGACTTCGTCACTAAAGCCTTCGGCGATCAGATCTTTATAAGGAGAGCGTTTGCTGGCCAGGATCGTGCCGCCGACATAGACGAGCGAGAGGATGATCGGTGAGTCGAGCCCTTTGTCCTCTGTTTGCACATGATAGACAACGCCATTGTGTTCGATATCGGTGTTGAATCCGGTAATCACAGTTTGTCGGCCGCACAACCCCACACACAAGCGGGTTTTCTGAACGGTAACACAAGCATTTTTTCACGGTCAATCAGCATTTTTCCGAGCTTGATCCGTGACAGGAACGTTGCTTGACACCCTTGATCAGTTCGACTAGCATCACGCTTGTACAATGATTCTCAATCTCGTGGATCGTGTTACGCCAACCGCGAATGATTGTTTTGGAAACAGAGCAATCTGCGGCTGGTGACGGTGTACTTTAAATGAGCTTCCGGCTTTACGACTACTTGCCCATCCTGCTGATGTTCATCGTGGCGGCAGGCTTCGCGGTGGGCAACGTTCTCCTTTCCACATTCGTCGGACAACGCAAGCGAACAAGAACAAAGTTGATGCCTTACGAGTGCGGTAAGGACCCGGTAGGCTCTGCGCGAGAGCGTTTCTCGGTGAAGTTCTACCTGATCGCGATGATCTTCATCTTGTTCGACATAGAAGTGATCTTTTTAGTGCCCTGGGCCGCGGTGTACAAGACTCTTGCGGCTCAAGGCCCGGCGATGCGTTCGTTTGCATACCTCGAGATGATGCTCTTCGTGGGTCTGCTCTTTATCGGTTACATCTACATCGTAAAGAAGGGCGCATTCGACTGGAACGAGAAAGCACGACGCGAAGCTGAAGCTGAAGCAAGAGCTTTGGCCGACATGGAAGCGCGAAATGTTGAGAAGCGACGTACAGCGGCTTAAGGGAAGCGTAAGGAAGTTTTAAATGGGTCTCGAAAACATAATTGCCGAAGCGCTGCCGGAGGTGTTGACCACACGGCTCGACTCCCTGATTAACTGGGCGCGAAAGTCTTCGCTCTGGCCGGCGACATTTGGCCTCGCTTGTTGCGCGATCGAGATGATGAATGCGACTTCTTCTCGAAACGATCTCGCGCGTTTTGGTTCCGAAGTGTTTCGCGCAAGCCCGCGACAGGCTGACGTGATGATCGTCTCCGGGCGCGTGTCCCGAAAAATGGCCCCCGTGCTGCGACGAATTTACGACCAGATGCCGGAGCCAAAGTGGGTGATCTCGATGGGAGCGTGTGCGACTTCGGGCGGTGTTTTTGATAACTACGCAATCGTCCAGGGTGTCGACAAGATCGTTCCGGTTGACGTCTACATTCCGGGTTGTCCTCCGCGTCCCGAGATGTTGATTCACGCCGTGATGATGCTCCAGGACAAAGTGATGAAAGAGAGCGTCCGCGATCGCAGGGACATTCCTGAAGAGGAAGCACGAGAAGCGGTTGTGCCGGGCACTTTGCCCGTAACCGATGGATCGACTGCGCAGCAGAACACGCTGCCGGAATCGCGACCTTATACGATCGCTTCGAGACACGAACGGCGTCGTTCTACTTAGAGAGTCGAGCAACAATCGCGGAATGACATCAGGTCCCGAAAATACCGAACCACAGTCGCCAGAACAAACCCCGAGTTCAGAAGCAGCGCCGTCACCGTTAGTGGCGGCGTTACAGCGTGAACACCCGGAATGGGTCCGTGAAGTCATCATCGCTTTCGGCGAGACGACGATCGTCGTGCCCCGCGAACACATCGTCGCTGCGTGTTCGTTTTTTAAGACGTGGCCGGAAGGACTTTTCGATTTTCTCTCCGATATTTGTGGAGCCGATCGCGGGGTCGAAGAAGAACCGCGCTTCGAAGTCAATTACCACCTATTTTCAACGACTAAATACCATCGCATCAGATTAAAAGTTGTACTCAACGAAGAAGACACGCATGTGCCGACTGTCACCGGTGTTTGGAAAACAGCGAACTGGCATGAGCGCGAGACCTTTGATCTCTTTGGCGTGATCTTCGATGGTCACCCGGATCTGCGACGCATTCTCCTGCCGGACGATTGGCAGGGCCACGCGTTACGCAAAGATTTTCCATTACGCGGCTACGAACCATATAGCTTGAAATGAGTTCAGCAACGATCCCGCCACAATTCGAAATCGTCGATCGCCCGCTCGATACGCAGATGACGATCTCGATGGGTCCGCAACACCCGTCGACGCATGGTGTGCTGCGTCTCGAATTGGTGCTGGACGGCGAAATGGTTGTGAAAGCGACGCCTGACATCGGCTATCTCCACACGGGAATGGAGAAGCTTTTCGAGTACAAGAAGTACCAGCAAGGCATCGTTATTACCGACCGCATGGATTACCTGAATCCGCTCGGCAACAACCTCGCTTACGTGATGGCCGGCGAGAAATTGCTCGGTCTCGAGATTCCCGAACGCGCGCAAACGATTCGCGTGCTGATGTGCGAGCTCCAGCGTATTGCGTCGCATCTCGTGTGGCTCGGAACTCACGCGCTCGACATCGGCGCGATGACAGTCTTTTTTTACTGCTTTCGCGAGCGCGAAAAGATTTTGAACATGATCGAGGCGGCCTCGGGAGGACGTCTGACGCCGTCGTACTTCCGCATCGGCGGCCTGATGATGGACCTGCCTGCCGGTTTTGAGAATCGCTGCAAACAGTTTCTTGACTCCTTTCCTGCCGCGGTTGACGAGTTTCATAAACTGCTGACGGGCAACAGAATTTTTCAGCGACGGACACAGGGCATCGGTCGCATCTCCGCTGAAGATGCGATCGACTGGGGACTCTCCGGACCATGCCTGCGCGGCAGTGGCGTCAATATCGACATACGACGCGCGAACCCGTACTGCAGTTATGAGAAGTACGATTTTGAAGTTCCGATTGAGCCTGACGGAGATGTTTGGGCGCGTTACATGGTGCGCATGCGCGAGATGAAGGAGTCGCACAAGATTTCCACGCAGGCACTCTCGCGATTGCGGCCGGGACCGATTAAGGCTGACGCGCCGAAAGTCGTGCTGCCGGATCGTGAAGCGATGAAGAGTCACATGGACGCGTTGATTCATCACTTCCTAATCGTCGCTGAAGGTTTCGACGTTCCGGCCGGCGAGGTTTATCTTCCGATTGAAGCTTCGAAGGGCGAGCTCGGTGTTTATATGAAGTCGGATGGTGGACCAAAACCGAATAGAGTTCACTTCCGTGGTCCGAGTTTCATCAACCTTTCGGCACTGCCGGTGATGTCTGAAGGAGAGATGGTGGCGGATGTGGTGGCGATCATTGGATCGTTGGACATCGTGTTAGGCGAAATCGATCGGTAACAAAAATCAACGCGGATGAGCACGCAGATCGTAAACATTCAACCACTGTCGCAGCCTGTCGATGTCGGGGTTGAGCCGGCGACGTTTTCGCCTGAAGTCGAAGCAGAGATCGATCGACACCTCGCGAAGTATCCGGTGATGCGCTCGGCGATCCTGCCGTTGATGTTCATCGTGCAGCGCGAACGTGGCTATCTCGATCCGCCGGGCGTCCTCTATCTCGCAAACCGGCTCAAGTTGCGCGTAACTGATATCTGGGAAGTCGCGACGTTCTACTCGATGATTTACGTCGAGCCGATCGGGAAATATCACATACAAGTCTGCAAGACGCTCTCCTGCAAGATTATGGGCGCCGGCAAAGTCACCGAACATTGTTCGAAGAAGTTGGGAATCAAGGTCGGCGAGACGACGCCTGACGGGCGTTTTACGTTGAGCGAAGTCGAATGTCTCGGCTCGTGCGGCACAGCGCCGATGTTTCAGATTAATTTCGACTATCACGAGAACCTGACGCCCGAGAAGATCGATCAAGTATTGGACCAATTGCCCTGATGCGTATCGAAGCAATCGGATGTGAACCACTACAGCTCCGTCGAGTTCATCTGGAGAACTCGAAATCGCTCGACGTGTATCGTCGCAACGGTGGGTACGAGGCGCTCAAAAAAGTGTTCGACGGCATGTCGCCCGACGACGTCATCAACGAAGTGAAGAAATCAGCACTTCGCGGGCGTGGCGGCGCGGGATTTCCCACCGGGATGAAGTGGAGCTTCGTGCCGAAAGATTCGCCGAAGCCAAAGTACGTCGTCTGCAACGCAGATGAATCTGAGCCCGGCACGTTCAAAGATCGATACCTGATGGAACGCGATCCTCACATGCTCATCGAGGGCATGCTGATCGCCGCGTACGCGCTGAACTCGAAGACGTGCTACATCTACACGCGCGGCGAGTACAGATACTTAATCGACATCATGGACGTTGCGCTTGATGAAGCGCGTGCCGCGGGGCTCCTCGGCAACAACATCCTCGGCACAAACTTCTCCTGCGAGATTTACACACATACCGGCGCCGGCGCGTACATCTGCGGTGAAGAGACTGCACTCCTAAGCTCGCTTGAAGGTTTGCGTGGTCACCCACGCATGAAGCCGCCTTTCCCGGCTGTCTCCGGTTTGTACGCGGCTCCGACTGTCGTCAACAACGTCGAGACGCTCACCGCCGTGCCTGACATCATCAAGATGGGCGGCGAGGCTTATCAAAAACTCGGGACCGAGAAGAGTGGTGGCACAAAGCTATGGTCCGTCTCCGGTCACGTCAAACTTCCGGGCGTTTACGAGTTGCCGATGGGCTACGACGATATGGAAAAGTTCATCATGGAAGACTGCGGCGGGATACTCGACGGCAAACAGCTCAAAGCCGTCATTCCCGGTGGATCGTCCGTGTACATCATGCGCGCTGACCAGGTTATCGGAAAAGACGTGCGGATGGATTACGAGGGGCTGGTGGCCGCAGGTTCGAGTGTGGGCTCAGGCGGTTTTATCGTGATGGATGAGACTGTTGATGTATTCGAATCGACGAAAAACCTGACTGAGTTTTACAAACACGAGTCGTGTGGCTGGTGCACGCCGTGTCGCGAAGGCACTGATTGGCTCGTGAAAGTTTTCAAGCGTATCGCGAACGGCGAAGGTCGTCCGGAAGATGCGCAACTGATGCTCGACCTCTGCGACAACATCGAGGGCAAGTCGTTTTGCCCGCTTGGCGACGCTGCGTCGTGGCCGATTCAATCGGCGATCAAGAGGTTTCCGGAAGATTTTAAGAAGAGATTAAATGTCGACTGAACTGATCAAAGTTACGATTAACGGAAAAGATTTCGAAGTTCCGAAAGGTGCACGTCTGATCGACGTGTGCCGCGAAAAAGGTTTCGATATTCCCTCCTTCTGTTATTACTCCGATCTTGCGTTGCAAGCGTCTTGTCGCATGTGTCTGGTGCGTATCGAGAAGATGCCGAAGCTGCAAACGTCCTGCACCATCATCTGTACAGACGGCATGATCGTCACCACGCAAAGTGAAGAGATCGAAAAAGCGCAGCGTGGCATGACGGAGTTTTTGCTCGCGAACCATCCGCTCGATTGCCCTGTTTGCGATCGTGGTGGCGAGTGTGAACTACAGGAGATGACATTCGACTGGGGCGGTCTCGAAGAACGTTTCACCGAGCAGAAGAACTACTACGCCGAACGCTACCTGTCGCCGATGGTCGCGAACGATCCACAGCGCTGCATCTTGTGCAAACGCTGCACGCGCGTGTGCGATGAGTGGATGGGCGAGGACGCGATCGAAGCGGGGGGTCGCGGCGCGCACACAGTGATCGGCACGTATCTCGGCTGGCTCGACTGTTCGCAGTGTGGAAACTGCATCGAGGTTTGTCCTACCGGAACCTTGCTTGACGCGACCTATCGTCACCAGACGCGTCCGTGGGAGCTCGCGCAGTCGATCACGACGTGCAACTTCTGTTCGGACGGCTGCCAGATGTCACTCGGCTCGCGCGGCGGCGAAGTGCTGCGATCAGTTGCGCGCGATCGTTACGTCAACGGCATCAATGGCGAATTCCTTTGCGTCAAGGGACGTTTCGCTCATCCATTCATCAATCACGAAGAGCGCATTCGCACGCCGATGATTCGCTACAAGAAAGACGGCAAGCTGATCCCGGCAACCTGGGACGATGCGATCCGTCACGTCGCGGAGCGTCTCGACGCGATTGCGGATGAACATGGGCGAAACTCGATCGGCGTGATCGGCAGTCCGAGACTGACTAACGAAGCGCTTTACGTGTTGCACAAGTTTACGACTGAGCTTGTCGGCACTGAGAACTACACGACAACCGATCTCTTCCCGTTGCGAAGCTTCTTCAAGAACCTCGGTGCGCCGCTCGCTACTCATCGCGACATTCGTTACGCAAAGACGATCGTTCAAATCGGCGGCGATCCCAGCGAGTTGCAGCCATTCACGGGCAAGCAGATGCGACAGGCAGTAAGAAACGGCGGGTCGACGCTCGTGCTGATCAACGCGGTTCCGATTCGCTTGCGCGAACAAGCAAAAATCTTTCTGCACGTCAGGCCAGGAACGGAAGACGCGATCGTGCTCGCGCTTGCTGATTCGTCGAACGATTCCCTGGCGGCGAAAAAATCGGGTGTTGATGCGAGCGCGATCGATGCCGCTCGTCAGGCGATTGCGAATAGTGATGGCGACGTCGTGATCATGTTTGGTCACGAGGTCAGCAGTGCGGCGCAAGCGGTGATTGCGCAGTTGCCGCAGGCGTTTGCGGCTGAAGGAAGGCGAATACTGCTGCACCCGTTACCGTTCTTCAACAACAGCATCGGCGCGCACGCCGTGGGGATGATGTTTGCGCCAACGTCGCCGGGTGCAATTCTCGATGCCGCCGGCGGGGAGATTCGCGCGCTCTACATGGCCGGTAGCTTTCTGCCGGAGCATCTCAAAGGACGTGAAGCCGCGCTCTCGCAACTCGACTTTCTCGTGGTCCAGGAGCTCTTTGAAAACGAGACGACGGCGGCGGCCGATGTTGTACTGCCAGCTGCTTCGTACGCCGAGCAGGATGGCACGTTTACGAATAACGACGGCTTTGTCC
>DAIOGT010000214.1:0-5675 GCA_036745095.1 Pyrinomonadaceae bacterium
GGGCGTTCTGATTCTTCTGCCAGACTCATGAGATTCTCCCGATCACGGTCGTGCCTCCACGCACTCGCTGACCTTCTTTGACCATGACTTTCACGTTTGCAGGAAGCAGTACGTCAGTCCGCGAACTGAACTTGATCATTCCGAAACGCTCCCCGAGTCTGAGATTGTCGCCCTTCGCTTTCCAACAGACTACTCGCCGCGCGAGTATTCCCGCAATCTGTTTGCAAACGACAGTGATCTTTTCGCCCTGAATCGTCAATGCGTTTTGCTCGTTTACGAGACTCGCTTTTTCGTTAGTAGCCATCAGAAACTTTCCGGGCGAGTAGCGCACATCGACGATTTTGCCGGGAATGGGCGAGCGATTAATGTGCACATCGAACGGTGACAGGAAGATGCTGATCACGGTTAGCGAATCTGCGTCCGGAGTCGCGGGACCGATTCGTGTCACTTTTCCATCGGCGGGTGAGACGACGACATCAGGATCGGTGGGTGGAATCCGTTTCGGATCGCGGAAGAAAAAAGCCATGAAAAGCGCCACCAGAAAGAGGAATGCTGCTACATACCAGTAGCCCAATACCGCCGCCGCCGCAGCCAGCAGCGCCGGAACGACAATATAAGGAATGCTTTCTTTGACTATCCTCACCACTCATCGTTAGCCACAAAAGGCACCAGAAGCACAAAAATGGCTAATCTTTCTTCTTTACTTTGTAGCGAAGGGGACGCAAACCTTTGGTTCAACGTCCCCTTCCATCATTTAATCGGAGAAACTGCGGCGCAGTTTCAGTGACTCAAGCTCTGAGACTTCTGGTATTGCACCATCATTGAATACATCTGATCTTTAAGTGCAAGTTTCTTCTTCTTGAGCGTAATCTCCTCCAGCTGTTCTTCGTCGCTCGGATAGGAAAGAGCTGATAATTCACTAAGGCGTTCTTCGTACTTATGATGTTCTCTGGCTAACTCCCGAAATTCGGGATCCCGGTTTATCAACTCTTCTTTCAAACTATCCGTGGTTGCAATGTCCATGTTCGTGCATGTCTCCTTTCAGACGAATGAAAGTGGGCAGGATTATTGGAGGTCAGGGCTGAACCTCCGTTGGGATTGTGTCGCACGCAAAAATGGTAGCCCAACACTCCGGCCAGATCAAGCGGGTAAATCACCCCAGAACGAGGGTCATCACAACTGCATCCTCGATCGGGTCTGAGTAGTAATTGGCCCGTCGCGCGATTGCCCGAAAACCATGCTTTTCATAAAGCGTCTGGGCGACGTGATTCGCGCTGCGGACCTCCAAAAACGCCGCTTTTGCGTCTCGCTGGCGTGCTTCCTGAAGCATACGATCGAGCAGCGCCGCGCCAATGCCATGGCGGCGATACTCAGAACGAACCGCAAAGTTGTTTATGTGCAGCTCTCCCGCGGTCTCGCGCGCAACGATATAACCGACGATTGGAGCCGGCTTGAGAGTCGAATCCGCCGGTCGCGCGACCAGCATCAGATCACGATTCGAACCCTGTAGCTCAGCATAGTATGCAGTCCAGCCCCACCTGCTCAGCCCTGACTGTTCCTCGATCTCCACCACCTCGAGCAGATCGTGTTCAGTCATACGCGTGATCGTAACGCCCTGGGGATCGAGGGCTGCCCGTTGTTCGGCCATACGCGCTAGCTTACCTCTTTGAGGCTGGTTCAGTCTGCTCGACAGAGAACTGATCGAGCCAGAGCGTACCGAAGATGGGGCACGGAGACGAGTCGCAGTTCTTTCTCTGCAGCCGAATCACAGCGGCTTGCGAGGTTGGGAGAGTGGTGAAGTCAAAATGGAACTGCGCCCATGATGTTGAAGCTGTGTAAAATTCAAATGACTTGCCTAATAACTGATCGTTCGAAGCATCGTTAACAACAATCAACGGCGGGCGACCAGTTATAAGTCGTTTTGTCTTGACGCTGAAAGATACTCGATAGGTCGTAGCTGGCTTCACGATAAGTGTTTGCGACAGCAGAGGAGTTCCGGGCGTCCAGGCTCCGTCGAAATTGATCTGAAGGCTTCTGGCGCCGCTGAGTCTTTCAGAGACGTCGAGGGCTAGCCGGTTCTTTTGTTCGGGCGCGATGATCCAACCGAAACCTGAATCGCTAAAAACGAGTGGTTCTTCGAAGTCGCTGTTAACTAGTAAAGTTTCCTGCGAGTTCGAGGTGCGCCACAAATCAAACGACGCACTAAAAGCTTTTGCACTGAAAAGCAGTCGCGACAGTTCATGCCTGGTTTCAGTGGAGAGTGGCGTAGTTAATAAAGAGATCTGATCGACGACTTCTCTTCCCTTTCCTTTTCGCGCGAGAAAGCGGATCAAGTCGAGACGCTCGTTGTCGCTTTTGATGTCCAGCAGTGCTTCGGTTGTTTTGAGATCGTTGCGCGAGATGCCCCACGCGAGATCGATGAGATTGGGTGCGTAACGCGGATTAGCGGCGGCGGCGCTTCGCAGGTCGCTGAAAGCCTCGTTGTGTTGTCCGATGCGCAACAAAAGATTGCCGCGCTGCCAGTGCGTGTGTGCGTAATGTGGCGCCCAGCGGACTGCTTGGTCCAACGCAGCAAGCGCGCCTTGCGTGTCGCCGCTTTCTTCGCGCGTGTTCGCGAGATCGATCCAGAGATAGTCGTCGCGATAGCGTAGTGCGACGGCTTTGGCGAGTGACTTTGCGGCTTCGTCAGGGATTTGCAGATGACTGAAGACTGCTGCGCGCGCGCGATGTACTTCAGGATCCGAAGGAGCAAGGTTCACTGCTACATCAGCGGCAGGAATGGAGTTCACGGCGAGTGCATACCTCGCGAGCATCCGCGAAAAACCGAATCGTGCTGATGCCTGAATCATGAACAGGCACAATCCGATCGCTAAAATTAAGAAGCCGCGAAGAAGCACAAGATGCAAAAGGAAAAGCGTGACCCTCAGTATCGAAGGTCACGCTTGGATTTTTGTAGCGATCGCGAGGCTACGGATTGGAGCCGCTGGGGTTGTCCTGGAACGCGAGCGGCGTCAACGCGACGGCGCCAATACCCGCGAAAATCGCGACCGTCGCAGCTGTGCCGAGCCCGAAGAGTCCACCGCTACCACCGCCGGCCGTCGCCGGAACCCCTGCCGGAGCAGTGTTAATAATCGGAGCCGCCGCACCCTGTGGGAAGCAAACGTTCAAAACACCGCCCGTAGCAGGATCGGTCTTACCAGCAGTGCCCTGTTCCGTTGCGATTTCACCGGTCGTGTTTTTCTTCGCTGTCAGAATCGCACAGCCAGTCGCGATAACGGCTTTGATATTTCCCTCATCGTCGTACGTCAAAACGAGCTTCGTACTGGGCGAGATGTCGAGCGAGCCGAGTGGTCCGAGGTTCACCGTCGCGGACTGGTCGGCGCCAGTCTCGATCGTAGCGCCAGTGAGAACCGATGCGCCGGTGTTTGCACTTAGACCATTAACGGTAACCGGCTGGTTGTTTCTTGTCGTCAACCTGCCGACAACTTGCTGTGGAATCACGACAGGAGTGGTCGTGTTGTTTGGCTCAGCGAGTCCGACTTGAAGACTAATCTGGGCAATGGAGAAAAGTAGTAACGCCGCAATCACTTTCGAACCACGTCGTTTTTGGTTCATCTAAAGCATCCCTTCGTAGAAGAAACAACACAGCGATAGACCACGCGCAAGTCTAACGTCGTTATGGATTTAGGTCAACGATTTTAAATCAGAGTCTAAGCTTTAACCTGCTTGTGCGACACGCGCGCGCCCGGCACGGTCGTCGCAATCATTATCAACACGAGGCACACGACCGCGTTCGTCATGATGTGCAGGCCGAAATCGACGAGACTGTGCGCGGCAACACCTACGAGGCCGAGTATCGCGCCGCACCTCACAGCACGCAGGTAACCATGATTCTTCGAAAGATTCGCACGTGTGGCACGAACAACACTCACGAGGAACCAAATACCCAACGCAAACCCGATCAACCCGCCGCTCGAAAGTAGTTCGAGATAGTCGTTGTGCGCCTCCTGCGGCGTCATCAAACCCGAAGCCTCGTGATACGCAGTGATCGCAATCCAGTAACCACCCAAGCCCACGCCAAGAATCGGATGCGCTGCAAACATCTTCAACGTCGCGCGCCAGATCTCATTTCTGCTCGCGCCTTCAGAAGTCGTGCCTGCCGTAAACTCGCTTGTCGTAGCTCCAAAATTGCTGGCGAGCCTGTCACCACCAACCCACAATGTTCCGATCAGGACGCCACCGATCAACGCGGCTAGCAGTATCAATTTAAAAGCAAACGACTGCGCAACTTTCGGCAGCTCATAATCGCGAAAACTGATCAACAACAGAACCGCGCAAATGACTTGCGCGATCATCGCCAGCACACCGCCGCGCGAATTCGCGAGCACGAGCGCGGTCCAAATCGGTAAAAGCAGCGCCAGGTAGATCATTAGGCGATCACGTTTGACACCGCCGCCGAGGACGAGACCCAGTCCGACCCCAAAAGCCATCTCCATCAGGTACGCGAAGTGGTTTTTGTTGATGAACTGTCCGTACCCCTGATTTTGTTTGAGTAACGGCAGAAGAAAGCCTGTCTCTTGCTGTGTGCTCTGGCGCAATATTCCGAACACTGCACTTGCGACGGCGATGCCGAGCACAACGTAGACGAGCACACGAATGCGCCGCTCGGTGCTTGCATAGCGATAGAGCAATGCGAGAAACGCGGTGAGCGCGAGCATCTGAAGGGCGAAGAAACGCGTTTGATACGGATCGGCGCTGATGCTGTTCCAGACGGCGAGATTGGCTTCAGTGCGCGCGCCGAGTGAGAGTGTTTGGAGAAATGCGAGCGCGGAGAGGGCGAGCATCGGCAGGAGGATCGCTGCTCCGAAAATGTGGTTATCACGACTCACTAACACATCAACGATTGCGACGATGCAGATCACGAATACGGCGCAGATGAACGCCGCTTTCCACCAGGGTTCGACGGTACCGTACGGGATCGGGGTTACGATGATAAGGGCGACAAGGGCCGCGAATACTAGTTTGTTTAGCAAAGCAGAAGGTGATCTATCTCGCGTTTTCAGCCGTCATCGCCATGGGAGCCGCGGTCACACGCTCCTCTTCCGTCGTAAAGATCCGCGCTGCCGCGTTTGTAAACTCTCGCCGGAACAGGTCGGCCAGATAATTTGTATCCACCAGCAGTGGCTCGCTATCGATACTGCGATAGAAATTCAACCAACCCCAATCAACGCCATCCTGCACCAACGGCAAACGAATGCTCCAGTCGCCGGCGGAGGGCTCGTTTTCATCGGGCCACGACCAGTACACGCGCCTGCGTCCGGTTGGTCCAATCTCCGCACTCGCAGAACTGAACTCGCCAAACTCCAGCAAGTGCCGCGTCGTTGCAAACATCTCATCGAGATCCGAAGCCTTCGACAGCGCGAGGGCCGCGCGTCTCACGCGAATATTGTTCGCCACTCGCAAACGACGATCGCCGACCGTGCGCTTCACACCAGCGCGCAATTCGTCAACTTCGTGATAACGCAGGTGGCCCACCGCAATGATCACTGCTACTGAAATCACAAAGAGCATGAACCCGGTTAACTTCGACCCAC
The DNA here is from genome assembly GCA_036745095.1 of Pyrinomonadaceae bacterium. Classification (GTDB taxonomy): domain Bacteria; phylum Acidobacteriota; class Blastocatellia; order Pyrinomonadales; family Pyrinomonadaceae; genus PSRF01. The sequence continues at coordinate 5,595 of DAIOGT010000214.1, forward strand.
TCGCCGGAAATATCAGCGCCAGCAATCCAAACAGCGCACACACACCGTAAAGCACGAGGGAAACACGTCGCTGCGACCAGC
>DAIOGT010000214.1:5775-8024 GCA_036745095.1 Pyrinomonadaceae bacterium
CCAAACAGCGCACACACACCGTAAAGCACGAGGGAAACACGTCGCTGCGACCAGCCGCGCGCGAGCAGCATGTGATGAATGTGCTCGTTATCGCCCTGAAACACCGGCTTGCGACTCACCAGCCTCCGACCCATCGTCATCGCTGTGTCAACCACCGGAACTCCGAACGCAAGGATCGGTACGACGATAGCAACCGCCGTCGTCGCTTTCTGAGTTCCCAACACCGAGAGCGCCGCGAGCAGAAAACCAGTGAACAGCGCGCCCGAATCACCGAGAAAGATCGATGCGGGATTGAAGTTGTAACGAAGAAATCCCGCGAGCGCGCCGCAGAGCACAAGGGCGACAACGATCGTCAACGTTCGTTCCTGTGAAACCGAAACACCGAGTATCACGAGGGACGAAAAGAGTGCCGCGCCTGATGCGAGGCCGTCTAATCCGTCGATTAGGTTGAAGGCGTTCGCGATGCCGACGAGCCACACGACCGTGACAACAAACGATAAAAGTGGCGGCAGCTCCACGGAGCCGAAGAGCGGGATCGAGAGCGCGTCAATGCGACCACCCATCGCGTAGAACAGTGTTGCGATCAGACCGAGGCCGATAAATTTCACGACTGCATTTGCGCCGCGTAAGTCGTCGTAAACACCAAGCAGCAGGACGAGAGTTGCGGGAACGAGCAGCGTCAAAAACTCGGGTTTGAAAGTACTGAGCGTTTGCGTGAGCAGGTTGTCGAGGAACGGCAAGAGCGAGAGCGCCGCAAGACAGGAGAGGTAAAGCGCGATGCCGCCGAGTCGGGGAACAGCGGTGCGATGAACGCGGCGGCCGTCGAGTGGCACGTCGAGCAAGTTATATCGCTCGCAGAGACGGCGGATGAGAGGAGTGGCGATCAGTGAAGCAATCGTCGCGAGCAGGAAAAGGGCGAAGTAAGTTTTCAAGAATGATTACCTCCGGATGAATATCGGGACGGGTAATACTTCAGGATCCTGTTTTGCTTCTATGACGTCGATCAGTTTCGGCAGTAACGTGTGTTTTGAGTAGGAAGCCGTAGGCTGATGATTTGCGCGTGCGCGTCGTGCTTCAAGAATCGCGCCAGTCACAGCTTCGACATCGCCATGATTGGTTAGAAAGAACCGGCCCTGTTGCTTTGCCGCAATGTCAGTGACGTGGCTCGGCGTTGGACCAACATAAAGCACGGAGGCGCCGATCGAGAGGATGTTGTAGATCTTGCAGGGATGGACGATGCCGACGAACTTGTCGCCCATCACGACCACGTGGAGGTCAGCCGCGGATAATGAACTCGAGAGCTCGTTCAATGGTTGATAAGGAAAACATCTTACGTTTGGCAGTTTGTGTTGGGCCGCGAACTCGCGCACTTTCGTCTGCTCGCTGCCGCCGCCAACGAAGCAGAAAACAATGTCGGGTTGTTCTTGGAGTGCGCCAGCAGCGGCGAGGAGTGTGTCGAGTGGATGACACGGACTGTGATTACCCGAGTACATCACGACAAACTTCTCAGACAATTGGTGCTTGCGACGAAACTCTTCCCTTCCCGCGGCTGAATACTGAACTTCATCGTCGTGCGACCAAGGCGGAACGATCGTGACGCGCTCCGGATCCAATCCCTTCGCAACCACACGTTCTTTCATGAACCGGTCCAGCACGATCGTGCGTGCGGCGACCTTAAAACTGTAACTCAGCATTCGTCGCAAGATGCGGCTCGCGAGTGATTTGTCATCGAGCCAACCGGCGGCTATCGCTTCGTCCGGGTTCAGATCCATCACCCAGAAACAGAAACTTCCGCCCTTGAGCTTCACGAAGAGCGCTCCGAGAAACGAAATCAACGGCGGGGACGTAAGCGCCACGACCACATCAAATCGTCGCAGCGCAAGCAAACGCAGGGCGCAGACAAGCAGAAAACTCGCGAAGTTGAATGCCCGACGCCAACGACCATTCTTCCCAAGCGAGATCGACGAAATACGAATGACCTCAATCCCGTTCCAACGCTCGCGGTGCTTGAAGCGCCTCGTTGGATCGTCGTAGCCGCGATCGCTTGCGATGACTGTTACTTCGTGCCCACGTGCAGCGAGATCGGTGGCGAGATCGGTGAGGTGTTGCGCCGTGGAGACCACATCAGGATAGAAACACTGATTCAGCAGCAGGATGCGCAAAATTTACACGTTGACTCTTCCCTTGAAGTCATCAACAGTGCGCTTTAAACCTTCGCGCAATGGGATCGTCGGGTTCCAGCCGAGCGC
>DAIOGT010000215.1:0-7981 GCA_036745095.1 Pyrinomonadaceae bacterium
CTCATCGCTGTAACTAACTAAACCGCTAAATCTATCCTTGCACCAGAAAGGGAAGCGTTTCGCCTTGGTTTTGTCCCTTCTGACGGCGTTCTGGTATCGCCTCTCGTCGTAAGTTCTCAAAATTAAACGACAGCACGGCACGAAATGTGCTGGATTCCCTGTTTCGCCGGCGTAGAGAGATTCTGTGAAGGGGTGATCCCTCAATCAGAATTTTGAGCACACTTTGTGTCTCATAGTTGATTTATCTTCTTATCCGGGCTTCTGGCAGAGAGGTTGTCGTAAAATTCGACTTTAAGGATCGCGATACCCTATTCCTATATCGTTGCCTGACTGCCGTCAATCAGGGATTCCCTTAGGTAAAATCGATTGCCAGCCAGGGGCTGCTACTGGCGCCTGACCTCTCTGTGATCACCGGCGCACGACTGGCTTGTCACCCGCCCGACGATTATCTCGCCTCGGGCGTGATATCCAGCCGTCGCGTCCGTTGGTCAGCGGTAGAATGGTACCTGAATGATAGTCGTGTGTGAAACCTCGACGCGTGGTGTAAAGGGAATTCTGGATCGATTTCGCATCTGTTTCCTCAACCACACCTCGTCTCGCCGGTGGGCCCAGAGTCACTGAGTGCACCAGCGCCAGTACCCAATTTCCAACTGACCCGTAATTCTGTCAGGCGAGGGAACTGTGAACCTGCTCTTGGTTAATCGAACGATTTAGTACGGCACTCTGACCGTCACCGCTGTCCCGGATCAAAGCGATAACCGATCCAAGGTTCAGTGATTATGTAACGTGGTGCAGCAGCATCTGGCTCGATCTTTTTTCGCAGGTTACCGACGAAGACGCGAAGGTATTCATTCTGCTCAACATAATTGCCGCCCCAGATCGCGGAAAGCAATGTTCGATGAGTCAAAACCTTTCCCGGGTGTTTGATGAAATAGATCAATAGCTCAAACTCTTTGGGTGTGAGGTGTATTTCTTTACCCTGAACTGTAACTTCACGCGCCTCCAATTCAACGTGAAAGTCTCCCGAGTCCAAAACAGTTTGAGTAGCCTCATTGACAGAAGGTGCAGTAGCACGTCGCAGCGAAGCGCGCACGCGTGCGAGCAACTCGTCGATTCCGAACGGCTTGGTAACAAAATCATCGGCCCCTATATCAAGCGCCTCGACTTTTATTTTCTCTTCACCCTTTGCGGAAAGAACAATGATAGGCACCTGTGAGACGGCGCGTAATCGCCTGCACAACTCCAGACCATCGACCTCTGGCATCGCGAGATCTGTAATTACTAGATCCGGATGCCAGTCAGCAAACATCTCAAATCCCGCCAGGCCGTCAGCCGCCGCGCGTACCTCATAGCCGCGAGACTTGAGCCCGGTGCGCAGTACTCGTATCAGTTGCGGCTCATCGTCGACAACTAAAATCCGCGGTTGATCTTTCATGGCTCAGAAGTGCTACCCGATTCCGAATGTTCCTCGTCGCCAATGGGCAAGGTAAAAACCACGCGTGTACCCTTGCCGTTTCTGTTTTCAATCCAGATTTTTCCTTCGTGGGCTTCCACAATTCCTTTGGCAATCGCCAGTCCCATACCCGTTCCGGAAGGTTGGTGCGTACTGATGTCACCATTACGAGTCGCGCGAAAAAATTTATCAAATACTCGTTCTCGCATCTCGAGGGGGATGCCACTCCCTTCGTCCTCTACCGCCATTACAACCATGCCCTCCTGGCCACGTCGGGCATCGATTCTGATCGTTGAACCTGGCGGGGAATACTTTGCGGCATTATCAACGAGTGTATAAATCACTTCACTGACCGCGTTTGCATCCACGCGCACGACAGGTAATTCGGTTGCACTGTTAATCCGCACCTGATGGTTTGCAACAAGCGATTTTGCTCGTGTTAAAGCTGTCGAAATTATCTCATCAACCGCGCCCCATCTTCTTCGTAGCTGTAATTCGCCCGCCTCAATGCGCGCGAGTTCAATCAGATCACTGATAAAACGATTCAGTCTATCGCTCTCCTGATCAATTACCTCCAACATTTCCCGACGCGACTCCTCATCAAGTACGATCGGCGGGTCATCGTCTGTTGGACCATGTGCTTCGTCGATCAGAGTCGTGATCGAGGCTTTGATCGAAGTAAGTGGCGTGCGTAGGTCGTGTGTGACTGCATCAAGGAGCGCCGATTTAAGGCGTTCGCTCCGTTTTGCGGCCTCTGCCTCGCTCGCACGCTCAAACGCAGCTTGCAACTGTTTGTATAAACTCTCGATCTGACGCTTTCCAGTCTCCGCTTCCTCAGCTCGTTGCCTTGCGCGTGCAGATAGTTGGCCGACCGCGAGGGCCGTTGTGAAGAAAACAATCAACGCAATCCAGTTTTCTGCGTGCGCTACTGACAGGGTGTGAAGGGGTGGAAGAAAAAAGAAGTTGAAGCAAAAGACACCCAGTATTGAAGCCAGGAGGGCCGGTCTGCTCCCCCAAAACAACGCGACAAACAGCACGACCAGCAGGAAAGCAAGCGCTACCGTAGTTGCATTTACCTGTTGCTGAAATGGCGCCAGCCCCACCGTTATAAGGGCAGTGCCGACAACGGCCCCAATATAGCCGGCCCATTTAGAATTCAATACGGCTTCTGGCACGCATCCATTCTAAGTTCAAAGCACAAAACCGCGCAGCCCTTAGGCGCACCACTGCGTTAGATCACAATCTGTTCACCCATTTCAACTACACGATCCGGAGGTAAACAAAAATAAGCGGTTGCGCTCGTGGCGTTGTGCGCGATAACCGAAAATAGTCTTTCCCGCCAAAGCGCCATGCCTGGACGTTTTGAGGCGATGATGGTTTCGCGTCCCAGAAAATAAGTCGTGTCTTTCGGATCGTACGTGAACCCGGGAACGCGTATCGTCTCCAACACCTTGGGTATGTCCGGATCTTCCATGAACCCGTAGTAAACCTTCAGCCGGTGAAAGCCATTCCCAAGCGATTCCATTTCCACTCGCTGGTCATCCGCTACAAAAGGAATTTGTTTGGTCTTGACTGTTAAAAACAACACCCGCTGATGCAGCACTTTATTATGTTCAAGATTGTGTAGGAGGGCCGGAGGGGTTCTCGAAGCATTACCGTTCATAAATATGGCTGTGCCTCGAACGCGCGTTGGCGGTCGTCGTTCAATATCCTGAAGAAACTCTTCCAGCGGCCGTGCTTCAGACTGGATGCGCTCATTCAGAATGCGCCGGCCTTTCTTCCATGTGGTCATGACGATAAAGACAAGTGCGGCTAGAAGCAAAGGAAACCACCCACCGTGGGCCACCTTAATGATATTTGCGCCGAAGAAGGCGAGGTCAATGATCAGAAAAAAGATTGCCAACCCGGCTGCTGGTAGGAAACTCCATTGCCACACCTTGCGGGCTACCACATAAAACAGAATCGTCGTGATAACCATCGTGGAAGTCACCGCCACACCGTAAGCGGCTGCAAGGTTGCTGGACGAGCGAAAGCCAATCACGATTGCAATGCAACCGATCATCAAGGCCCAGTTCACCGCGGGAATATAAATCTGCCCGTATTCTCTGGTGGAGGTGTGATTGATTTTTAGGCGCGGACTGAATCCGAGTTGTACGGCCTGCATGGTCAACGAGAATGCTCCTGAGATGACGGCCTGCGAGGCAATGATCGCTGCCGAAGTTGCCAGCACAATCATCGGATACAACGCCCACGTCGGAACGAGGCGATAAAATGGGTTGTGCGCTGCCTCCGGATCTTCCAATAAAAGCGCGCCCTGGCCGAAGTAGTTGAGCAATAACGCCGGCAGTACAACACTAAACCAGACAAGCCGGATCGGACGTGTTCCGAAATGGCCCATATCCGCATACAGAGCCTCACCGCCAGTGACGACCAAAAACACTGAGCCAAGGATCAGAAACCCGTGCCAGCCATTCTGCACAAAGAAATTGAGAGCATAAACGGGATTCACTGCAACCACGACGTCCGGATGCCTGAGTATTTGCGCCACGCCCAGCAAGGCGAGCACTGCAAACCATGTAAATGTTATTGGACCAAAGACTCTTCCAACTTTTGCCGTTCCTTTACTCTGGAAAAGAAACAGCACGACGATTATTAAGATCGTGATTGGCACAACATAAGGACTAAAAACAGGTGTGGCGACAGTCAGCCCTTCCATTGCGCCGAGTACAGAAATGGCGGGAGTGATAACACCATCGCCATACAGAAGGGCCGCGCCAAAAATACCTAGAAAGATTAAAAAGAAATGCTCCGTTCGTCCTGATGGTTTAATCGGAGTGGCCAGAGCCGTAAGCGATAGAATCCCTCCTTCGCCATGGTTGTCTGCCCGCAATACAAACACGAGGTACTTAATTGAGATCACTATCACGAGCGCCCAGAAAACGAGTGAGAGAACTCCGAGGATGTTGGCTGTGGAAGGCGCAATCGCGTGTGGTCCATGAAAACACTCGCGCATCGCGTAGAGTGGACTGGTGCCGATGTCACCGTAAACCACGCCGAGCGCGGCCAGTGAGAGTCCAAACAAGTAGCGCCCGCGCGGTTGGCGGCGCGTTATGTGAGAACCTGCTGCTGTTGTGTGAATATCTCTAGCCGCTGTTTCCGTAATCTTCGCCTGCGACACAAGTAACTCCGCTTCCCAGAGTTAGCATGGCACAAAAGTCATAAAGATTTTGTAAAGATTGAGGAGAAACGGTCTGCTAAGGGTGTGAGGAGTACGTAGTCATCGAGTAGGCATCAGCGAAATCTGCCACGCTATGAACGCGATAAAGCCCAGCACTATGATCAGGACCACTATTACAACCGGCTCGAGGCCCAAAAACTGCTTTCCATGTCGGCCTTCGATAATGCCCTTTGGGACATTTAAATTCACGTTGTCTACGACGATTGCACCGTAATCCCGTGGTCCATGGTCCGTCGGCGAGTCGAGACTGCTGCCGATTTGCTGTTCAGCAGCAGGCTTGTCCTGTTCTTCGAGAGGTGCAAGCTGAGCAGCCAGCTCTTCTGTATCGCGTTTCTTGCGTTTGTGGCGCCGGGAATGCGCGCGTGATGCCCGTTTCTTTATATCCATTTCACCTTCTTCAAGTACCAGTAGAGCGCAAACCCTACGCCCACCATTGAAAGGAGCGCAAAGATATAGCCGAAGCGCCATTTTAACTCGGGCATGCGATCGAAGTTCATCCCATAAATACCCGCGATGAGTGTCACTGACATGAGGATTGTTGAGATCGACGTAAGCCGTTTCATGACCATATTCATGCGATTACCTGAAACTGAAAGGTAAGCGTCCATGGTTGAACTGAGCATGTCGCGCAAAGTGTCAATGGTATCGGCTACGCGGATCAGATGGTCGAAGACATCCTGAAAATAGACATAGGTCTCTCGAGGAAAAATCTGCTGCTCGCGTCTCAAAATCGTATTGAAAACGTCGCGAAGCGGCGCGATGGCGCGACGCAGGTAAAGCAACTTCTTTTTTATCCCGAAGATCTCCTCGATTGACTCGGCTTGGAACTCGCCGAAGATCGAATCCTCGAGAGAGTCCATGCGTTCGCTGATGATGTCGAGCAGCGGAAGGTAATCGTCTACGACTGCATCGATCAGCAAGTAAGCCAGCAGTCCGGATCCTTCTTCGGAGCGATCCACCCACTCATGCCAGAGGCGTCGGGCCGTTTCGACGGCGCGAATGGGACGGCTGTGCACAGTGACAAGGTAGTTCTTCCCGAGAAAGATATTCAGTTCTCGTAACTCCAGGCGGTCGGTTGGACCGGCTAGCTCGGCCTCGTAGAGCACAATGAAGTAATACCCGGGATACTCTTCGACTTTTGGACGTTGGTGTTGGTTTTGACAGTCTTCAATGGAGAGATGATGGAAGCCAAATTCCTCGGCGAGTTCTTCAAAATCGCGGCTGGTCGGATCGGTAACGTCCGTCCATATGACATTGCCATCGATCTCGCGAAGGTCACTGATGTCAGTAGCGGCGCAGTTCTCAGTGAACTTCTTCGAGTTGCTATTTAAACAGACCGTGGTGATCACTTAGAAACATTCTCTCTTGACTCTTGGAGACCACTCAACAGAGTTTGCCGGGCAGTCACTGGCGTGTGCTCGCTAGTTCAGCTTCATAGTGTGGAGCGGGCAGCGGCGTGCGCCAGATCATCTTGATAGGGAAACTCGATGAGGTGCGTTCTTTGGGATAGCGAACCGGGCTCTGTACGTAGCGGACGTCGTCGACGATGCGATCGAAACTGATGTGTGTGTGACCGCAAACGTGAATGGTTGACGAGAGTCCTCTGATTTGAGTATCGAGTGCCGCGCAGATCGAGACACTTGGCAGCCAGCTGATTCTGAGATACTCGCGCGGCGGCAGCAGATCCGGGCGCGGCAGAAAATGTGAGAAGGTGATCACAGGCGCATCATACGTCTTGATATGAGGCTCGTTCATACGAAGAAAGTAATCTGGTAGTGAAGTGATCTCTGTGGGCCATTTGCAGAGATGAAAGTCGGCCCATGAATAACGTGCCGCGGTGCGGTCTTCACTGATCTCGGGTTGGAAGACGCCGTCGTACCAGGAGAACAGCGGCACGACCCAGAGATCTTCTAATCGAAACGGCCGGATAATTACGTCGATTTCGTCACAGAGATCGAGAACGCGCTGAAGTTTTTCGACTGAATGAAAATCCGAGCCTCGGACCCAGAGCTCGTGATTGCCGGGCGTGAAAAACACGTGGCGAAATTTGCCGCGCAGCAGCCGAAGAGTTTCGCGAATGACTTCGAGACGGTCAGAAATATCGCCGGCGACGATCAAGGCATCGTTGCGATAAGCAATGTCGGAAAGTTCTTGCAGCCAGCGGAAATTTTCTTTGTAGTCGGTATGAAGATCCGACGTTGCAAAAACACGCATGCAGTGGACTATACAATCTGCGTGTAGCCGTGTCATCCCGCGCATTACGATTCCGTGCGGACGGGTAATGGCGCCGGCGACAATGCCGGGAAAGCGGGCTCCTGGGGCGCACCAGCATTTGTGGACAGGTACGCATGGGCCACAGAGGTGAAGCTCGTGCTCAACTTCGAGGCGCGAGGCAGCGCCGGCCAGTCCGTGATGTTTGAGACCAGCATGCACAACGGGAGATTGATCAGGGAACTTGCCGCCGCCGCGCCGCATCCTTCCGCAAACTCCCTGATGTATGAAGTCTACCGGCTTCTGCTGAACGACACTCGTGTGGAAATCTTTGTTGGGCGAGCCGCTGCTCTATGGCTTCAACTTCAATTTCAAATACTCGCCGACGAGAATCGCAGCCGGATACGTCACCTGCTCCTCGTTCTGAGCGTGTGCTAAGAGATGATCGGCGAAGCTTGTCGCCTGCGTCTTGTTTTCCGCTTTTGCAGCCTCTTTCAGGGCATTCAGCGCTTCGACGATGCCCTTGTGTTCCTCCAACATTTTGGGCATGTCGGCCTTCAACCTATCAGACAACTCGATCGCAGATCTCATTTCCGGCGAAACTCTTCCTTCCGCCAATGGAACCAGCAGCCCCAACTGCGGCAGAGCATACTCTTCTTCCTTTTCAAAGTGCGCGCTCAGGCGCTGCTCAACAATCTTCGCCGCGTCGCCAGTCTTGCCTCCAGATGTAATGGCGGTTCGAAGTTCCTCGTGCAGTTCGCGATGCTCAGCCGCAATTGAGCCGGGGACTTCTAACTTCATCTGCGCCGCCGCGGTTGTAGTTTGCTTATTTGAATTGACTTCGCTGTTTGCTGCGATTGAAGAATTGACGGCCGTGTTCGCGCAGCTTGCGAGCGAAAGCACAGTTATGCCACCGAGTATGATCAGTGCCAATCGAATCTGCCAGTAGTTTATTGAAGTCATCTTCGCCGCCCCTGTATTAGATATCGAATTCATCCGCTCTCAAAATCGACTCCTACTCTTCGTCATCATCAGAATCTTCTGCCGATGCTGGATTCATTGACCACCGGTTATCATCA
>DAIOGT010000216.1:0-7977 GCA_036745095.1 Pyrinomonadaceae bacterium
CGCGTCGCGGTGAGATTAAAAACTTCACCGGCATCGACGATCCTTACGAGGCGCCGGTCCAGCCGGAGATCGTGATCGACACACTCTCAAACCCCGCCGAGGAGAACGCACGATTGATAATCGATTATTTGATCGAGCGAGGATTTCTCAAGTACTGACAATCGTGTCTCTTCGATCGGTCGCCGTCTGGCGTCGGGCCAGCACGCGGGCGGTCTGGCGATCTATGAGTTCCTGTTTCGCCATCTTCGCTTGCACCCGCCGGTTCTCAGCGCGCTCTCTCATGATCACGGCGCCCACCGCCACGAATATGAAATAGAACACGAGCAACTGCGAACGCTGCCTGTACGCCGTGCCCACGTTACCCTGAAACAGTGAATAAGCAAGCGTCAACATCGTCGTGAAGATCACGATCGGAGAAACCTGCCGGAGACGATGTTTTATGGAATACCAGAGTCCCAGCACCAGCAGGGGAAAGACGAACCACCACACGATCATCTCCGGCAGCGTGATGCTCTGTCGCAGGGTCGAGAATTGCCATGGAAACGGAGCAAACAACAGATACACGATCCCCATCGGAATCACCGACAGTGCGCCTTCGGTTGTCTGAATATCAACGTCTTTTGCAAACCCGGAACCGGCCGTGGCCTGGTCCTGGCGGCTCATCTGTATTTGCTTCAGGTTTGCAAAGCGATCGAACTGGTTCCCGGCATACTGCAACACACCAAACCACGTAAACGCCATTCCAATGGCTGCGACTGCAACGAACCGGTGCAGAAATGCTTGCGCACTCAGCGACTTCATACCAATAACAAAACTGCCGGCCACCGCAGCCGTCATCATGTAGAAGATATAAAAACGCAAACTCAGAAGCGTGAGCAACGACACAGTTATCACCGCCACCCATCCGGCGGTGATCTTTTCCATCAGCCGCAATGTCGCAAGAATCGACATGGCGAGGGCGAGGATGATCAACCCGTCTTTGAGCGCCTGTGATGACCAGAGAATGAGTGATGGGAAAAAGGTGACTAAGAGGCCGGCGAGTTTCGCCACGCGCACGTTGTTGTAAAGAGCGATCGCCGTGTAGTAGACAACCACGCCGGTGGCGGCTCCGATTGCCGCATTCACTAACTGGACCGCAAGTAAGTTTCTGCCGACCGTCTCGTAAATGCCCGCCACGAGCCACAACATTCCCCACGCGCCTGCACCAGAGGCAATAAAGCTCTGATACTTTTGCATGTGGTATTCGTCGCCATGCCAGCCCTGTCGCAACGATTGTCCGAAGATGTCGTAAGTGTTGGCGTCGCCACCAAAGAACTCTTCCATGCGGCCCATATAAATGACTGACGCCAGCACGATCCGCACCAGCAAACCTACGAGGAACAGTCGGAAGAGGAACGTCTTCTCGCCGCGGATGCGTGCCAGAAGGAAGATGGTCGGGGCAGAGGCGACCGCACACATAACGAGCGCGCCCGGCGCCATCGTCGGCTGCAGCCAAACCAGGGCACTGCAAATAACCAGAAGCAACCCAATGATCAGAGTATTCATAACTGAAAGCTTGACTGCTGGTTCTTAAACGTCGTCCGGAAGATCGGGACGAGTTTTTCGTTCAATCAGAAACTGGTCTTCCGAGCTTAATTCCTTGACCGTTTTGGCCGGGACGCCGGCAATCAGTTTACCCTCTTCTGCCAGTCGCGCGGTAATCACGGAGCCAATGCCGACGATCGATCGTGCTGGAATCGCGCTGCCGGGCGCCATGCGAATTTCCGAACCCATGTAGACGAGCGAGCCGATCGTGATCGGCATCGTGCGCTGGCGATTGTGTGTCCAGATCGAAGAATTGCGGCCACCGAGAATGACGCGACGTCCAATCTCCACTCGGTCCGTGAAATCGATTTTGTGTCCGGTCGTGACAACGCTGCCGTCGCCGAGGAGAAAAACAGGATCGATCTTGTTGACGACATCGGCGTCGGGAATGGAGTTGATCTCGTTCATTCGCATGATCTCGCAGTACCTGCCGAGACTGACTTCGTCGCCGCCACGAATGATGTTCAGGTGACCGATACGCACGTGATCTTTGATCGTCAGTTTACGCACGCGCGTGACGACGTTGAAGTGACCGATCAGCACGTCGTCCTCGATCGTGCAATCGCCGGCGTCGATGATGCTGAGACCGATGCGGACGCGTTTGCCGATCTTGTAACCGTAGAACAGGCGATAGAGGGGTCGCTTCAAAAACGAAGGCAAAATCGCGATAGTGGCCAGTATCAGTAAACGCGACTTGCTTGTTTTATGCATAACGACGCGTTTTATCGCACTAACTGCCGGCTTTCGAGCTCCGCGGTGGCGGTCTCGACCTGATCTTGCGCAGCCTGCGCGCTTACCCACGAGAGCAGCTCGGGAATACCACGCTCGAGTGAGATTTGAGGCTCGTAACCGAGCAACGACCTCGCCTTCGAAATGTCTGCGACGCAATGACGTATATCGCCCTCACGATACTTGCCGACAATCTCCGGTTCGAGATCGAGTCCTAAACCGTCCGCGAGCAATCGACTCACTTCGCGGATCGATGTAGCTCTTCCAGTGCCGATATTGATCGCCTGGTAATCAGCACGATCCGTTTCCAGCGCTAAAAGATTCGCGCGCACGATGTCGCTGACGTGTACGAAATCACGCGTCTGTTCACCATCTTCAAAAACCAACGGGCGATTCTTGTTGAGCAATCGCGCCGAGAAGATCGCGCAAACGCCGGTGTACGGGTTCGACAATGCCTGGCGCGTGCCGTACACGTTGAAGTAGCGCAACGCCACCGCCGGAATTCCATATGACCGGCCTACCGCGAGACAAAACTGTTCCTGGTCCTGTTTTGTCACTGCATAAACCGAAGTCGGAAAGAGTGGTTTCTCTTCAGTCGTGCCGGCAGGTGACAGTTGTTTCCCGCACTTCGGACATTTGACTTCCCAATCGCGACTCAGCAGTTGTTGGGCCGGACGCAGTTGCGGCGCGCTGGGACCACAGTCTTCGCACTTGTATGCGCCTTCGCCGTAAATCGACATTGACGACGCAACTACGAGCTTCTTGATCTGTGGCCGTCGCGCGAGGATCGCTTCGAGGATGACCGCGGTGCCGAGATCGTTCGCGCGCACGTAACGCTCTATCTCGTACATCGATTGGCCCACGCCGACTTCCGCCGCTTCGTGAAAGACTACATCGATGCCGTCGAGTGCCTTGTCGACAAGCGCTCGATCGCAAACGTCGCCCTGAATAAATTCGGCGTCAGGATTCAGATACTCAGGCTGGGCATTCTCGCCGTGCACTTGCGACACAAGCGCGTCCAGCACGCGCACACGATGCCCGTGCTCCACGAGAGCATCGACCAGGTGCGAGCCGATAAAACCGGCGCCACCGGTTACCAGCACGTTAGCTTTTTCCAAAAGTCAACTCCTTACCGTTCTTCGTACTTTTTCATGGCCCAGTTAAGGTCAGTTACGATTGCCACTTGCCGCCGAGCGTGATTGCACTCTCGCATCAACGGGCACACTGACATCACTCAGTACCGACTTAAAAATCTCGTAAACTCTGGGCGTTTGGGTTATTGCTGAATACTTCTCCTCAACAGTAGCACGGCCCGCGTGGCCCAGTCGCTGCCGCAGTTCCGCTGAGCGCAACAAGCGGCTCAGTTTCTCGACCCACTCGTCTTCTGTCGCGGCAATGAAACCGTTTTGATCGTCGTGAATGATGTCAGTGTTGACGCCAACCGGCGAGCAGATTGTTGGAATTCCGAGCGCCATAAACTGTAGGGCCTTCAGACCACACTTGCCTTTACTCCACCGATCGTCGGGAAGCGGCATCATGCCGATGTCGATCTCGCTTAGGTCCTCGAGCTCGGTCTCGGCACGCCACGGCATCGCTTCAACATCGACCGGAGGGCACTCGTAGGCTGGCGTTCCGATCACGCGCAAACGAAACGATTCTCTCTCCGCGAGTTTCTTTAAAGCGCCGCGCATCGTATCGAGATGCTGGACGGTGCTGTGACTACCGGTCCAGCCGATTACTGGTGGTCCAGGTTTTTCCCTGCGCTCCGGCACGCGATACTTGTCCGTGTCGATCGTGGTCGGGATGACGGTGACGCGATCGTTTACCTGTCGCGCATACTCGGCGAGGTACGGATTGCCGACCATCACATGCGAGGCGATGCGACAGATAGTTTTCGTTTTCGACGCAAACTTCAGATAGCTCAAGTAGCCGTTTGAAGGACTGCGATACGAAACAAAGATCGCATCGTCAAAATCGAAGACCATCGGCACGCCACTTTGCGCAATCAACCGTTCGAAAACTGGCGGACCGAGAAGTGCAGCTTCGCGCAGGATGTAGACCAGATCGAAGTTTTTTGCTTTTCGAACCAGCGACAACCTGCGGCCCAGGCCTCGCGTGACGAGCTGGAGCTTTTTACGCATCATGCCGCGCTTGTAGAGAAGCGCGTGCAGATCTTCGTCTTCAAAAGAGGCAAAGGTGATGTCTACACCACGTTCGCGGAGCAGAGGTTCCCACTGTTCGAGGCGATAACGCTGGCCTGGCGAAGTGTCGTAAAGCGCGGGCATCAAGGCGAGAACACGCATAGAATTCCTAAGAAAAAGTCAGTATACAGTAGCCACGAAAAGGCACAAAAAACACAAAAAAATCCGCATTAAGAGTTCAAGCTTTAGCTTGCTTCCGGCAGCCTGGAGGCTGAACTCTAAACTGTCTTTCTTTGTGCATTTTGAGCCTCTCCAGATTTCCTTCCGGTTGCGATCCATCCAAAATTTTCGCCCACACTGGGCGCTTCCAGCGAAGCACGGGCCAACCAATTTTGCACATCCTGTCGCGTGTACCGGTTCTCAATCGGCGCCGAGAATCGATCGAGCTGATCGTTTACACACACTCTGAACGGCAAATCAGCGTATTGCTTCAACGGAATCTCTTCCGCTATGCGACTGAACAGCCCCAACCTTCGCAAGAGACGATAGGGCCACACAAACAACGTGAAAGCAGCAACCGCGGTCGGATATGCGAGCGCGTAAACCGCGCCGTGCGGCAAGCGCGTCGTGAGTCTGCGAGCCGCTGTCACGCCTGACAGCATTGCCGCTTTGATCGGCCGCTGCTCCGGTTTCCAGTAAAGATAAATCTGCACCACACCACCAGGCCTCAAGAACCGTAGGAGGTTTTGAAATGCTGCTTCAGGGTCCGGCAGGTGATGCAGCACGCCAATCGAGTAGATGAAATCGAAACTCTCGAGGGCAAATGGCGGGTTGTGCAAATCAGCCTGCACTACGTGCACATTGCGTGACTGCGTGTTCCGTCGCGCAACTTCAACCGCCGGCCCGAGATCGATGGCCCACACTTCAGCGCCGTACTTCGCCGCGTAATACGCGAAGCGTCCATTACCACAACCAGCGTCGAGGATTTTCTTACCGGGAAAGAAGTCCGCGGCATGCGGTTGCATGTAGTTGAGAAACTGCTTTTCCCACTGATCGTACATCTCCGGAAAGCGATGCCACTCGTAACCAAAACGCCGCGCCGTTTCGGCTTGCGTTGCTTCGGTAGTTGTTCCTCCGCTTGCGCCGGTGAGCGCGTCGCGCATCGAAGGAAGTAACAGCCGTGGAATGCCGTCGATGACCGGATAACAGAGGTTGCAACGAGCGCAGTGGAGGCTACCGTCCGACGACACGAGATTGGCGCGACAACTCGGACAGCGCAACGTCTCCAACAGCAGCTCTATTCCGTCGTTCATGCTCCCAGCACTCTCTCGTAAAGCGACGCGTACCGCTCTGCTCCGATCGTATTCAAGTCGAAAACCTGCTCAGCTACGAGACGCGCACTCTCTCTAACCTTCGGATCGCGGACCATGGTTTCGATCTCGCGTGCGGCGCGCGCGTAATCGTCTTCGCTGAAGTCCTCTATCAGCACCCCCGCTTTCCAGTCGTTAACGAGCAGATCGGAATCGCCCACGCCCGCGTTTATCACGAGCGGTAACCCACACGCGAGGTACTCGCCATTCTTAGTCGGCGACGACGCAACCTTCGACACGCAGCGTTTGATAAACGCGAGACCCACGTCCGCCGCCGCAAGATACGAAGGAACCTCGCTCGACGCCACTGCCTGCACACTGAAATTTTCCGATTTGACGTTCCGGCTTTGCATCAATTCCCTGACGCGATCGTGACTGCCGGTAGTTAGCCAAAGCAAGTGAGCTTCGCGATTGCGTTTTAGAAAACTCGCGAAGAAGTCGGCCATCTTCTCAGTAAGGTACCAGCCGTCGAGCGAGCCGCTGTAAACCATCGTCAGCCGATTGCCGAGGCCCAGCTCACCGCGACGGCGCGCGCGCTCTTCGTCGCTAAACCTGAAGAGCGAAAGATCGACGCAACACGGAATCACCTCGTGCTGCACTGCGCGGCCACGTAGTCCTTTCCACTCCTTTATGATCGGCCAGATTCGTTCAGTGAGCGTAACGATACCATCAGTCGCAGCGAGAATGCGGCGCTCAGTCGCCTTCGTCATCCGGTAAGGAAGCCCGCCCTCGCGCCAGTGTTCCGCATCGACGTACTCCTCCGCCATCAAGCCGCGCAAATCAAAGATCATCTTGATGCCGAAACGTTGCTTCAGTCCGAGGGCAATCGTCGCGGGAATATGACCGCGTGCATGGACCATCTCGATCCGATTGCGCCGCACGAGGGCGCCCGCTTTGCGATACCCGGCCATCACGTCGTAGATCGTCGCGGGTATCGACGGTCGTTGATGATAACGCAGCCAGTGCCATTCGATGCGCTGGGTTTTTAGTTTCTCTCGTAACTGTTCGCATTGAGCAGCGCCGGCGGCCGTAAATGCTTGGGGACGCTCGAAACTTAATAGGGTGAATTGCACACCGCGACGGGCCAGCTCGCGCAAATACGGAATCACCTGGCTCTGGCCGAGCGGGTCAAGCATTCCGTTGTACGAGATGAATAAGACGCGACGGCCTTCAAGCGCCATTGCCGGCCTCCACCGGAGCCTTCCTGCCCCAGCGAAAACAATCCAACAACAGCCACTGGATGCTGCCGATAATCGCGGCCGCGTCCAAGACCGCAAGCAACGACATCACCATTGCCCCGCGCACCAGATTTTGCAGGAAAGAGGCGGGGTAACAAATACGATTGCGCCGGATCGAAACAACAGCACGAGCCGCGAGCATCAGGAGCCACAAAGCGATTGGAAACCAGATCCAGCGCGGCTCAATAATCAACGCTGCAATTGCCAGTATTCCGACCACACCGTAGCGGACGAGGATCGTCGCCTGCCACTGGCGAAACAGTCCCGCGCGGATGTTGTTGCGAGAGTAAACGACGAAACGCTTGAACGTGGACCAGAGTGTCGGTCTCAGATCCCAGTGGACTTGCGCGCGCGGCTCAAAAACGAAGCGATAGCCCGCGTTCTCCACGCGGTCCATGAAGATCAGATCTTCCGCCGATCTGAGATCTTCGGGAAAGCCTCTCACTTTCTGCCATGCTTCGCGACGCAACAACGTCGAAGCGATAAAGCGTGGTCGAGTTACGACTCCGTTGTGTGGCGACGGTGGCGGAACGTACGCGATAGCAGCGCACTGTTTGAAAAATGTGTTCGTCACCGGCTGCCACGAGCCATAGACGACGTCGATCGATTCGTCTTCTTCGGCTCTCGCGACGAGGGTTTCGAGCCAGTTGTTCGCGAGACGAATGCCGGCGTCAGTGAAACCGAGCCACTCGTGACTCGCCTGTGCTGCGCCGAGATTGCGGCCGCGGCCCGGAAACGCGGCGCCTGCGCGAATCAGCCGCACGGGCGCGCCTTTGCGAATGTATTCGTCGATGATCTGTGTCGTTGCGTCGACGGAACCGCCGTCAGTGATCACGATCTCGTCCGGCGGACGCGTTTGTGCGAGCAAGCTGTCGAGTAGCTCGCGGATGGAAGCTTCCTCATTCCGGACGGGTA
>DAIOGT010000217.1:0-2494 GCA_036745095.1 Pyrinomonadaceae bacterium
ACCGTCTCCTGTTATTACCCCATCGCTCAACCAACTACCTTCCGGCAGGAGATCTCGGAATAACAGATTTACCGCAAGGAAGGAAGAACCGTCTCCCGTAATAACGCCGTAACTCGTAAGGATATGATCGCCCGTGATGACGCCGTCTGAAAAATAAGAAGGATCGAGAGTCAAGGTGCTGTCGCCGGTGATTACGCCGGTGCCGAGCAGATTTCCAAGGGAGTAAACCAGTTGATACTTCGTGATCAGATCGAGGCCCGTGACATATGTGTGATTAAGAATGATGCCACGTGACCAGGTGAAAGTATGATTCGCGATCGTGGTTTCCGGCGTGGGAGGATCAACCGTTAACAGTGACGACCCCACCGTTGTCGTAGTATTCAAATCCGTCCGGACTGCCCGCGCCAACTGAACCGCACCCGCAATGTTTAACTGGCCCGTGCCCTGCTCGAACATGTTGTAGCCCGCGAGCGGTTGCGCCGTGTACATCAACAAAGCTTTAACGAGGTTCGGCGTGAGACTCGGATTAGCTTGCAGCATCAGCGCCGCCGTTCCGGCTGCGACAGGCGTTGCCATCGAAGTACCGCTCAAGTACATCATCCGGCGATTGTCAGCACTGCTGACGCCCGCGTCCAACGATGGCGTTTGCGTGACGAGGTAGTTGCCGTCGGACTCTGCATCGACGAGTTTGTTTCCGGGGGCGACGAGATCGGGTTTTACGACGTTATCGTAGTGCCTCCCGCCGTCATCGTCTGTCGTAAAGCTTCTCGTTGGACCACGCGAGCTGAAGGATGCGACGCTGTCATCGCTGCGATCGTCGGTACCGAAGGTGTTTGTGGCGCCCACTGTGATTGCCGAAGGCTCATTGCCCGGCGCGTGGATGTGACCGTAAACCTTGTTTCCCTCGCTGTCTTTGCCGTTGTTGCCCGCTGCCGCAAAAACAACCACGCCTGCATCAACGAGTCTACGCACCGCACGACAAACGGGGTCGTTGCGATAAGAATCAATTGCAGGCATGCCGAGACTCATGTTGACCACGCGAATGTTGTAAGTAGTTCGGTAAGTAGCGACCCAATCGAGCGCTCGCAGCACATAAGCCGTCGTTCCCACTCCCGCAGAATTTAACACACGAAGGTTAATTAAATTTGCGTTCGGAGCGACTCCGATGTACTGGGCGTTTGAAATGCGACCGTTGCCGGCGGCAAGTGAAGCAACGTGAGTTCCGTGTCCGTAAGGATCGTCTGTGCGGCCTTCACCGGTAAAGTCTTCGCTGTACACGACACGCGCGTTGTTTGAGCCATTCAGAAAAGAGTGGTGATCGCGATCGATTCCCGAGTCGAGAATCGCGATGCCGACGCCCGTGCCATCCACGGTCGAACCCGCCGGGCCACTGTTGCGAATGTAGTCTGCGCCCGTCGTCTGCGAGAGGTGGCCCATCGGCATCACGTCGCGATTCAAGGAAACATACGAAACATCGCTACGGCTGGCGAGTGCCACTGCCGCGGCCGCAGGTAAAGTCACAACACGGACCGCGAAGTTCTTGAATTTGCGGATATTTTCACCGCCTGAGTAGGCAAGCGTTGTGTCGATTGAAAGATCTGACGAGTTTGCTGGTTGAACAATCACGCGGACAAACTCGCTGCCACGCCCCGCCGCAACCTTCTTCAGGATGTCTTTCGATACCTTTCGCTCCGGGGATGTCGCCGTCTCCGCACGTGTCCCGCCCTGGAACACAAACAGCGTCAAGAGAAGAAATGCGGCGAAACTACACCAAAGCCAGGGATTTAGGTAACGCTTCATTAGGTACTCCGGCAACCGTGAGGAAGTTCCCTTCCAGGCTGCGACGTCATTCTCGAATGAGGCCTTGGGGCACTCCTCGCGTCGTCCGGGGAGATTGTCGGGGGCAGGAAGTCTAACAGGTTTTAACGTTAGAAAATGTGGAGATTTCGTGTCGGAAAATATTCGTCCAGTCCGAGAGGTAATCGGCACCATTTCACCCCGAAAAGCGAGCAAAAACGGCCTTTTGGGACGTTCAAAACGCCGCGTTAACGCCTCCTACCGCCGACACAATTATGGCCTTTCGGAGTGGCAAACTTTCGGGAAATAACCATGGCAAAGTCGCTGCCCTTCGTCCCGACAAAACACCTCGCCGCGCTAAAACTATTGTGTGGAGGCTGCTATGACTCGCAGAAATCTGGGATTTTTACTTGTATTGCTCTCGTTGTTGCCGCCTTAGTACTAACGACACCCAGCACCCGCATTACCCACGCCGCGACGGTGCCGGCAGGTTTCACAGACTCATTGGTCGCGAGCGGTTTAACGAACCCGACGGCCATGGCCCTTGCTCCCGATGGTCGCATCTTCGTTTGCCAACAGGGTGGCGCATTGCGCGTCATCAAAAACGGCGTTCTGCTGCCTACGCCTTTTCTGACCGTGAACGTCGACTCATCCGGCGAGCGAGGCTTACTCGGCGTCGCGTTCGATCCGAATTTTG
>DAIOGT010000217.1:2594-7880 GCA_036745095.1 Pyrinomonadaceae bacterium
GAGTGGTTAGTGATGGTTTACCTCGCGGGAGATAACAATCTCAGTCCGTTTTCAATTGGCATTCTGCAAGCGCTCGAGGCTGCTGAATACGGCGACAATGTACGCGTAGTTGCGGCGTTTGACTCACCGACCCCGTGGCCCAAGGGCGCCCGCTATCTGGAGATTAAGCATCATAAGAAGCCCAGCCACCCTTTCCACCATATGAAATGGCCATTACACAATGACCTTCAAAAACCCGGCCACATCGTTGTCAGTCCTGACTTCTGTGAAAAAGTAAAACGCAAACCGCCTTCCGAACCAATCGCCGAAGAGGCGATCGCCCGTTTCTTTGACTGGGTCACCGAAAACTATACGGCGAAAAAATACATGCTGATCTTGTTTGGTCACGGACCGCTCGTGGCCGGACATACTTTCTTAGTTGATACGAATCCACCTAGTTATCTGAAACTCGGTACTTTCGCAAAGATCCTCAAGGACCACTTCCCACCGAAAATCAACATTTTGGCTTGCTACAACTGCGTCATGAACGGCATTGAGACCGCCGTTCAAATTCAGGATCGAGTCGACTACATGCTGGGATCGCAAAGTCTGATGCTCGCTAATGGCTGGCCCATTCAAAAAATAGTCGAGGTGGTTGGTAACAACAGCGGAAAGGATCCTAAAGAAATCGCCGAGAAGGTCCTGCGTGTGAGCGCTCGCAACCTGCTGGACTTTGCCCTCATGGAACAATCTTCGGAACAGGCGGTTTGCGATCTCACCAAATTTGGGAAACACGACCAGATTGTTACCGCGGTTCGAGCGCTCTCAGCAAAACTCCAGGACGGTTTGCAGTTCAAGCCCGGCACAGAAGATCAGGAGTTGCTTTATCCCGTGGTAAGAGATCTCGTAAGGCTCGCACGTTTGGAAGCGCAGAGCTACTGGCATGAGACGTTTGTCGATCTATATGATTTTGCCGCGTTGCTGGTCGAGAAATGCGACGAATTTGTACGAACGATAAACGGCATGACGGAAAGTCTAATCCCTGGTGTAGCAACTCAGCTCGAGAGACGAAACAAGACGGTCAAGGATCTGGTCAGTCGATGGCCCCTCATTCGGACACTGGAAGGGATTGCTTTCTGGTGCAGGCGAATTACAGACATTTTCCACTATGAAAAAATCGTTCCTTGTTCGTATTACGTCTGCCCAAAACTCCAGTATTCACACGGCATTTCGATATATTTTCCCTGGACTTTGCCGGAAGGCCCGATGACATTCGAGCCGAACTACGCAGACGGACCGCGACCCACGAATTACTATTTGAAGACCCCCTTCGAAGAATACGAAACGTATCTTTTTGCGAAGCCGGAGTATGGTGATTGGGAGCGTTTTCTCAAGGCGTTCTTCCGCGCCACATTAAGAAATGTCCGGGTTGTGGATCATGAATTTGTTGACGACCCAAGCAAGTTTTACCGAAAAGAGTCTCGCGAAAAGGAGGGATTCCTCGTCTTTGCTGATATCGACTTGCAAAAGTCGGGAAGTGGCACTGGTGATTCAGACGACGTCGGCAGTGTAGTCAAGAACTATCCACGGCGATTCTATGTATCGCCTGCTGATTGCAAACGACGGATGAAGGTGTACGGCCTCCCGGACCAGCCTGAACAGACGGAAGAGGAGGCGTTTGATACGGGGATCAAAGTCTCGTACCTCGGCTGGAACATTCGTGGGCTGTTGGCTGAGGAAGTTGGTTTGTCGCCATCCACACCTACCTTTATAAAGAAAACTGAGTAAGTCGCAGTCCCGTTCAGTTCGTCTGAAGAACATGAGCTTTGTCGCCAAACATGAGTTTGCGGGTGATGCGAGAGCGAGGATGAAAAAGTCGTTGCTGATCTTTTTCTCCTTGTCTCTCCTCGCGTACGCCGTCACTCATGCGACCCACGCCCAGCCGGTGATCCAGCCGATCGAAAGTCTGGTTACGGTGCAATCACGCCGTGACGAACTTTCGAGGCTCGCGTCCGAGCGGAAGCGGTTGCTCGACACGCAGGACACCACTTCGCTGCTGCGTGTTAGTAACGCCATCGCCGAGTTGCAACTCAAGTTGTCCGAACTCGACGAAGCTCTGGGTACTGCAACTGAGTCAGTTAACATCGCGACCTCATTCACAGGCGCGAACCACGCAAATTTGCTCGTCGATACGCTCATTGTTTTAGGGCGTGTTTACATCCGCCGGAACGACAGTCAGAGTGCGCTGGGCGAATTCAGCAAAGCACTGGAGTTGAGCCGCGATTTACAATATGCCGACGGTGAAGCTCAGAGTCTTGCGCACATTGCGGTTGCGAATTTTGAAATCGGGAAACATGAAGAAGCGGAAAACGCCAACAGCCAGGCCATGCAAATATGGCGAGAGCATCCGAACAAGCGCAGCGAGGCTCTGGCCCACACAACGCAGGGCGAGATCTTCATGGTGCTTGATCGAGCCGAGGAAGCCACAGCGGAATTGAAAACTGGTGAAACCCTGTGGCGTTCTCTCAGTGATGCAGCCGAACTTGCCAACAACCTCATCGATCAGAATTTCCTCTCTATCCGTCAGGGACAATGGCAGACCGCATTAGTTCTCCTCAACGAAGCCCAGAGTTTAATTGTCGAAAAGGAAGCAGAACCATACATCGCCGGGAAAATTGCGATGAGCCTGGGTGATGTTTATGAAGCTTACGGCCAATTAGAAACCTCGCTGGCTTACTACCGCGAGGCGCAAATTCTTTACCGCGACTTTGTCCGTGACAAACGAGCTGCAATCGATGCCGGCAATCAAGTCGGCCGGCTCCAGGCTCGCGTCGGCAACTTCGCCGAAGCAAGAAAACAGATTGAAGAGACACTCGCCGCCGCTGTGGAATTGAACAATCCTTTAAATATCGGGTTGTGTCACGAGGATCTCGGAAGGGTCTGGTTGGAAGCGGGTTCGTATGAGTCCGCAAGGACGGAATTCTTATCCGCGATCAACTACCTAAGTAAAAGCAAAGCTGCGTGGCCGCTGACGCGGGCTCAAATTTATTTGGGACAAACCGAGTACTTGCTTGGCAACCTCACCGGCGCCGGAAGCGCTTTTCAAAACGCCTTGAAATCATTCGAAACGAAAAAGGTCGTCGACTACACAAACGAAGCTGCCCTTCGATACGGCTTAGGCAAACTCGCTTTGCAAAAGGGCCACTTGGACGACGCTGAAAAACATCTCCAGCGTTCTATTGAGTTAACCCAACGCCTGCGTCAAAACGCGTCCAGTAAAGAGCTCAGAAGCTCATTTCTCGCTTCCGTTCACGAGCGCTACGAAGCTTACGTTGAGCTGCTGATGTCGCGTTATGCCAGCACCGGGGATCGACAGTTGGAAATCAAAGCGTTCGAAGCAAGTGAGTCAGGGCGAGCTCTTGCCTTACTCGACTCTCTTCGCAACCATCACCGCGAGATCCGGAGCCCGAGTGATCCGGTACTTCTGCTCGAGGAAGAACGATTACAGAAAAGAGAACAAGCCCTGGTCGATTCGCTCGCAGAGCTGGTAAGTCGCGGCGGTTCTGAGCAAGAGCGTGAGAAGATCAGAACGGACTTAATCGACGTTCGCTCCAGATATGAAACGCTAGGAGCCCGTATCAACACGAATACGAAGTTTACGAACCTGCTGTGGCCTCAACCTGATTACAAGAAACTTCAGGATCAGTTATTAGACTCTGACACGTCTCTCCTCGAATACTCGCTTGGCGACAGACGAAGTTACGTGTGGATCCTTACACGTGACGGATTAACGAGCCGAAAGCTGGAAAATAAACAGGTAATTGATCAAGCTGCTAACCGTCTCGTTAAGCTCCTGCAAAAACCGTCCATCGAATCTGCCGACGACGCTCAACTACAAACTGCGATCGACGATCTGAGTCGACTCGTCCTGCATCCTCTGGCGGATCAAATTCGCACTTCTCGTCTAATCATAATTCCTGACGGCAGTTTGCAGCGTGTTCCGTTTCAAGTGCTGAAAGCTTTCCCAAACACCGGCGAGCCGCTCATAGCGAAGTTTGAGATCGTTGAAGCGCCTTCAGCGTCGGCCCTTGCGACCGTCCGTCAGGATAGGAAGCAGCGCAATCCAGGTATCAGGATGGTGGCTGGTTTTGGAGACGCCGTTTTTGCCTCGCAATCCGGAAGTTCAATGGCCACGGATGCGAACAATTCCAGTAGGTCTGACCGAAGCCGCACATTTACTAATATGCCACGTCTGTTTAATGCTAAACGCGAGTTACGCGCGATCGCTGATTTAGCCGGACGAGGCTCGACGTTCTACACTAAGTACACGGCCACGCGTGATAATTTCATCAAGCTGGACCTCAGCCAGTTTCGAATCTTGCACGTCGTCACACACGGGATCTTGAACGACGTGGAGCCGGAATTGTCCGGCCTTTATCTCTCACTAGTTGACGATAACGATCGGCCCCTTCCCGGGTTCGTCGGTTTGGCAGACATCTACAAGATGAATGCTCCTGTCGATCTCGTAGTGTTGAGTGCCTGTCAGACTGCGTTGGGTAAGCAATTTCGCGGTGAGGGCTTGATTAGCTTGACGCGGGGATTCATGTACGCGGGCGCCGCAAGTGTCGTCGCAAGTTTGTGGCAAGTCGATGACGCAGCGACGGCTGAGTTAATGAAGCATTTTTACACCTACATGTTGCAGGATGGCATGACGCCGCCAGCGGCTCTACGTGCAGCTCAGAACACGATCCGCTCGCAGCCGAAATGGCGATCGCCTTTTTACTGGGCGGGCTTCACCATTCAGGGTGATTACGATCTCAACTTCAAATCGTCGCCTCAGGTTGTCAGTGGAACGTCTGGGATGGTTGTGGCGGGCGTAATTGTGAGTGTGTTGGTGATAGTCGCGGCCGGATGGTATTTCCGCCGTCGTGTAGCGCGGCGCGCCGCGTAAGATTCAATTAACGTCGAACCGGTAACTGCCGGGGACAGCTTCTTCAGTACCGTCGGTTTTTACTGCCGTTAACTCCAGCGCATACTCACCGCGCGGAAGTTCCTGTGCCGGTATGGCAACGGTTACTGCGTCCTCCTTATGGTCTACCACATTCACTCGCTTTCGATCTGTTTGATTATCGAGTACAGCTTGAAAGCGTGTGCCTTGCGGGAATGGCTTAGGCAACGTCAGCGACGCCCTTAACTCACCATTGTCACGCGGCAAATTTACCCTCGGCGGTAAGGCGCTGTCGCCATTGCTGCGACTGATCTGTGTATTTATTAACGCGACGGAGACTGTCGTTCCCGGCCGCTGAA
>DAIOGT010000218.1:0-7760 GCA_036745095.1 Pyrinomonadaceae bacterium
CAGCAGAACGAGGTCTCAATTCACGCCCGTAGGAGAAGTGTGCTTCGTTCAGCTTTGTCGGCGAGACGGTCGTGAAAAAATTCATTCGAACGACGTTGATCTTCGACGGACCTTCGATACCATTCGCCGAGTTTCCATAAGTTTCGACATCAAATGTTTGATTCGGGTTTCTCGAGTGGTCGAAGTTGTAAGAGATTGCGAGCTGGTTCGCGCTACTGATGTTGAAGTCGACTTTGCCGAAGAATGCCTGGTTGTTGATCTTGTGCAGAATCGGCAACCCTTCTTCCTGATTGCGCGTTGCGCGGAAGAAATTAACTAAGGCGAGTCGCTGGCAATCCTCGTTGGCGTTAATCAATCCCTCGTTGGCCAGGATTGTTGGCGTTGCGATTGGGCAGGCCGTGGCGCCGATTTGCTCACTCAGGTTTGCGCGCTCGAGGTTTTCGCGGATGCCTTCGAATGCGAGAAAGTAAAAAGCTTTGTTCTTCTTAAAAGGACCGCCGATCGTAGCGCCATACTGTTCACGATGAAAATCTGTGAGCGGCTTGCCGTCGGAGGTGTTTGCGGTTAGTCCCTCGAATCGTTGGAAATAGAACGCACTGCCGTGAACGTCGTTTGTTCCCGACTTCGTGATTACGTTGATTACACCGCCGGCCGTGCGTCCGAACTCAGCGCTCGCACCGGTCGCAACTACCTGAAATTCTTTCACTGCTTCGAGTGTGATGTCGATCGCGGCGCGCTGTCCGCCGAGTTGCTCGCCGAAGAAACCGTTGTTGTAGTCGCCACCGTCGAGACTGACGTTGTTGAAGATCCCGCGCTGGCCCGAGAAGTTGATCTCGTCTCCGTCAGGGCCTTGGGTGATGCTGACGCCAGGAGTGAGTGTTAGCAAATCTTCAAACTTACGTCCGAGGATCGGCGTCGTGCTCACCGCAGTCTCATTCAGCGTCGTGCTGACTTGCGTTTTGACTGTGTCGACTGTTGGAGTCGTGGTGATGGTAACGCTGCCTTCGACACTGGAGGGTGATAACGGAAAAGTAATTGGTAACGTTTGGCCCACCGTTAACTCGGCCGATTCGACTTTGGCAGTGCCAAAGCCCTGTTTAGCCACCGTTACCGAATATTTACCCGGCTGAAGCTGAGGAGCTACGAATCTTCCGTCCTCGTCTGTTGTCAGGCTGCGCAAAAAATTGGTATCGAGATTTCTTATTTCAACATTCGCGCCGGGTACCACTGCGCCATTCACATCTACAACTCGGCCCTCGATCGTTCCAGTTGTGATTTGGCTTTGGGCAACGATTATGGGAGCGATTAGCAGTGTCAGAACGAGGCTAAATGCAAAAGACTGGATCCGGGGGAAGCTGCCACGAACGGGGGTTCGCATAGTTGTCTCCTATTGGATTATCGGACTCTGGATTTGGAGTTGATCTGTTCAAGTTTTCGGGGTTATGGTCGGACATCTTAGTTACAGCCTCAGAACCCTGTCAATGAACTTTTTTACGGTCGAGAATTGGCAGTTTGTGCCAGTCTTTCGAAAAACTGCGCACGGTTACAACTCTTTTGTAACAGTCCTATAGGTATGCTGGTCGTTAATGTTTCAACTTTCAAACAGTCCGCTGTTGTTGCAGGACATTGAGATCGTCGCTCGCATCTGGGCCTACCTTACGCGACAGTTCACATTCGGACGGATCACAGTTTCCGTTTCGAGCGTGATCGTCGGCGTGGTTGTGCTCCTTCTCACGATCTTTATTGCGCGCTGGGCGAGTGTTCTGCTCGAGCGGCGGCTTGCAAACCGCCGTCACATTGATGCCGGATTGCGTTACACGATCTGCCGCCTCGCAAAATATCTGGTAGTCGGGATCGGAACGCTGATAGCACTGAAGCAGGCGTTTGCGATTGACCTCACGTCGATCGCCGTCATCTTTACCGCGCTATCGGTCGGCATCGGCTTTGGTCTTCAGTACATCGCATCTGACATCGCGTCGGGCTTCATTCTGCTCTTCGAGAGACCGATAAGGATCGGCGACCGCGTAACGATCGGCGATGATGAAGGCGACGTGCAGAGTATCAACCTGCGCACGACGGTAGTGACTACAAACGATCGCATCGCGATCATCGTTCCGAATTCGAAACTAGTTAGTCAGCGAGTGGTGAACTGGTCGTACGGCGATCCTCGTGCGCGGATTGCGATTCCGATTGGCGTTGCGGACGATTCGGATATTGAGCTCGTTACTGCGACACTGATTGCAGCGTCGCGGGGCGTGCAGAATGTTTTAACGGAGCCGAAGCCGCGAGTGCAGTTTTTGGAGTTTGGCGGATACTCGCTCGATTTTCGTCTCCTCGTGTGGACGAATCAGCCGCGCCGGCACGTGCAGATTCGCAGCGACATCAACTATCGCATCGCGAGCCTGTTCCGCGAGCGTGGAATCAGGATTCCGTATCCGACGCAGGAGTTTTTATTGAAGGGTGTGCCGCGCGCAGTCGAACCAAACTTGTTGGCAGACAACGACCCTACCGATACCGTTGTTGCGCCGCGCCGGTAAGTAATACTTTTGTCCCTTCGCACCTTTTCGCGGCGTTTTCATTGCGAAACCGAACTGAGTGAGGCATCATTCATTTCGGATCTACTATGCGCTCTGCTCGTTCATTAACTACTGTGCGCGCCGCCGTCGGCGATAAACGCGAGGCAATCCTGCGCGCCGCCACCAGCGTCTTCGCACATAACGGCTACTTCAATTCGAAAGTCGCCGACATCGCTCGTGAAGCCGGTGTCGCGGACGGCACAGTCTATCTTTACTTCAAAAGTAAAGAAGACATTCTCCACTCGATTTTCGATCGTAGCGTTGAAGAAGCGCTCGACGCCGCGCGGAAACAGATCGAGCGTGTTATGGATCCACGGGAGAAACTTCGCCAGATTGCGGCGCTGCATCTCGAGCGACTTGGCGCCGATCGCGATCTCGCGGTCGTTTTCCAGGTCGAGCTGCGCGGCTCCACGAAGTTTATGGAAGAATTCTCGGCGGCTGGTTTTGCGGAGTATCTCGCTTTGATCCGCTCGACTTTCGAAGAGGGACAACGCGCGGGCGTCTTTCGCGCGGACCTCAACGCGAATGTTGTCGCCAAGATTCTGTTCGGCGCCCTGGATGAAATGGCAACGAACTGGATCCTCTCGAAACGTCGTTACAAACTTGCGCCGATGGCAGACGAGGTACTGGATATTTTTCTTAACGGAGTCAACAAGCGTGAAGCAAGCGGTTGAGTACATGGATGTTCACTCAAGCACTGCGCCGCGACGCGTCTTCTCGCCTGACGAGCCGGCGACGCTCGTGGACGTCTTCACGCAAATCGCGCGCGATCACAAACGTGCGGACACACTGAATTACAAGAGCGACGGCCGTTGGGTTTCGGTTTCGTCCGACGAGTTGCTGGCGCGCGCGAAGCGTATTGCTGCCGGACTACATGCGATCGGTGTGCGACCTGGCGATCGTGTCGCATTGCTTTCTGAGAGCCGTGTTGAATGGACGCTTACGGATGCCGGTTCGATCTTCGCGGGCACGATCGATGTGCCGATTTATGCAACCTTAACTCCGCCTCAGGTGCGTTATATCCTCAACGATTCCGGCGCCTGTGTCCTCTTTCTGCCAAACAAGGAAAAGTTTCTTGAGTTAAAGGATGCGCTTGGTGAGTGTCCGCAAGTGAAGCATGTAATTTTCTTCGAGCCGGGAGGAGTAACTTCCGCAGAAGGCCTGACGTTGGCCCAACTCGAAGAACAGGGACGTGACCTGGAACAGCGCGAGCCCGACGCAATCGACCGTTCGGCCGTCGAGATTAAGCCGGACGATCTGGCGACGATCATCTACACCTCAGGCACGACCGGCGAACCGAAAGGCGTGATGCTTACGCATTCGAACCTCGTCTCAAATTTGATCGACTCGTCAGGCCATCACGATTTTGGAGAACACGACACTGCGTTGTCAGTCCTGCCGTTGTCTCATGTTTTCGAGCGGCAGGCGATGTACATGTACCTCCACAAAGGTATGGCTGTTTACTTCGCCGAGTCGTTGCTGACGATTGGTCCAAACTTGCGTGAGGTGCATCCCACGGTGCTGGTTGGTGTGCCGCGCATATTTGAGAAGATCTATCAGCGGATCCACGAGCGTGCTGCCGAGAAAGGCAAAGTGGCCACGGCTTTGCTGGCGTGGTCCATTTCCGTTGCTCGCGACTACGCGAAGTTCGTGCTTGATCATAAACCGGTTCCTGCGCTGCTCAAGCTGAAACACTCGATCGCATCAAAGCTGGTCTTTTCAAAGTGGCAAGATGCATTTGGCGGCAAAATGCGGCTGTTGGTATCGGGCGGTGCGGCGCTGTCCGAGGATCTCTCGTACATCTACGTCGGTGCGGGCATTCCCATCGTTCAAGGTTACGGGTTGACGGAAACTTCGCCGGTTATTACGACGAGCGGCATCGGAGATATTCGCCCTGGAACAGTCGGAAAGGCGATTCCGAACGTTGAGATCCGGATTGCGGAAGATGGTGAAATTGAAGTGCGTGGTCCAAACGTGATGCAGGGCTACTACAACAAGCCTGAAGAAACGCGCGCCGTGTTCACTAGCGATGGCTGGTTCAAGACCGGTGACGTGGGCACGCTCGATAAGGACGGTTTTTTGCGCATCACCGATCGGAAGAAAGAGTTGTTCAAGACTTCCGGCGGCAAGTACATCTCACCGCAGCCGATCGAGCAGGCGATTAAGGCCTCGCGTTTTGTGAACCAGGTGGTGTTGATTGGAGCCGAGCGCAAGTTTCCTGCGGCGTTGATTGTTCCGGTTTGGGAGCAGCTCGAGTCGTACTGCAAGTTGAAGGGGATCGAAGTTAAGAGCCGCGGCGAGCTTTGCCGTCATCCGCGGATTGTCGACCTGATTCAACGACAGATTGACGCGTTGACACCGAACCTCGCGAAGTACGAGAAGATCAAGAAAGTCGCGCTACTGGAAAACGAGTTTACGATTGAAGGTGGCGAACTCACACCGACTTTGAAGGTTAAGCGCCGAGTTATTGATGAGAAGTACCGCGACGTGATTGAAGCCCTGTACAAGGAGTGAATGTTTACCAGCCGCCGCTGGTGGATGCTGTCCACGGTCCTTTAGGAATTTCGACATTTAAATGGAGTGCTTTTAGAATTCTATTCCCGACGTCTTCGCCCGCCTGCATTATCAGCCGTTCACGATACAAAGCGCTCGTCGAGCCGCGCGTTGATGGTCCAACAATGATAGGTCCGGCGCGATTACCGTCCGGGTAACTGCGTCCCGTTGTCACTACCTTCGCCGTGCCTGGAGCAAAGACGACAAACTCGAGTATGAGGTCGTTGTACGACCTTGCCATCTGATCAAACTTTAAAGTAAGCAGGACAACGTAGCTGCGTGCTTCGGCTTTCGCTTTCTTGATCGCGTCTCCACGGCCCAACGATTTATCCGATACGTCAACCCCCGCCGAAGATCCCGCACGCAAGCGATCGACACAGCCGCGCAAGGCGGCGTCGTAGTATGCGAAGGGAAGCGATGAAAAGGCATCGTGACGGTCTACGCCGACATAGAACAGCAGTTCCGACTCTTTCTCCTTCTTTGGTGCCGGCGTTGGTTCGGGAGTTGGCGTGGGCACCGGAGCCGCTGGAGGACGCTTGACCTGGCGGCGGCCTGACTGTGCCTGAACAGCCGAGACGCACACCGCGATCACCAGGATGGCTGCGAACGTGCGGTAACTCATGTGGGTCAGAATTGTAATCACTCGCCGTGAGAATGGGAAGTTTGATTTGTTAAACTGCGAAACCGATGGAATTCAAACAACCTCAGACGCTCGTGATAACGGGAGTGCGTGATCAGGCTCGCGCCACGCGCTCTTTTGATCTTCGGGCTGACGGAATAATCGATTTCACGCCCGGGCAGGTTGCCGTGCTGCGAGTTGAAAACGAAGAACCTGCTTACTTTGCTTTTGCCGGAGCGCCTGATGATCGCGACCTGGAAGTGCTGGTCAAGCAGAAAGTCGGCGCCAGTTCCGTAATCTACAACATGTGTGTTGGCGACAAGATCGAGTTGATTGGCATCGCGGGACACGGCTTCAATCTCGACGCGGTGAAGGGACGTGATCTCGTATTTGTTGCGATGGGAACGGGGGTCGCTCCGTTACGTTCTGCATTGCGTTACGTGTTGAAGCGGAAAGCCGAGTTTGGGCAGCTGGTTGTCCTCTACGGTGCGAGGACGCCTGCGGATTTTTGTTATAGCGACGAGACGGACGACTGGAGTGCACACGGAGTTGCGCTTCGCCAGGTGATCTCGCGTCCTGACGGTCACGAGTGGTCTGGTCCAACTGGTTATGTGCAGTCGTTGTTGGACCACGTATTACCCGGTTTGTCATCGCCGGTCGCACTGATCTGTGGCTCACGCGAGATGATCGAGCAAACGCGTGAACGTCTTGGCAAGATGGGCTTCAAGCCGCACGAAATTCTGACGAATTACTAGCTCTTGAAGAACTGCGCTGCCTTGATGATCGCGGTGTTGCAGTAACGCTGGATGGCTTTGAAGTCCGTCCAGTTTTCGGTGACGACTTGTGCTTTCCACCGCCGCGCACTGACGGCGATCAGCACATCCAGCGCGAGTCGCTGCGACGCTCCGGGCGGCAGCCGTTTTAGTTTTCCATGGTGTAAACGTCGGCGACTATTAGTTAGCAGGAATAGTATTTTCGACGTCAGCAGCCAGTCTTCGTAATTCGGAACTATCAGCCGCCGCTCTTCTTCGTAAGCACGAAATAACCTCTCATAAAGCTTTCGCTCTGTCGCATCGGCACAACTGGCTGAAAGCTCCATCAAAACGATGGTCGACATGAGAAAGCTGCCAGGCATCGTGAGGAGTCCAGTTATCTTTCTAGAAACGATTACAGATGTGTCGTAGGTGAAGTACGCCATAAATTTCTAATCTTGAGAGAAGCAAGATCTAGATGCGCCAGAATTCGCCGCGTTGGTTACTCTCGTAAGCCATCCGAAAAGCCTTCAAGGTGAGTTCTTCAAGCTTTCTCAGGCGTTCAGTGCGGCAATCTTTCTTCTTAGCCTTCTTAGTTGCCTTCGATTTCTTCGCTGACTTGGATTTTGCGACGAGCTTTCCACTACGAGACGAAGGTGATGAAGATGCAGAGGCTTTCTTGCGAGCTGAGGTATGAGGTTGTTTCTTTTTTATTGGCATGCGCTGAGGATAACACAGTTGGGAGTATCGCGCACAAGGTTTGAGATTGCTCCCGGTACTGGTTCAGTTTGAAAACACGCCTTCGGCGTAACTAATCGCTTTAACTTGATTGAGCACCGCCGCTCCACTCACGACGGAGGAGGCCGTAGAAAAATGCATCCTGAATTTCGCCGTCCACGTGCCAGCGTTCGCGTAGAAAGCCCTCACGTTGAAAACCCAATCTTTCCAAAGTTCGAATCGATGCGGAGTTTCGTGGATCGACATCGGCTTCGAGCCGACGTAACTGCATCACCTCAAAGGCGTGCAAAATCAGAGCCTGAAGTGCTTCCGTCATGTAACCCTTACCCCAGTACGCGCGGGCCATCGCATAACCAATCTCGGCCCGACCGTTATCGAGGCTGAGGTTGAAGAGTGTCGCAGTGCCAATCAGGGTGTTCGACTCGCGGAGCGCCAGTCCCCACTTCAACATCGTTTCACTCTCATTTCCCGCCGCGATCTCGCGTTGCATCTCGACTGCGGCTTCTCGATTTGCAAGTGGAG
>DAIOGT010000219.1:0-7661 GCA_036745095.1 Pyrinomonadaceae bacterium
GACTGGAATTGATTCTTTCACTCACGCGCGATTTGGGAGTGAATCTCGCGGGCGTGGAGATCATTCTCAACATGCGCGAGAAGATGGATGCGATGCAGCAGGAGTTTGAACGATTCTTCCAATACTTGCAGTCGCATGCTGAAGAGCTCACGAATTTCGAAGCGGCGCCTGAAGGCAGCGATGCCCTCGTGCCGTTGACGCGCGCGGCTGCGCTGAGACGACGATCAACGCGGCAATAAATTTATCCAATCCGCTTAAATCCGTGGTAAAGTCCGTCCCGCTTTAACAAACCTCACAAGGAGTTACAATGATGACCTCACGTCTCACACTTCTCACTATTTTTCTATTCACTTTCAACGTTAACGCACAAGACCTCGACACCGTCACGATCTCCGGACGCATCATGGACCAAAACGGAGCCGTGTTGCCGGGCGCCGAGATCCAGGCGACGTTAATCAAAACCGCACTGAGGCGCACGACGACAACGGATCACGAGGGTCGTTATCGCCTCATCCAACTTGAACCCGGAACGTACGTCGTTCGCGTCTCATTCGCAGGGTTCGCAACGCAGGAATTAACAAACATCACGACAGTCTCGGGACAGAGTCTTCAACTCGACGCGACACTGCTTCCTTCGGACCTCGTTGTCGACCCAGTAGTCGTCACTGAGGCAGAAACTCCGGTCGTTGATACAAAGCGGACCATCACGGGCGCAACACTCGCGGCACGCGAGACAGAGTTGTTACCGATAGCGAGTCGTTCAGTTCTCGATTTGCTTTTCACACTTCCGGGTGTCACTGAAGAGCCACTGTCAACGCGCGACCTCGCTGAAGATCGCAACGTCAATCACGCCGACACGCCTGAAGAAGCGGGCACGTTTTCGCTCGCGGGCGCGCCAGCGTACTCCAACAACCTGACGATCGACGGCCTCGACAACAACGACGACCGTGCAGCACGCGAACGCTTTCAGCCGTCGCTCGAGGCTGTAGCGGAAGTACAGGTGATTACAAATCAGTTCTCGGCCGAGTACGGTCGCGCGTCGGGTGGGCGCGTCAATCTGCGCACACGCAGTGGATCGAAACAGTTTCACGGGCGAGGCTTTTACTTTTTTCGTGACGAAGCACTGGATGCGAATACGTTCAAAAACAACTCTCTCGGTCTCCCGCGTTTGCCGTTGCAGCAGCACGCCGCGGGCTTTACGGTCGGCGGCCCAATCCTGAAAGAGACGGTCTTTTTTGTTTCTTACGAACGCGACCACGTACTGGACAGCGCGTTGATCGACACGCTAGTACCAGTGAAGCAGAGCTCTGTTTTCCGACTCGCTGCGCCGACGGATCTCAATCGCGCGCGTCTCGAAGATGCTGACTTTCCCGAGCTCGCGACAGAAGTCGCGCCATTCATCTCCTCAATCAGCACGCCACTGAAGAACACGAGCATGACGGCGCGCGTCGATCACCAGTTTAGTCCGATGCATAACGCCGCGATCGTCTATCTCGGCGGACGTTTGATCAACTTGCGACAGTTTGGTGGCGGCAACCGGCTTGCAGAAGCTTTTCAGGGACGGCGGCGCAATTCCGATGCGATCTCGTATTCCGATACGTTCGTGTTCTCCGAACGAGTGGTGAATCAGGCGCGGTTTCAATACTCGCGTCTGGCGCCGGCGTTCGCAGCTCGCGGCGGTGATACGCCCGTCGTGCTCGTCACACTCAATGATCCGCTGCCGGCTGACAATCCAGACCGACGCACGGGAACGCTGGTGGCAGGTTCATCCACATCGGGCGGAAGTGACCGCCGCGAAGAACGCGTGCAAATCCAAAATGTGTTGTCGCTGATCAACGCGGATCATTCTTTCAAATTCGGCGTCGATCTTCATCACGTGCGCTCGACGTTTATCGATCTCGCGGATCTCAGCGGCACTTTCAACTTCGCGAGCGCCGGTGATTTTCTTGCTGGTGTTTCGAGTCGCTTCCGGCAGAACTTCCAGAGCTCATCGACGCAGAAAAATTTTTACACGGGAGTGTTCGTGCAGGATGAATGGCAGATCTTGCCGAAGCTGCTGCTGAGTTATGGCTTACGGTACGAGTACGAGACGATCCTACGCGACGCAAACAACTTCGGCCCGCGCTTTTCCGTTGCTTACAGTCCGCTGGATTCCGGCAAGCTCGTCTTTCGTTTTGGTAGCGGTATCTTTTTTAATCGTCCGTTGCTGCGGACGATCGACGACTTTACTCTCGGACAACAGCAGCTGTTTTTCGACACGAATGCTTTGCGCGATCCGTCGACCGGAAAGCTGATGACCGTCGCTCAGCGGCGTGCATTTATCGCGGCGAATCTACGTTTTCCGCAAACGCTGAGTGTTGACTCGCCGTTGGTCCGTGAGTTTGGTGTAAAGAACACGGACTTTTTTCGCCGTCTCGATCCGCGGTTGAGAATTCCCGAAACTTATCAATTGAACGCCGGTTTCGAGCGCGATCTCGGTCGCGGTTATTCGGTAGAGGCAAACTTCACGTTCACGCGCGGCATTCGCCTGTGGCGCGAGTTCAACGCCAACGCGCCGCTGCTGCCGCACGGCTACAAAAACTTCACCGAGTTTCTTGCCTCCCGTGACTTTCCGAACTTCATCAATCCCGCGACAGCAACGCGTCCTCTTCATAACGCCGCGACTGCGGGCGAGCTGGTCAGGTTTGTTTTCGGCAGCTCGAACAGCAACACCTTGAATCGCGTGGTTGAGTTCGGAGTTCCGGTATCGGTAATGAATCTCAACAGCCCGTCGTCGACGACCGTGCTGGAGGCGGCGCTTGCGGCGATCAACGAGCTGCGGCCAGATCCAACTCGTGGAGAACTCGAGCAACTCGTTTCGGCCGGAAACAGTTTTTATCGTGGCATGACGATCGAGTTGCGAAAGCGATTCGGATCCGGATTCGCATTTCGCGCGGGTTACACGCTTTCGAGTTTGATCGATGACGGTGTGGTCAACACTTCTGATGCGCTCGTGCCGGGAGACTTTCGTGCGGAACGAGCGCGAAGTCTGCTTGACCGGCGTCACCGGTTTGTTTTTTCAGGGACGTTCGACTTGCGTTTGTTGCAGTTGTCGCCGATCTGGCGGGTCGCGTCCGGTGCACCATTTAACATCTCGATCGGAGGGGTGGATCGGAATCTGGATGATGTTTCAAATGATCGGCCGAACTATTCGGGTGATTTGACGTCGCTGCGGTGGCGCCGGCCGGGTGAGCCTCTCGAGGTTTTGAATTTTAGTGTCCCGCCGATTGGTCAAATCGGAAACCTTCCGCGGAATGCCGGACGCGGTCCGGGGCTGTTTGTGTTCGATTTGAATGTGAGTAGAAACATTCAGATCTCTGAGCGGATCCAGCTGCGGCCTTCGGTGGAGTTCGATAATGTGCTGAACAAGACCGTCTTCAGCTTTGGATCTGAATTCATCGATTCACCTGTGACAGCTCGGACGATGAGACCGAGGCAGATCCGGATCGGACTCAAAGCTGAATTTTAGCCGCGGATTAACGCAAATGAACGCGGATCTTAAATACTCTGAGCTGACGCAGACAATTATTGGTGTTTATTATGACGTCTATAATGAGTTGGGGGCGGGATTCTTGGAATCGGTCTACCAAAAATCTCTCGCGTTGGCGCTCGAATCGGCCGGCCTCGCTGTTTGCAGCCGCATAGACATTCCCGTGTGGTTTAGAGGACAACGGGTCGGTCAATTTGAGGGAGATTTGCTGGTTGAGAAGTGTGTTCTTCTCGAATTGAAGGCTGCCCGTGCGCTTGGTTCTGCTCACCAAGCACAACTCTTGAATTATTTGAGAGCTACTGAGATAGAGGTTGGTTTACTGCTCAACTTCGGCCCAAAGCCTGAATTCAAGAGGGTAGCGTTTGACAACAGCAGGAAGAGAATTCGCTGATCCGCGATAATCGGCGTTTATCCGCGGTTACGGTATTTGTCGCATCTCGCCCGTGACCGTTCAATCCTTCTTTTCATCCACCGGTTCATTGTAATTCCACCAATCCTTTCTCATGAGGGACTACGATGGCTATCCTTCGCAGGTTGCATGCCAGTCGAATTCCCCTATCTGCAACGCGTGTTTACAAGCCAAAAAGGTCCATCTCGCGCACCATTTCGTGTCGCCGGCGCCCAAATGGCTTATGGTAAACTTCGCTGGATGCCGGTCACGGACTCACAAACTGAGCACGTCAGCGAGGTCGAAGCAGCTTTGCTCGACGCCGAGCTCTTTATGAAATACCAGGCGCCGGAACGGGCCATAAAACGCCTCCGGACTGCCCTGGAAATCAACAGCCGCTCCCTCAAATTGCGGGAGCGCCTCCGCGAAATCTGCGCCGGTTACAAACAGAACGAAGAGGCCGCACGCCAGTGCCTCGCACTCGCGAGCCTCTACATCGAGCGCGAAGACTTCGATACCGCCCACGACCGCCTGCTCGAAGCCAAACAGTTCGATGGTCGGATAAACATTGCAGGTGGACTCGAAGCAATTCGCCGTGCGCGGCGTCCCGATCTGAAGCCCGTGCCTGCCCCTGAGGCCCACTTCGAGCGCAAACACTTCACGCTCGCCGGGGATCTCAGCGCAGTCAGCGTTTTTGACGCCGTTCAGGTAATCGAAAACGCGAGACTAAACGGCGTACTAACGCTCAGCGGCGAAAAACACGAAGGGCAGGTTAAGTTCAACGACGGCCGTATCGTCGATGCCGCGTGCGGCGGCAACGTCGGCGATCCGGCATTTCAGAAGGTGGTGGAGATCACGAACGGCACGTTTGAGTTTCAAAAAACCGCAGAGCAATTTCCGGTTCGCATCCAGGCACTCAGCAACACAAAC
Source organism: Pyrinomonadaceae bacterium (assembly GCA_036745095.1). Lineage (GTDB taxonomy): Bacteria > Acidobacteriota > Blastocatellia > Pyrinomonadales > Pyrinomonadaceae > PSRF01. The sequence continues at coordinate 4,848 of DAIOGT010000219.1, forward strand.
CTCATCCTCGACACGCTCCGTATATTGGACGAGCGTAATCAGTAAGTCTTAATCGATCAAAACGCGAGTATTAAGTGCCTCGGCTTTTTCGATGGCGGTCAGGAGACGCAGAAACTGGTTGTAGTTTCGACTGCGCGATGTCAGCCGTGTGACTTCCGACTGGCTCAGCTCGCTGCGCAAAATCAGATCGAGAAAATCGTAATAATCGGCAGCGGCTTCAAATGGAAGTTCGCGTGTGTAGGTGGTTGCATCGCTGTCTTCGGATCGAAATCCGGCGAGCAGATCGAAAATGTTATCGGTTGTGAGTCGTGCGGCTTCACGCGTGAGAACGATCGGCAAGCGCAACTCGAAAAACCGCAAACCGTCTTCCGTGATCACGCGTCGCAACTCCTTCGTCGCCTCACCATCAAAGGGCGACTCCGGATCGACGAGGATGCGAAGCAGCCGCGGCTGGTCATCCGGATCGAGCGTGTCAAGCGAGAGCTGCACGCGGTCGGCGAGAAACTTTTCAAACTGCGCTTCAACCGGGTAGTTAATCCGGCCAAGGCATCCTACTGATTCTCCGTCCCCGGCTGTTTCGACTGGCAGACATGCAGGGCAGTGCGCGCATACGATCGTCGCTTCCTGCATGCGCTCCATTTCAGCGCTCGCGTTCTCCACCCATTGCAGCTTGTCTACCGACGGTGCGCTCGCGTCGCCGGTTGTAAGCCTCGCGTGCAGACTGCTCAGCCGTCCCCATTCACGCAAGTGGCGCTCAGAATAATTTGCGCGAAGCGGGCAGGCGTATTGCAGGGCAAATTCCAGCGACATGACAGAAAGTATAGGTTATATAGGTCAGATAAGTCCTATGTGGTAAGCTTTCGGCATCCCGCAGCAGTGCCGCTTAGAAAGGTCTAGCCCATGGCAGTCAGTCAGGAACTCTTGGAAATCCTCGCGTGTCCGGCTTGCAAAGCAAAGGTTGAGCTCAAGCCGGATGGGAACGCGCTGAAGTGCGTCGAATGCAAACGCGTTTATCCCATCCGCGACGACATTCCTGTCATGCTTATTGACGAGGCCACCATAGAAGAGTAAGGCGATGAAAAGCCTGCGCGACATCGTTGAGCTCTCTCCACAGCTACGCGTGATCGAAACACAGGCAACGTACGGATTGCAGGGCCATAACGCGGCGCAACCTCTGGCGCCGGCGCGATGGGACTGGTCCGAAGTGCGAAAGGTGCTGCTGGTCCGATTGCGATCGATTGGCGATACAGTTTTGGCCACGCCGTCGGTCCTCGCTTTGAAACGTTTTCTTCCGAATGTTGCAGTCGATATCCTCGTCGAAGATTGGGTTGCGCCGCTTCTTATCAACCATCCACATATCGACAACGTAATCGTGTTGGAACGCGGCGGGATTATGACGCGGGCGCGTGTCGCGCGTGAGCTACGAGCTGCGAACTACGACGTTGTCTACAACCTGCACGGTGGAACTACGGCGACATTTTTGACGCGTGCGACGGGTGCCCGTCATCGCGTCGGCTTCGAGACTTATCAATACGCACAGCTTCACAATCACCAGGCTCCTTCGCCGTTGTTGTTGTGGGGACAACAGAAGACACATTCGGTCGAGCAACAACTCGCATTGCTGGGTTGGACTGGCGTTCCGGTTACGGATCGACCGCCAACGCATTTAGGTATCGCGCCCAAAGCAGGCGACACCGTTAAGCATCTGGTTGACGAAGCCGGTTTGACCGAGCGGAAGATCGCGCTGATTCATCCGGCAGCAGCGTTTGCAACTAAGCAATGGGCCACGGAAAACTTTGCGCGCGTGGCTGAGTTTGTAACTGAGCGCGGCTTTGCTCCAGTCGCTATCGCAGCTCCAAACGAGAAAGCGCTCCTCGAGAGACTCCGCTCAGAAGCGTCGGTTAACATTTCGATCTTTGATTTATCTCTGCCCGAGGTGACGGCACTCGCCGCACGTTCACAACTGTTCGTCGGCAACGATAGCGGGATTGCGCACATCGCAGCCGCAGTCGGCACGCCTGCGGTCGTGATCTTTGGCTCTTCAAACATCGCCCACTGGCGGCCCTGGAATTCGGCGGCGGCCGAAGTCGTTTTTGAAGAGATGCCGTGCCAGCCATGTCACGGCTATTTTTGCGAAAAGTTCGATCAGCCCGAATGTATCCTGCGTGTGCCGGTGACACGGGTCATGGCCGCAATCGATCGCATATTGTCGTAACTTCATGCCTCAACTAACCAAAACTCGTGCTTCCGAGATACTGAAGACACTTCGAGACCGCTACGTTCTCGTCCTCGGCGACGTGATGCTCGATGAGTTTGTTTGGGGCGACGTGACACGCATTTCTCCCGAAGCGCCCGTTCCCGTCGTCGATGTGCGTCGAGAGTCAGTGCATCTCGGTGGCGCCGCGAATGTGCTGGCGAACCTCGTCGCGCTCGGCGCGCGAGGGTCAGTCGTTGGTGTGGTTGGCAACGATGGCCCAGGCGAGCGTCTGCAGAATGAGCTGCGCGAGCTCGGATCTCAGGATGGCTGTTTGATAGTTGACGAGACGCGTCGGTCAACGACTAAAACGCGCATCATTGCCCACAGCCAGCTCGTTGTGCGTGCCGATCGCGAGTCGCGCGTTCCCGTTACATCGAAAGTCGAAGAACACATCATCGCGCGTTTGAAAGAGGCATTGAAGCACGCCGATGCGTTTGTGGTTTCAGACTACGATAAAGGCGTCGTTACGCCGCGCATCCTGGGCGAGATTTTGCCGGTCGCCTACGAGCAGGTGCCGGTGCTGATCGATCCCAAGCTGCGCAACTTCAACTCGTATC
>DAIOGT010000220.1:0-2920 GCA_036745095.1 Pyrinomonadaceae bacterium
AACGTCACATCGACCAGTGAAGCCGCACTCAATACAAGTGACGCCACACTTGGCAATACCTTTGAATCACGACGGATTCAAGAGCTCCCGCTGAACGCTCGCAATATCGTCGGCCTCCTGTCTTTGCAACCAGGTGTGACGCGCACCGGAGAAGTCACAGGCAGCCGTCGCGATCAGGCAAACATTACGCTCGATGGTATCGACGTGAACGAACAGCAGAGCGGCCTCGATATCGTGACGGGCGACGCTTTTGGAAGCGTTCTGCGCGTAACACCGGATTCGGTGCAAGAGTTTCGCGTGACGACGTCGGTGCCCAATGCCGATCAGGGTCGATCTTCTGGCGGCCAGGTTTCTCTGATCACAAAATCGGGCTCAAACGATTTTCATGGCTCACTCTTCCACTATCACCGCAACACGGTGACCACCGCAAATGACTTCTTCAATAATGCCGCCGGTCGCTTCGTAGCAACCGACCCGCAGGTGCTCGACGGAACTAAGCAGGTTGGCGACCTGAGAGTCCCTCGTCCAAAACTACTCCGTAATATTTTTGGCGGCTCGATTGCTGGACCAATCAAAAGAGACAGAGCGTTCTTTTTCTACACCTTTGAAGGCCGGCGCGATGCCGCTGAGCAGTCAGTGTTACGGACCGTTCCTACAGCTTCGCTCCGGGAGGGAAACGTTACTTACGTGACTTCCAGCGCCACGCTAGGATTTGGATGTGCTACTGCCAGCAATCCCAACCGGCGTTGTCTCACACTTACCCCGGCTAATCTTGCGACACTTTTTCCCGCTACTGGTGGGGTCAATCAAGCCGGACTCGCTCTCTTGCGAACAGCACCTTTGCCAAATGATTTCACCACCGGTGACGGTCTCAACGTTGCCGGCTTTCGTTTCAACGCTCCAATCTCCACCGAGCTGGCATCACACATCGTCAAGTTCGACTTCACTCTTACTGATAAGCAGGCGTTGTCATTCCGCGGCAACTATCAAAACGATCTCTATGGTCGTGCGCCGCAGTTTCCGAACACTCCTTCTCCCAGTTTGTGGGTTAATCCGAAGGGATTTGTCGCCGGCCACATCTGGAACCTGAACAACACTATGGTAAACAGTATGCGTGTCGGCCTGACCCGACAAGCATTCACGCAAGGCGGCGACTCAAACGAAAACGCAGTAAACTTCCGCTTCGTTTATCAGCCGTTTCTATACCAGCGTGCACTCAGCCGAACTACGCCCGTATGGAATATTACGGATGATGTCTCATGGATTAAGGACACGCATACGGTACAGTTCGGAACAAACCTTCGCTTCATCCGAAATAACCGCGTGACGTTCGCAAACTCTTTCGATGCGGCGATAGTCAATCCCTCGTTTTACGCCAACTCCGGATCTACTCTGAATGCGCCTATACCCAATCTTGACCCGGGTTTCGTATTTGATGCTCGTGCCGCGGTGGCGTCGGCGCTGGGACGCTTTTCACAGTATTCGTTCAACGTTAATTACGACTTGAACGGAGATTTACTGCCCGTAGGCGCGCCTAGTGTTCGCACTTTTGCGACGGAAGAATATGAGTTTTATGGTCTCGACAGTTGGAGAATCAGACCCAACTTAACGATCACTGGAGGTCTTCGTTGGGGATACAACACCCCCGTCTATGAGACAGAAGGTTTTCAAGTGAAACCGGATGTCAGTTTGGGTGAATTCTTTCAGCGGCGAGTCGCGGGCGCAGAGAGTGGGCGGCCCGTGAATGATCTGATAACGCTTAACCTCGCGGGACCGGCGAACGACCGTGAGGGTTTCTATGAAAAGGATTTCAACAACTTTGCACCAAGCATAGCTGTCGCCTGGTCTCCGGATTTCGGCAACAACTGGTTTGGTAACCTCGTCGGACGTCAGGGCAAATCAGTTGTGCGTGGCGGTTTCCGCATGGTCTATGATCGAATTGGAAGCGCGCTGGCGGTCAGTTTTGATCTCAACAACGCACTGGGGTTTGCTTCTTCAGCTACGGTGTCAGCGAATACCATCAATACGACCTCGCGCACCGGACCACTCTTTACCGGGCTCGACCAGGATTTCCGATCGGGCGCATTCACGAATTTCCTGCCTGTGCCGGGACCTATCACTTTCCCGCTTTCGCATCCGGCCGACGAGTCCCAGCGCATCGAGCAAACACTCGATGACACGCTGACCACGCCAAGGCAGTACACATGGAACGCCTCGTTTGGCCGAGAATTGCCGAAAGGTTTTTCTGTGGAGGCGAGCTATGTGGGACGCCAGGGCCGCGAACTGTTGGTGGTGCGCGATGTCATGCACCTCAATAACCTTCGCGATCCGTCGTCAGGCCAAAGCTGGTACGATGCTGCCGCTGTCCTAGCCGATCTTCGCGCCAGGGATGTTCCCTTTGATAGCCCGCTTGTGCCTCGGATCCCATTTTTCGAAAACCTCTTTCCGGGCAATAGCATTATCAACGCCTACATCGGGAATTTTGGATTTAACCCGACCCCGTTCATCGGCGGCCTGACACCGTCGCAAATGGCCTATTCACTTGCGTCTGATGACTTCTTCGCGATTGCTGATTGGACGTTCCTGCAGGCCGTACTCGACGACTTCTCGCCGACGATTGGTCCAAACGCGTTCTTTCATCCACAGTATGCGGCCTTCCAAACTCTGTCGACGATCGGATCGGCTGATTACCACGGCGCTACTCTGACGGTGCGCCAGCGGTTCAAGACTGACGTGTTCTTTGATTTCAATTACACGTTCTCGAAATCGATCGACAATGGTTCACCGCTCGAGTCTGTCGCTGTCCTCGCCAACGTGACTCGTAATCCGCTCGATTTGGATCTATCTCGATCATTCTCGGATTTCGACATCCGACACAATATAACCGCTAACTGGCTGGTTGCTTTTCCCTTTGGCCGTG
>DAIOGT010000220.1:3020-4719 GCA_036745095.1 Pyrinomonadaceae bacterium
AGTTCGCTCGACTTGATGATCGTCACCAGATCGCGGCTCGCCTTCGTAGCCTCCGTTAAATCAACCACACTGGTGTTCTTAAATATCGGGTTCGTGATGAAACTCATGATTGAACGATCGAGATCGAGTAAAGCCGCTTTCATTTCCGCGGCGTCGTTTACTTGAAGGGGAAGGGTAGCCTTAACGGACTCGGACTTTTCCGGCGCCGGCAAGCGCAGATTATCCCTCATTCGATTCGCACGGCGTTTAATCTCGGTGGTCGCTTCAGCGATATCCTTGAAGTTGGGAACAGGTCTGCTCATTGCAGCACTCATCATCCGGTTGTTGATTAACTGGATGCGTTGATAGTCCTCGGCGATTTGTGCTACCGCCAGTTTTTCTTCTTCGGAAGTTCTAGGACGAGCTGCTTCCCGTTCCATGTGTGGAACCTTGAACTCCCATGCTTCAAGTCCCGGTGGTGGGTGCGTAGGTGTACTCCGGGAAGTCGGTGTGCTCGGTCGCGGCAACGCACCGCGGGGCCGGCTCTGTGCATTGCCAGAAGTGGTCAACACCAATAAAGCAAAGAGTGTGAGTAAAGCCAGCACAGCTGAGTGTGACTTCGCGGAAACCTTGTTCATAATGGCCTCCCGAATGAGCTCGATTGTCGTCGGTATGTGGGGTAAGTATAAATCATCCTTTAGTTGATTGGAATGACGGCTCTTCGACACTGCGCTTGATTACTCAGGTCCACTGCCGGTAAAGAATAAGAATGTAACTCTGCGTAAGAATGCCCTCTGATTCTTGAAACCTTTCGAGACCGCTCTTTTTGCGCGTATCATTTAGATCGCGTACCTGATCGGAACTCGAAACTGTTCAGATTAAGGTGGCGGATTCCAGCTTGCGCGCTACGGTGATCCAGAGGCGATAAAGCGAGACTTCACATGAACGACGTTACATTGCAACATCAAATCGAAGCCGCGAAAGTATATGAAACATTGTTCGTGCCTGCGCTCTTCGAACAATACGCTCCAAGAGTTGCCGACGCTGCGAATGTAGGTCAAGGTAAACGAGTCCTGGATGTTGCGTGTGGCACGGGAATACTTGCGCGGGAAATCCTGAGGCGCGTTGGCCCAAGCGGACGCGTGGCAGGCATTGATCCTGTTCCGGGAATGATCGAAGTTGCCAAACAAAACGCGCCAGCCGTCGAATGGCACGAAGGTAAAGCCGAGTCATTACCGTTTGCTGATGATTCATTCGACGTCGTAGTTAGCCAGTTTGGCCTTATGTTTTTCACAGACCGCACAAGAGCAATCCAGGAAATGCTTCGCGTACTAAGTCCCCATGGACGTTTCGCGGTTGCCGTTTGGGATTCACTTGAAAACATTCCGGCATACGCGTCAGTGGTCGAACTGGTGCAACGGACTGCGGGTCAGCAAGCAGCCGATGCGTTGCGGGCTCCATTCGTGCTTGGTGATCAAACTGAGCTAAGCAAAATGTTTTCCGAAGTCGGCGCCAATTCCATTGAGGTTACAACCCATCCTGGCACGGGTATGTTTCCAAGTATTCGGATAATGGTTGAAGCCGATCTCAGAGGCTGGTTGCCGGTGATGGGCGTCACCCTGTCTGAAGAACAGATTAGTCAAATTCTAAATGAGGCTGAAACTGCACTCGCTGCTTACGCGACGATCAATGGTCAGGTTCGGTTTGATTTATCCGCACA
>DAIOGT010000220.1:4819-7617 GCA_036745095.1 Pyrinomonadaceae bacterium
CTGATGGACCCGGAATCTGGCAGGTGGAAAAAGTGAAGAAATGGTCCTTTAGCGTTCTTCCCCACAACCTATGCTGCTGTTAGACGCCCCTACTTACAGCCGGCCAGCGGCGGCGAACTGGTTAGGTCCTCGCTTGCCGGGCGTGCGGCGTCGTGCACGATGAGCGCTACGGCCCGCCGCGCGCGCGTTCCAAGGACCCGCCCACGATGGATTAGGTCCGCCGGCAATACGAGGGATTGGCCGGCGGTAAGTCGGTGGTTGACCTCCTGAGTCTCCAAGCACTGTTCGCCATCGACAATATAGAACACCTCTGGACCAGAGTGAGTGTGGATTGGGGTGGTGGCTCCGGGCAGAAGCAGTGACGACTGTACACGCATTGTATAACGGTCCGCGGCAGGCAGCCGGAGAGGGCCTATCCAGGCGACATGATGCCCTCCATGGTGCTGCTCAGTCTGACCTTCAACAGTCATAAGCCACACGGAGCCATGTGCCTCAGCGGCGACGCCATCAGGGCCAGCCGCTTTGTTCGCGACATCCAACGAATCGAAGCGATCGATGTGCCAGTACAAGGGCTTGGCGCGAGACCCAATCAGGGGCCTGCTGACGAGAATCGTGCAGCCCTCCTCCCCGCGCCGCTCCGGAGAATCTACGGTGCACTTCACGCCTGGCCGCTGGCCTACAGGAGTCAACGCGCAGATCACCAACACGATAAGAATCGCGCGAATCATGTGACTCTCCTTTGTTGCATAGCCGGCGCCGCTCGGGGCAACTCCGTCGCCAACGTCCGCTTTGACGAAGCAGTATCTATGGAAAGCGGCTCGATAATAGTATGAAAAACAACATTATGCGATAGCGTGACTTTGAAGTTTGTTGATTCAGTAGTTTTCTATTTTATTAAGAAGCGTTAAGCAGTAGTGTGTCAGCGCGATCGTGCCGACCAAGTCGATCTATTGAATGAGGAAATCGCTTTTGTGAGGTGTTTAATGAAAGGAATTGTTCGAGTGTTATTTTTCATCAGCGGATGCGCTCTGGGAGTCGATGGAGCGTTAGCTCAATGTAGTTGCCTCAACCGCAACATTACTGCTTTTGAAGAATTCAGGAAATCTGAAGCTGTGTTCATAGGTGAGGTTCTTGCCTCAGATATTGTTGAGAAGCCGGCCGGCAAAATCCGCGGCGACGTCTATGACATGGAGATCAAATTTAAGGTAAAGAAAGTTTGGCGTAAGAGTTTGCAGGAAGAGGTTTCCGTTCGCTTCCTGGTCCATGGCTGCATCCGCGACTTTGACAAGGGAACCGAACACCTGGTCTATGTTCACAACGACGATAAAGGACGACTGAGGATGTATTGCTGCTGCACGCGAAGCAGGTTGTTAGTCGACGCGGCTGAAGACGTCGGGGAATTTAAGGCGCGAGGCGAGGAGCCGAAACCAATTATCGTGAACAAGAAAAACGTACGTTACTGGAGTAATTGATGTGGAAAGACTTCGCCGGGCTCGCATAGCTCTGCGTTCAGAGTGAATGCCGTCCGCGGCGGTAAGTGAAGCATGACGTTAAGCGAGCTATGCGAAATTCCGTCCCTCGGTTTGGTTTCATCACAGCAAGACCTGATCCGCCTGCGCAACGAGCTTCGGCGGCAGGACGAGGCTTATACGTTGCGCGGCACTTTTGTTAATAAATAAGTAGTAACGACTGGGGTAGTGAATCGGCAGGTCGCCCGGTTTCGCGCCCTTGAGAATCCGGTCGACATAGCGCGCGGCTTGCCGATACTGGTCTTCCTGGTTCGGCGTCCACGCCATTAGCCCGCCCGCCTCGACGAAAAACTTCGCCTGGTAGATTGCGGGAAGCCGGTTCTTCGCCGCGAAGTCCACTATAAGCTCGCGATTGGAAAGCGATAACCCGCCCTGGAAATTTGCGAGACCATCCATTCCGTCACTAACGATAGCAGCTAGTGCCGTTTCCAACTCGGTCAGTGAGGAAGCTCGGTATGGTTTCACCGTCACGCCGAGCGATTTGGCCGCCTCCATGGCATTGGCGAGTTGGATTTCATGACCGCCGCTTCCCGGCGTTGTCGAGAGCAACGCGACGCGTGACACGCTTGGTGCAGCAGTCTTCAGAAGCTGAAGACGCTTCGCCGTTACACCTGGCGGGAGTTCGTCCATTCCCGTATAGAGGCCGCCGGGGCGCTTGAGAGTCTTGGCGAAGCCGTTGCTGATCATCCCGGGACACGTAGCGATCACCATTGGCATCGCCGGATTGTTCTTGCGTACTTCGAGCGCCTGCGGCAGTGCTGCGGCGAGGATTAGTTCGAGGTTCATGCCGGCAAGCTCGGCCGCCTGCACGCGCAGATCTGTCGAGTTGGACCGGGAGATGCGTTTTTCGATTATGAGATTCTGTCCATCTACATACCCAAGCTTGCGCAGCTCATCCTCGAAGGCCTTGATCAACGTCGGCGCCTGCCCAATGAGAAAGCCGATGCGTCTAACACGCTTTGGCCGGACCTGCTGCGCGACGGCCGTCAGAGGAAGCGCACAACAGAACAGTCCGAGCCCACTGACGAACGAGCGACGACTGTAGGTAATGGACTCCTTGAACCGACTTTCGCTGTCTTGTTTGACGATGCGTTTGTCTGTCGCTATATCGATAGGTTCGCACTTGCCGGTTTTAAGGGCCATTGTGGAAATCACCTCGATTGTTTTGAAAGGCGCGAGCGTGAGTTTACCTCGTGTAACAGCAAACGGAAAAGTACGCGAGGTGCAACGCATGTCGAAAACTTTTCGCACAGACTGAGTAGGTTGACC